>JAQBNZ010000038.1 GCA_028288285.1 Mucilaginibacter sp.
AGTTTACATACAAATCCGCACATTTGTAATGATTTTTTTTGCGGATTATTAATTGAACAATCACGCAAAGCTACGGTTTATACAACACAATATGGATCTGAAACTAAACAACAAGGTAGCCATTGTACTGGCAGCAAGTAAAGGATTAGGTAAGGCAATTGCCCTGGGCTTATCACAAGAAGGCGCAAAGGTTATTATTGGCTCTCGCAATGCGGATGAATTGAATAATACCGCCAATGAAATAAAACAGGCTACCGGCAACGATGTGGTGGCTATCCCGGTTGATGTATCAGACGCCGGCCAACTGAGCAACTTTATTAAACAGGCTGCAGAAACCTTTGGACAAGTAGATATTTTGCTGAACAATGCCGGCGGCCCACCATTTGATAAATTTGAAAACTTTGATGATGAGCAATGGCAAAAGGCTTTTGAGCTGAACCTGCTAAGCTTTGCCCGTGCCAGTAAGCAAGTGCTCCCTTACATGCAAAAAGCAGGCGGTGGGCGCATTATTAACATCATCAGCGGGTCGGTTAAGGCGGTGCTGGGTAATTCGGTATTATCAACCACCATGCGGATGGGTGTAGTAGGGATGGCCAAACTAATGGCCGATGAATATGGCCCTTACAATATTACAGTCAATAATGTAGCTCCTGGCTTAATTCTTACCGACCGGATTAAGCATACTATGCCTAAAGATGTTGACCCTGAACAGGCCATTAAAGACAAAGCTAAAAGCATCCCGCTTGGTCGCATTGGCAAACCCGAAGAACTGGCCGCGCTGGTTACCTTTTTAGCATCAGAGCAAGCATCTTACATAAGCGGAACAACTATACAGGTTGATGGCGGAGCCAACAGGGCAATTTTTTAGCAGCTATACTACGGTGCTGCTTTCAAAGTATCCTTTATAACCATAGACAAAAGTACCTATTAAAGCGCCAAAGCCTAAACAGCCGGAAAAACCCTGCAGAAAACCTGCAATTTCTGTATTCTTAATGGCCTGTGAAAATGTATTTGCCCAAAAGACAATAACACATAGTATAAATATAATGAATGATCCTAAAAATTTCTTTTTCATATATTAATTAATGTTACGCTTTATTTTCTTTGATTATATCAAGCAATAGTATTACAATACTTATTATTCCGGCAACCATAAAACCCAATGCGGCACCCTGAAAGTATTCTCTGGCCTTAGTATGATAGATTACCGGTATTGCCATTGAAGCTGAAAAAAGCATTACAGCTATTACTATCATATATACAGTGCGCTTTACCTGACTTTTCATGAGTGCAAATTAACGGAAATAGGAGTAAAAACAGGCATGGGTTGGAGATAGTTAACAACGATTTTATTTGAAAGGGTTAAATCTAATCAACAGGCAACCGCTCGACTCCAGCCGAGTGGTAACTATTCTACGGCCTTTGGCCGACGAGATTATTAATGACTGCGGCCAGAGGCCTGCTAATAATTGTCACTCGGCTGGAGCTGGGCGACTGTATAAAAGAAATCGGATAACCTATTTCCCTCGCTACCGCAAGCGTCCCGCTTGTGGCTTTAGGACAGTAACATTAGGCAAAACAGATATTTTTAAATCAAGGGCATCAGTTTTTTATGGCGATTACTAAGCATTGGTCCACAAGCGGGACGCTTGCGGTAGCGGGGGTTGCCGCACCACCAAGTTATAGTACAAAAAAGGTTGGTGATGACACCAACCTTAAGCTTTAGATATTTTAATGTTTTGCGACTTTTACTTCCCCATCACTTTATCCCTTATTGCCTTGAACTCCGAGCCTGCTTTCCAACCGGGGAAGGTAGTTTCATTGCTAAGCTTGTAGCCCAGTTTAAACAGTAGCTCGGTGGTTTGAGCCATGCCTTTGGTGTTCATGGTATCGCTGTAACTGTCTGATGGTTGATGGTAGCGCTTCTCGTTATATTCCTTCAATTTAGCTTTACCCCATGCTTCGTCATGCCCTATGGCATTGGCACCATTGTGCAAATCAAGGGCAGGAACACCTACTTTGGCAAAATTAAAATGGTCCGACCGGTAGTAACTGCCCGAACTTGGTTTGGTATCGCCCACAACTGTCCAGCCGTTTGGTTTGGTTAATTCAACCACATAATCATCCAAATAATTCTGACCTTTACCGGTGATAGAAAAATCACTGGTTTCGCCAAAGTCAGATAAAGCATCCAGGTTAAGGTCGGCCACTGTTTTATTAAGCGGATAAACCGGGTGCGTGCCATAATATTCAGACCCTAACAAGCCCTGCTCTTCGGCAGTAACGCATAGGAAAACAACAGAACGTTTTGGCTTTTCCTTTTGTTGGGTAAACAGCTTTGCAATACTTAAAACAGCGGCAACACCGCTGGCATTGTCAACAGCGCCGTTGTAAATACTATCGCCAGCAACTGGTTTGCTAATACCAAAATGGTCCCAGTGGGCACTGTATAATACATATTCGTTAGGTGTGGTGCTGCCCTTTAATGTGGCTATTACATTATGCGATGTTGAATATTTCAGTGTGTTTTTGAGTGAGACCGATACAGCGCTATTCAATGGAACAGCCTTAAAATCTTTTTTGCGGGCATAGGCGCGCATATCTTCAGTTATGCCAGCATTGGCCAGTAATTTTTTAGCGGTTTCTTCATTTATCCAGCCTTCAAACTGGCAGCGGTCCATATGCTTATTGGCCTGTTGCAAATATAGTTTTGAACCTGTAAAACTATTCTGAATCACCTGCCAGCCGTAGCTTGCAGGTTCCGTTTGGTGTACAATTATCACACCCGCGGCACCCTGGCGGGCTGCTTCTTCATACTTGTAGGTCCACCGGCCGTAATAGGTCATGGTATCGCCCTTAAAGAATTTTTCAGGCGCCTGAAAACCCGGATCATTTACCAGTACAACAACCGTTTTGCCTTTAACATCAAGGTTGGCATAATCGTTCCATTTATATTCCGGGGCAACAATACCGTAGCCTGCAAATACCAGCGGTGAATTTTTTAACTCAACAGCAGGTACTTCGCGACGGGTGGCAGCCACAAAATTAACCCCTGCCTCCATTTTTAGGTTGGTTTTGCCACTTATTTGCATAGTGGGGGCATTGGCAAGTTTAATTTCCACCATCGGTACATCCTGATAATAGCTGCCCTTGTTACCCGACTCCAATCCCATCTTTTTAAACTGTGCGGCTATGTAGGCAATGGTTTTTTCTTCGCCAACGCTAAATGGCTTGCGCCCCTGCAGCGAATCATTTGCCAATACAGCAATATGTTGTTTAATATCAGCAGCCAAGGCTGTATCAGTGGTGGTTTCCTTTTTAGAGTTACCGGCGCAACCGGCTAAAAAAGCAGCTATACCTGCAAAAGCAAAAACACATGGGAAGTTTAATTTCATGAGGTGAGAGTTTTGTGTATCAAATATATAAAAGGGGAAGGAATATTTGTGTATAACTTATTTGTGTTGGTGGTAACAAGGGATGGGTTATGCTTTAGTAATAAGACAACTATTTTTAATATTCGATACAATTTATTTCTTTATAGGCAACCTATTAGGGAATTAACAAGTAGTATTTATATAAACCAATTAATTATTTACCCTCATGAGAACGAAAAAAATACTCTGTTTACTAACAGTATTGGCTGCTGCGTTAACGTTTTTAAATGTAGCGTGTAAAAAAACAAGAAAGGCTGACATGCCCGCGCCCGTTGTAACGGGTGTTCAGCTTGCTAATAATGCCAAATTTGGCAGCATTATAACAGATAACTTAGGGCAATCACTTTACTTTTTTGCAGATGATGCAAATGGCACCTCGGGATGCAACGGTCAATGCCTAACATTTTGGCCAATATTTTATAAGGATAACCCTATGATTGGGGCCGGCCTTAATGCAACAGATTTTGGTGTAATAACAAGGAGCGACGGTTTAAAGCAAACTACTTTTAGAGGATGGCCTTTATACTACTTTAAAAATGACAAAAGTGCAGGCGATACCAACGGCGATGCGGTAGATAGCACATGGTTTATAGGTAAAACCGACTATACGGTAATGATTGGCCATATGCAACTGGTGGGTAATGATGGATTAAATTACAAAAGTAATGGCACGCCAGGTACAGAGATTTCCAAATACATTACCGACCCGGAAGGGCGCACGCTATACATGTTTACGCGCGATACTTATAAAACTAATACATTCTCAACAAACGACCCTACTCATGACGCTAACTGGCCTGTAGATAGTGTAAAAGCTATTAACAGTATTCCTTCCATACTTGATAAAACCCAGTTTGATATGATAACGGTTTTTGGTAAGAGCCAGTTAGTTTACAAAGGGCACCCTTTGTATCAATTTGGTAAAGATGCCTCTACAAGAGGAAATACAAAAGGTGTAAGTTTTCCGTTTCCCGGCCTTGCCCTATGGAAGGTAGTTAATAACACCACGCCTCCGCTTACGCAATAGGCATACATATACAAATAGGCGAATTTGTGCTGTTAAACCCTCTTTTTCTGCTATGGAAAAGAGGGTTTAAGCATAAATAGGTAATCATTAAATCAGTGGTGTAGTGGTAAATTAACCACAAAGAATACAAAGGATTTGCAAAGTATTTAATCACAAAGGGCACAAAGTGTTTTTAATTAACATCAATATAAATCTCTGTAACCTTTGTTTTTTTCTCGCCCTTGTTGGTGTTGTCACCAACAAGCCGTCCTGCGTAATGGATAAGGTCAAATGGTTGTTGGTGACAACACCAACAACGGCAAAGTGGTGTAGTGGTAAATTAACCACAAAGAATACAAAGGATTTGCAAAGTATTTAATCACAAAGGGCACAAAGTGTTTTCTAATTAACATCAATATAAATCTCTGTAACCTTTGTTTTTTTCTCGCCTTGGTGTGTCACAAACAAGCCGTCCTGCGTAATGGATAAGGTCAAAAGGTTGTTGGTGACAACATCAACAACGGCAAAGCGTTTCTAACTTTAAAAGCAACACAAAATCTCTGTACTCTTTGTGTTTTTCTTCTCTGTGCTCTCTGTGGTTTAAAAACGAACCGCAAAGCATTTATAATTAGCATCAATATAAATCTCTGTAACCTTTGTGTTTTCTCTCTGTGGTTAAATTAACAATTAATCCACTGTCATAATCACTTACTTTCTACATTTTTAATATAAAATTCCGTATTTTTGCAGCCTCTAAAAATCGAGGCGAACATATTGATGTACAAGGAATATAAACAGTTAAATCTGTCGCAAACAGGCAAGGAAGTGCTGGATTTCTGGAAGCAGAACAGCATATTTGAAAAAAGCATCAGCAGCAGGCCGGCAACCAAACCGTATACATTTTACGAAGGTCCGCCGAGTGCTAATGGTATGCCGGGTATTCATCATGTTATGGGCCGGTCTATTAAAGATATTTTTTGCCGTTATAAGACATTAAAAGGCTTCCAGGTTAAACGTAAAGGCGGTTGGGATACCCACGGCCTGCCTATTGAGCTGGCTGTTGAAAAATCTTTAGGCATTACTAAAGACGATATTGGTAAAAAAATATCGGTTAAGGAATATAACGACGCTTGCCGTAAAGAGGTAATGCGTTATACCGATGTTTGGAACGACCTTACCGAAAAAATGGGTTACTGGGTTGATTTAGAGAACCCGTATGTAACTTACGAAAACGAATATATTGAAACCCTTTGGTGGATACTGAAGGAACTTTATAAAAAAGACCTTTTGTACAAAGGTTATACCGTACAACCTTATTCACCAAAATCAGGTACCGGCTTAAGTTCGCATGAGCTGAACCAACCGGGTACTTACAAAATGGTTAAGGATACTACTATAACTGCTCAGTTTAAGGTTAAGCGGGATAATGATTCGGAGTTTTTGTTTGAGAACATTAATTCTCCACTGTACATATTAGCATGGACAACTACCCCCTGGACCCTGCCATCAAACTGTGCATTAGCCGTTGGTGAAAAAATCAGCTATGTAAAAATCAGCAGCTTTAATCCTTACACATATGAGCCGGTTACTGTTATATTAGCGCAAGACCTGGTTGGCAAATTCTTTAAAGCCGAAGGTGAGAACGCTTCTTTTGATGATTACAAAGGCGGCGATAAGATTATCCCCTGGGAAGTTAAAGGAACATACAAAGGCACCCAGTTTTTGGGCCTGCATTATGAGCAGCTAATGCCTTATGTAACCAATGCTGATCTGGAAAAAAATGCTTTCCGCGTTATATCGGCAGATTTTGTTACTACCGATGATGGTACCGGCATTGTACACACCGCCTCAGTATTTGGTGCGGATGACTTTAGGGCATGTAAGGAAAACAACGTTCCATCGGTAATGGTACTGGACGAAGCAGGCAAAGAAGTTCCGTTAGTGAACAAACAAGGCCGCTTTGTTGATGAAGTAACCGATTTTGCAGGCCGTTACGTTAAAGAAGAATATTATAGCGATGCCGAACGCGCCGCACCCGACTTTAGAGCTACAGATGTGCAGATAGCCATTAAGCTGAAAGAAGAGAACAAAGCGTTTGACGTTAAAAAATACGAGCACAGTTACCCGCACTCATGGAGAAGCGATGAGCCGATATTATACTATCCGTTGGATAGCTGGTTCATTCGTACCACTGCGGTAAAAGATAAACTTGTTGAATTAAACAAAACCATAAACTGGAAACCGGAATCGACCGGAACAGGCCGTTTTGGTAACTGGCTGGAAAACCTGGTAGACTGGAACCTTTCGCGTTCGCGTTACTGGGGTACCCCACTGCCTATATGGCGTGAGGAAGATGGTGCTGAAGAAAAATGTATTGGCTCAATAGCCGAACTTAACGCAGAAATTGAAAAATCAATAGCTGCAGGTTTTATGCCCGAAGGCTTTAAGCTGGAAGATATGCACCGCCCTTATGTGGATGATGTAATATTAACATCTGCAGCAGGTAACAAAATGTTCCGCGAGCTCGACCTGATAGACGTTTGGTTTGATAGCGGTGCTATGCCATACGCGCAATGGCATTTTCCTTTTGAAAATAAAGAAGAGTTTAAGAATTCATACCCTGCAGATTTTATTGCCGAAGGTGTTGACCAAACCCGTGGCTGGTTCTTTACCCTGCACGCCATAGCGGTTATGCTGAGCGAAGCCAGCGATGAGGTAAAGGCGGTAAACCAATTGGTAGGTAATAAAGGTGTAGCATTCAGAAACGTAGTTTCAAACGGGCTTGTACTGGATAAGAATGGCAATAAAATGTCTAAACGTTTAGGCAATGGTATTGATCCGTTTGAAACCATTAACCAGTTTGGTGCTGATGCTGCCCGCTGGTACATGATAAGCAATGCCGCTCCATGGGATAACCTTAAATTTAATATTGAAGGGTTAGACGAAGTGCGCCGCAAGTTTTTTGGCACGTTGTATAACACTTACTCGTTCTTTGTGCTGTATGCCAATATTGATCAGTTTAAATACGAGGAAGACGAGATAGCGCTTGATAAACGCCCTGAGCTTGACCGCTGGATAATATCATTATTAAATACGCTGAGCAAAGAGGTTGATGCTTTTTATGCCGATTTTGAGCCTACCAAAGCTGCCCGTGCTATACAAGAGTTTGTTGACGCGCATTTTAGCAACTGGTATATCAGGTTAAGTCGCCGCCGATTTTGGAGGTCAGATAACTCGGATGATAAACTATCGGCTTACCAAACGCTTTATACTTGCTTAATCACCATATCAAAATTAATGTCGCCCATAGCGCCATTCTTTGCAGAGCGTTTATATACCGACCTGAACAGTGTTACCGGTAAAGAGGATTTTGAATCGGTCCACCTGACTTATTATCCTGAATATCACAACGATTTGGTTGATACCGCCCTTGAAGAGCGTATGCAGCTTGCGCAGGATATATCATCACTGGTATTATCATTACGTAAAAAAGTGTGTATTAATGTTCGCCAGCCGTTAAGTAAGATATTATTGCCAATACTTGACAAGAACTTTAAGATACAGGTAGAAAAAGTTAAAGAGCTGATACTATCTGAAACAAACATAAAAGACATAGAGTATATAACCGATACCGCCGGCTTTATCAAAAAGAAGATAAAGCCAAACTTTAAAGCCCTGGGCGCAAAAGTAGGTAAGGATATGAAAGCAGTGGCCGAAGAGATAGGCAAACTAAATCAGGACGACATAGGCAGATTAGAAAATGAGGGCAGTTTACAACTACTCACTACTCACTACTCACTACTCACCACTGACGTTGAAATTATTGCCGAAGACGTTCCTGGATGGCAGGTTGCAAATTTAGGAAAACTAACTGTGGCTTTAGATGTTACCCTAACCAACGAATTAAAACAGGAAGGACTATCCCGCGAATTGATAAACCGTGTACAAAATTTGCGTAAAGCAAAAGAATTTGAAGTAACCGACAGGATAAATGTGAGTGTTACAGATGCGCCGTTTATCAGTGAAGCGGTGAAAAATAATTTATCATATATTTGCGCCGAAATTATATCTGATAGCCTTGTGCTTGATAATCAGTTAAATGAACGCGAAAAAGCTGTTATTGATGAAAATGAAATTTATATTGCTATAAGGAAAAGTTAAATGGAAAACGAAAAAACAAGATATTCTGACTCAGAATTAAAGGAATTTAAAGACCTGTTATTGGATAAGCTGCGCAGCTCAAAAGAAGAACTGAACGCTTTGGCTACCTCATTAAGTTCACCAAATGCAAACGGAACTGATGATACTGCCGGTACTTACAAAACACTGGAAGATGGATCTGCTACGTTGGAGAAAGAACAAATAAACCAACTGGCTGCCCGTCAGAAAAAGTTTATTGAGCAACTGGAAGCTGCATTAGTGCGCATTGAGAACAAAACTTATGGTATTTGCCGCGAAACCGGAAAACTTATACCTAAAGAGCGTTTACGTGCCGTGCCGCACACAACCTTAACAATGGAAGCTAAATTAAAGCAATAGTAAATGAAGGCGGCTTATACAAAACCTTTTTTAACTGCTGCATTTATTATTCTACTTGACCAGGTTATCAAAATATGGGTAAAAACGCATATGCAACTGGGCGAAGAAATTCACCTGCTTGGCAACCGGGGCATGTTACATTATACCGAAAATAACGGTATGGCCTTTGGCATGGAACTGGGCGGCGATTTGGGCAAGCTGGTTTTAACACTTTTTCGTATTGTTGCTGTTTGCGGTATTGGGTATGGTTTAGTGCATTTAATAAAAAATAAATATCATCGTGGTTTAATTATGATGGTTGCCTTAATACTTGCAGGTGCGGTGGGTAATATTATTGATTCGGCGTTTTATGGGATGATATATCAATACGCTCCGTTATTTCACGGCCGTGTAGTAGATATGTTTTATTTCCCTTTATTATCAGGTAATTTCCCCGCATGGATACCTGTATGGGGCGGCGAAGAGTACATTTTTTTCCGTCCGGTGTTTAACCTTGCAGATGCTGCCATATCAGTAGGTGTAATTATGATACTGCTTAATCAAAAGCACTATTTTAAACACGAAGTAGTTGAGGAAAGCAGCCCGAATAGTGAAATGGTAGAAGAGTAAATTACACTCATTAAAATATATTAAAGCCCTGATTTTATCGGGGCTTTTTTATTGGCCCATTTTTGAATACAGCACTAAGTGTTAATTATTAATAAATATTATCTTGCTAACAAATACGCTTTGTACTTATTATCAATG
This sequence comes from Mucilaginibacter sp., assembly GCA_028288285.1. Taxonomy (GTDB): domain Bacteria; phylum Bacteroidota; class Bacteroidia; order Sphingobacteriales; family Sphingobacteriaceae; genus Mucilaginibacter. The sequence continues at coordinate 9,727 of JAQBNZ010000038.1, forward strand.
CATTAGAACATCATAAGCTTTCTTTGGTTACACATTTATTATTTACAGTTGTTTCAAATTAAACTATCGGTGCGTAACTATATCTATACATATATATTAAATACTTATGAAATTAGTATGAGTTGCAAAAACATAAAATGCTCATAATAGCTTCATTATACTAAAAACAAACCACCCAATGAAAAAAATATTCGTTATAGCTGCGTTACTTGCATCAACCTTTGGCGCATTTGCACAAACTTCTGATCTGCGCCGTAAAATTGAAGTTACCGGTATAGCCGAGCAGGAAGTTACCCCCGATATTATAAATGTT
>JAQBNZ010000083.1 GCA_028288285.1 Mucilaginibacter sp.
ACGTTAGATATATCTCTTGACTGGATCAGGTTGCTGATTTTGATAGTAGTAGGTGTATTTAACAGGTTATTAACTTTTGCTGTAAAAACCAGGTGTTTGCTTATTTGCTTCTCTCCTGATAAGGCCAGGAATGACTGTGGCTGCTGGTAATAATCATAACCGTAGTTATTGTACACCAAAGCAAGGGTTTTACTGGTATAAGTGTAGGCTAACTGAACAAAAGCCTTCTGACGATCATTTTTATAGAGCAGTGAAAGGTTTGCCACATTACCGGTTTGGCCTTGCATTGGTCTGCTTTGCAGCTTAGGAACCGAAGTTGTTACGCCCGCAGCATCTGTTGATGTGTAAATTTTTGTAGTATTGATATTAGAATAAGTATAAGTGTAATTTCCTGAGATACCCAGATCACCAAAATACCTTGAATAAACCACCTCGGCACCAGCTACTTTAGCCGTGCCAAAGTTTTGCGGGGTGGTATTTAGCTGGCCGCCGGTAAGTGCATTAAGTGCAAACTCAATAGGGTTTTTAATATCCTTATAAAAACCACCTACAAAAAACTGTTGCTCTTTGCCTGGGTACAATTCATAACGCAGGTCAAAATTATCAGCTTCGGTATGTTTTAGCTGCGGATTACCAGTAACATCTGTGCTTTGGCCATAGGTTGGAGTAGGCACAAGTTCGTATAAAGCCGGCCTGGCTATAGATTTAAAATAAGACGCCCTAAGGTTTGACTTTTCGGTTAGCCTGTAAGTAAGATTTGCACTTGGCAGCACATCTGTATAGGTCTTTTTTGCGTTACTCATTACATCCAAAACAACCGGGTGTGTATCATAGCCCTGTGCTGTACCCTCAATTCGCAAACCACCGGTAATATCCAGCTTATCAAATGTCAGTTTAAATTCGCCATAAGCAGCTGTTATATTTTCATATGCCGTATAATTAGCTTTATCGCTGGCTAAAGAACCTGTTACATCATATACCAGCCAATCGGCAGCATAAATATCTGTAAATGGGCTCTTAACGCCATTGGCTGTTGGCGCTGCTTTTAAAGTATATTGGTTTTGTGTATTAAACCTTGTGCTATGCCTATATAAACCGCCTACTTTTATTTCAAGAGCATTTTTTTCGCTTAACGCGGTCTTATACCCCAGGTTGGCCGTAGCGCTAAGGTCTTTATTACCGCTTTGCTGCCATATCCTCGATACATTGTATAAATAATCGGGGGTACTGGTAAAGTCAGGATTGATAAGATGATTAGTGGTTACATTGGCCCTGTCTGGTGCATTTTGTGTTGCGTTACTGTATACTCCCGACCAATCGAAAAGGAAATGTTTTGTAAGCACATGTTTACCGCTTAATTTTAAATTTTCAACATATTGGTTTTGAATGGTTGACCTGTTATCATTAAACACTGTACCGGTACCTGGCCCAATACGGCCACCGTTGCCACCCAATATAGAGGTATCTATACTTAACCTTGTTTGGGCTAAATGAGTATATAAGAACACATTATCTAATGTTAATTTATTCTTATCGTTAAACTGGTAATCGAGGTGTGCAGATAAACCGTTGTTTAACTGCTGTGTTGAATAGGTACGATTAGCTACATCAGAAATAACTGGCTGAAAATTTTTACCGGGCCTCGTGTCCATCTGGGCAATATTAAATTGCGAATTTGTGCCATAATACTGGTTTTGATAACTATCAGACACAATAAAACCTAACTTGTTTTTAAAAAACCTGCGGCCATAAGTAAAACCCAAAAGCGAACTTAACGGAGCATTCTTTTTAGTAAAATCAAGATTGGCCCTTGAAAAATTACCTGGACTGGTTATATACGACGGTCCAAACCTTTCGGCAGGGCTTTTAGCCGCCACCGCGCCATGAGAGAAATCATCATACTTGCGGTTAAAAAATAACCCACTATAACCAACTGATCCATTTGCTTTAAAATACTCATAATCCGGAGCATCTTTAAATACGAGGTTTACGGTACCGCCAATTGCGTCACCTTCCATTTCAGGAGTAAGTGTTTTGCTAACTTCCACCCTATCCAACAGGTCTGACGGCACCACGCTTAGAGAAATAAACCTCGAAACCGGGTCAGGGCTGGTTACCTTAACACCATTTATCAATGTGTTATTATAGCGTGGCTCCAGCCCTCTTATTATTGCGTAAGCCTCATCAGACCCACTGTTATGTTGCAGTGTTACTGCCGATACCCGTTGCAGGGCATTGGCTGCATTAATATCAGGAGAGCGTTGCATAGCCTGTGCAGATATTACATTGGTAATATTACCGGCATGCTGTTCAGATTTACGTGAAGATGATTCAGATGCTGTATTTGCCTTGGCATATACATTAACCGCATTAAGCGATTGCGTGCTCTCTTCCAATTGTAAGTTTAAAGTAACAGCCTGGCCAGCTGCAATATCAATGCTTTGCTCAAGCTCTTTATAACCTATGTATTTAATTTTAAGCCTGTAGTTACCAGGCGGTATATTATTGATTTGGTAATGGCCAAAAGCGTCGGTTACGCTACCTCCCTTTTGATTATCAAAGTGAACGAAGGCTGTTAACGGTTCCTTTGTAGTTTTATCGGTTACTTGCCCTTTCAGAATTGTGTTTTGCGCAACACAAAAGGAGGATAAAGACAGGAAAACTAAGATCAGATAAAAACAGTGCTTCATGTGGTATGGGTTTTTGTGCAAATCACCCGTTCAAATTTGAATGAATACTGAATTTTTAAGTCCGAATTGATATAGTAACGATATAATAATCTTAACTTAATATTTAAAAGGGCTTACTCATTAAAGAATATTTGGTTGCACAATATTCAGGGCATTTAATCTCAGACCAAATAGCTAAAAAACAAAAAAGCCACTTAGAAGTATCTAAGCGGCTTTTCAAGTGCTTTACTGTGCACATTTCAAACCAATTTATCGGCCAAACGTATGGCGACTGGTCAATATCGGCCCCTGAAAAATTTCCGGATTAGTACAGTCGCTCGCCTTTTTTCAGGAGGCAAGTAAATATTATTTACTACTCTGTATGTTTTAAATTTATATTTAAAAAGTGCAAGCCCCGGTCTTTCTATAACATAATAAGTCACTACACTAAATATAAATGTTGAAACCAATACATAGGACAAGCTAAATAAATCATTATTCATTTTTACAAACCCTGACACCATGCTATATGTATTTATAAACAAGAAATGATTTAAATACAAGGAATATGAAATTAGCCCTGCAAAATGAACCGGCTTTGAAGACAGAAGTCTATTTAAAAAATTATTCTGTGTTATATAAAGAATAAGGATTGGTAGTAAAAGAATGATTAGAATATCGGAATTATTAATAAAAAGTAAAGCAAATAACGGTATGATTAAATATCTTAAATATTTAAGATAAGATTCTTTGCTACTTTGAGATCTGTAAATAAAAAAAGTAAATATGCCCAGCAGGAAAGAGGCTATTGTTCTTAACAAACTTGCAGGACCACGTGTATAAAGAATAATTGGATAAAAGCCCTTAACTTTCTTCAAAAAAGAATAATTGCCCCAATTTATTGTGTGTGTCCGTACTATACTTATTAGCAACAAAAGCAACAGCGATATGACAACCAGCATCCAAATTTTCCTTTTGATTTTCAAGGCATAGAAAAGGAAAAATGGAAATAAAAAATATACAACCCATTCATTTGTTAAAGACCATCCGGGCGGAATTATTGATCCGCTGTGAGAAGGAACTATGCCTTGTAACAAGGTGAGATTTATTAAAACGTCAATTACTTGTGATTGGCCAAACAATACATAATACAACAAGGTTAAACTCATATATAAAGGAAATAGCCTGAAAAATCTTTTATACATAAATTTTTTATAATCCTGAACAGATATTTGTTCTGAAAAAAGATTATATGAGGCTACACATAATACAAAGCCACTCAACACGAAAAATAAATCGACAGATAGATATCCATGCTTAAGAAAGTTGGTGAATAAATGATCCATCGGTAAGAAAGAAAAAAACGGCTGTCTTTGAGATACGTGGTTGTACCAATGAAATATAATTACATATAATGCTGCTATGCCTCTAATGCCAGTAAGGCTTTTTATTTCAAGGTTATTATTCATCTATAGTAAATATGGTTTTATTTAATCTCGACTAAGCATAAAAATTTATTAATGTAAATGATGACCCGTCCATCCATTATTAAAACCAATATGGCCATTAAATCTGGAGAAATAATGAAATACATGTAAACTTGTATAGCAAATTGTATAACTACGAAACTTGATGTCCCTTCACTTGGAAGATATAAGCTGCTTTTTTTATGGTGATTAAATACTTTAGTGCTAAAAGTGGCCGTTTCTCAATGATTTACATGAAGGACTGTAACACACCATTATGAAGTTTAAAGAAAGCTGTGCGAAACTGAAAAACTGATGATATGCTCTGATTATTCAGAATGGACGGAATTTCATCCGGGAACACAAAATATCCGGGTCCAACAGGTTATCTATGTCGGCGAAAGATTTATCCTTTAGCCATATAATATTAAAGCTGGCTTTGTCGCGTCTGATAATTTTGTCATAAACTAACTTTCACCAACGGCCTTCCGGCTTCGATTGGGGGTGATAGGTTTAAAATATCAAAATTTGTACTTTAGTTGTGGTTATTTAGTTGTCATCACTATTAGCATTCGTTAAAAATTATAATTGGGCAATTATGAAAAACTTATTGCAAGCGGTACTCTTCGTATTTCTTAGTCTTTCATTATTTAAACTCTTATCCTGCAATAGGCAAAACAATGCTCCATCAACTAACGCCATAAATGCGATCAATCTTAAACGGGGAGAAATTATTTTATGCGGCTCTCCAAACAGGAAATTGGGTCATGTCGAATTTGAAACATCTTGTACAGGAAAGGCAAAAGAAGACTTTAACCTGGCCATAGAACTGCTCCATTCATTTGAATATGACGAAGCAGAAAAGGCGTTTGCAAAGGTGATTGATGAGCAGCCGGATTGTTCCATGGCTTATTGGGGTGTGGCAATGTGCAATAACCATCCGCTTTGGTCGCCGCCGGCTGAGGCTGAACTAAAGAAAGGAGCTAAAGCAATTGCCATTGCGCAGTCCATCACACAAAAATCAAGAAGAGAATCTGAGTATATTGAAGCCCTGGCATTGTTTTATAAAGATTGGGATAAAACAGATCATTATACCCGTAGTGTCCGTTTTGAAAAAGCTATGGAAGAAATATATCGTGACAATCCGAACGATAAGGAAGCATCTGTATTTTATGCTTTGGCACTTGATGCTGCGGCAGATCCAGCAGACAAATCTTTCAGAAATCAAAAAAAGGCCGGGGCTATATTAACTTCCTTATACCCCGACGAACCCGATCATCCGGGAATATTACATTATATTATTCATACTTATGATTACCCCGAACTTGCTCTATTGGCCCTGCCTGCCGCACGAAAATACGCTTCCATCGCCCCATCTTCGGCGCATGCCCAGCACATGCCTTCGCATATTTTTACAAGACTGGGGTTGTGGAACGAATGTATAAAATCAAATCTTGTTTCGGTTTCTTACGCGAAGTGCTATGCCGGCAGCGCCGGCATTCAGGGGAATTGGGATGAAGAACTTCATGGTATGGATTATCTTGTTTATGCTTATTTACAAAAAGCTGAAAATAAGAAGGCAAAAGAGCAATGCGATTATCTTAAAACTATTAATGTGGTTTACCCCGTGAATTTTAAAGTTGCCTATGCTTTTGCTGCTATTCCGGCCCGCTATGTGCTCGAAAACAAGCTATGGGAAGATGCAGCCAGACTCAAAATACATCCTGCTAACTTTCCATGGCAAAAATTTCCGTGGCAAAAGGCTATTGTCAATTTCACCCGGCTCCTCGGTTTTGTTCATATTGATAAAATTGACTCTGCGGGTGCGGAGTTAAAAAAACTGTGTGCAATATATGATACCTTAAATAAACAAAACGATGCCTATAAAGCTAATCAGGTAAAAATTCAAATCAATACCGCTGAAGCATGGATACTGTTTAAAGAAGGAAAAAAGGCCGAAGCATTAAAGACTATGATTACGGCTGCTGACATGGAAGACAATACTCAAAAACATCCTGTCACTCCGGGTGAAGTGATTCCGGCGAGAGAATTGCTGGGAGATATGCTGCTGCAAATGAACAAACCCGCGAAAGCTTTAGTAGCCTATGAGGCAGATTTGGAACGGCACCCCAACCGGTTCAACGGTCTTTATGGCGCGGGATTATCTGCTGAAAAGCTACACGATCCTGAAAAAGCAAATTCTTATTATAAGAAGCTGGTTGCTATTGCTGATGCATCAGATTCAAACAGAATAGAACTTGAAACGGCACGGTCATTTTTAAAGGCACAAAAACATTCATTTCGACGGCAACCAGTAGTCTACTAACATACATTGATTTTTTTAACTTTAGTTGAAAGGTTCCATAATCAGTAGGAAAAATACCTCAATGATTTAAAAGAGACTGAGCCCGAATCAGCGACCCTCTGATTAAGGCCAAATTATATGACCCTGACCGTTCGCTGTCCAAGGAAGATTTTGAGAAATCTTATCTTGCTAAAAAACCCAGGGTGACTATCACAAAGAGCTGAAGATCGAGCTTGCTGCCATTAAAGCAAATGCGAATGAAGTGATCGACAATCTCAAAGTTTTCACATTTGATAAGTTCTACAAACAGCTATTTGCCACTAAACAATCACTTACCAAAATTGTCGATCATTACCATAACTATATAGCAGAATTGGACGGCAACGAACAAGCCGGAACATCGTCCAGTTACTCCTGTAGCATTAATACCATCAAGGAGTTTGTTAAAGGTTTACTTCATCCTGAATCGTCGTAGTAGCATTATTTCTTAGTAACAATTAACTGTTTACAATATGCCTCATATTGGGCTTTATCCTTGATAATGGTATATTTTAACATTGTCTTTTCAACGTTCAATAAAGATTAATGGTATACTGGTCACCTTGTTTGCAAATCTTGTCGTATTCCGCATGTGTTCCAATCCAGCAAACAAATAGATGTATTTGTTTCGCTCCAAATACATACTTGCAAATCATCCGGTAATTATTGCCGCCGATATCAAAAACGACCCGGTTGCTGCTCTCGCTGAAATCAATATCAAAACTACTTAAAAGCCTATAAATCACAAACTATAAACCTATTGCCTTTCAGGATTTAATATAACTTCCAATTGCTACGCACCGAATTATCCATCACTTTTTTGACATCTGAGTTTTCGACACCTTTTGTGCACCGATCATCGTTTCCACGCTGGATGCACAGGTGGCACAGGTGATGCCTATAACCGGGAAAGTAAGTGCTTGTAATTCGTGTATTGCCATAACTATAACACCACAAATCTACCGGAAGCTTTGCGTTTGGCGTTAGAGGACTCTGTCAAAGATTATAGAAAATCGTGCAGATTTTGTTTAAACCATAACTACAGGTTATTTACAATACCTATTTATGATATAACCCGAGCGCACTTCACCTGTACTTTTGACATGTCAACCACTAACATAAGATAAGATGAAAACACATGACGAAGACAAGGAGATTATAAAAGCGCTGGCAAAGGTATCTAAGTCCGTGATATACGTCAGCCTGCTTTTCGTAGCTTGTTTGATAATGATCATCGTTTCTTTCCTTGATAACGGTAAAGGTGCAGATGCTGAAGCAGCAAACCAAGTAGCTGCTACAGATAAGCCGGCAGCCGTTTCTGATATAACCGCATCTGGCGGTCCAACGCCGCGACCGACCTCGCCGGATGCCTGGAAAGCGCCAGATGAAAGCACCATTCCAGCAGGAAAAGCAGGCGACATGATACGTTACGGAAAAGAACTATTGGTACATACCGCTAAATACTTTGGGCCGCAAGGAAGTGTAGCACATCTTACAAACGGCATGAATTGCCAGAACTGTCACCTTGCAGGCGGGACTAAACTATTCGGGAATGATTACGCCGGTTTTATATCCGGTTATCCCAAAATGAGCGGTCGCAGTGGCAAGGTGGAATCGGCCTCAGAGCGGATAGCTGAATGTTTTGACCGCAGCCTTGCGGGCAAAGTGCCGGATACTTCAAAAAAGGAGATCCAATCCATACTTGCCTATATGAAATGGATAGGCAAGGATGTGAAAAGGGGGCAGAAATTATTTGGAAGCGCCACCGGAAAGTTGACTTTTATGGATCACGCGGCTGACCCGGTAAAAGGTAAAGAAGTGTTTTTGATGAAATGCCAGAGCTGCCACGGAAGCAATGGAGAAGGTATACTGTCAATAGACAAAAAAACCTATACCTATCCGCCGCTATGGGGCAAACACAGCTATAATGATGGAGCCGGTATGTACAGGCTCACTAATCTGGCAGGGTTTGTTAAAAACAATATGCCATATGGCGCAACGTATCAAAGCCCGCAATTAACTGATGAAGAAGCCTGGAATGTAGCAGCATTTGTCAACTCCCGACCTCGTCCGCATAAGGATCAGCATAACGACTGGAAAGATTTGAATAAGAAACCGATCGATTTTCCGTTCGGACCATATGCAGATGCCTTCAGTGAAAAACAACACAAATATGGCCCCTTTAAGCCGATTAAAGACGCACAAAATGAATTAACAAATAAAAAATCATAAACAAAAACCATGAAAAAGTACACTTTAATATTAGCTGCCCTCATCTTTCTAACCTTCGCAAAAACAGCAAGCGCACAACAAACTGACCCTGCTGCCTTTACCGGTGCAACAGCAAAATTGAAACATTATAATGCGCTATATATCCTGAATTCAAATGATGACAAGAAAATAAAGGGAATACTCCGAAACATCGATAATGCGCTCGAAGATCCTCGCTTAAAAGGCAAACTTCATGTAGAACTGATCGCTTTTGGCGATGGCGTAGCCGTTTATATGAAAAGCTGCACCTATGAACAGGCATTAAAAGACCTGCAGGTCAAAGGTGTTGTATTAGCGCAATGCAGTAATACTATTAAAGAACGAAAGATGGATAAGAACGACCTGTTCCCTTTTATTTCTTATGTACCAAGCGGTAATGGTGAAATAATAATCCGTCAGTATGAGGGCTGGGCAGTTGTCCATCCATAATTCAGGTAAATATTTTTATCAATTGTAACTCTTATTAAAAATCAAAATGAAAAGGTATAAAAAAATAATATTCACGGTGATTGCCCTTATCGTATCAGTCATTCAGGTTAAAGCACAGGATCACCGTTTTGACCCGCCATGGAACACCCCGCCGGAAAGTAAAGTAATGTTTACAGTGCCCGGCGTAGATAACGTACCCGACTTGTTTGGTGATATAAACGACCCGCAATTAGTGGTATTCTTTGCCGGTAACCAGTTTATGTGTATTGATGACATAATTGCTGCGTTTAAAAAGGAGTACCCGCAGTACCAGCGGGTTTTTGCTGAAACACTGCCTCCCGGTATTTTAGCTAAACAGATCATAGGAGGTTCTATTACTATTGGAAACATGCGCATCACCTTAAAACCAGATGTTTACACCGCGGGCAAAAGCAAAACAGATCAAATGCCGGAATATTTTATCAAAACTGAACCTTATGCCTATAACCGTTTAGCCATTATGGTTCAAAAAGGTAATCCGAAAAATGTAAAAAGTTTAAAAGATCTGGGCCGACCCGATGTAAGGGTAAGTATGCCTAATCCGGAATGGGAAGGCATTGGCAAAAGAATTGAAGAAGCTTATGCACTGGCTGGTACCGAAACCTTGCGTACAACAATCATGGAAGATAAAGTAAAAGACAGTACAACTTATCTCACTCAGATCCATCACCGCCAAACACCGATGCGCATCATGTATCATCAATCTGACGCCGCCCCCGTATGGTACAGCGAAGCTTTTTATCAAGTAATGATCAAACACCCGGTTGATATGGTAGAGATCCCGGCCGGTGAAAACATCAATGCTACCTACGTAGCCGGGCAAATGAAAAATGCGCCACATGTTCAGGCCGCTAAAGACTTCATGGATTTCTTAATCAGCCCTACTGCCAAAGCCATTTACAGAAAATACGGGTTTACCACTAAATAATTATGAAAAGATACATTTTAACTCTGGCGATGCTCATCTGTATGATACCGGCATTTGCCCAAACAGATACCCTGCATGTTTATGGCCCCGGAGGTCCGCTTTCAGCTATGCAGGAATGCGCAAAAACATTTACCACCACGACCGGTATTCCAGTGAAAGTAACTGGTGGGCCGGAGCCGAAGTGGTTAGCCCAGGCTCAGCAAAATGCTGATGTGATATATGGTGGTGCCGAATATATGCTCACCCAATTTATACAAAGCCATCCGGGTATAGTCGACCCAGCTACCCGTATCGAGCTATACAAAAGAGCGGCCGCTATATTAGTCAGGCCAGGAAATCCGAAACACGTTGTAACATTAAAGGACCTCACAAAACCGGGTATCCATATTTTGGATGTGAACGGGGCCGGCCAGTTAGGCTTGTGGGAGGATATAGCCGGAAAAGAAAATCTGATAGGTGGTATCCAGCAAAACATTGCGGGCTCTTTCGCCAATACCGCTTTGGCTATTGATGCCTGGAAAAAAAACAGCCGCTATGATGCCTGGATAACTTATGCTTCCTGGCACCAAAATCTGAAAGACATAACGCAAGTTGTTGAACTTCCATCGGCATTACGCTTATACCGTGGTACCCCTGTGGCATTAACTTTAAATAGTAAGCACAGCCAACAGGGAAAGCAGTTTATTCAGTTCCTTCAAAGTGCCCGGGGTCATGCTATATTTAAAAAGTGGGGCTGGGAATAGTCGCCATATGCAGCAGTCGAAATACGGAATGGTATAATCGCCAGATTGATGGCGATCCACCGTTAATATTGTAAATAAAAGCACAGAGCGGCAGATTATTTTATTATTGCTACAGCATGGCCGGGTCATTACCGGTAATGCTGCTTTTTATATACGTCATTCTTCAGCGTAATTTCCATTATCTTTTTATGCGACATAGCATTCAAATAGTAAATAACTTTACATTATTGACCATGTAAATTGATGATGAAAATAACGAGTTCTGATGATTGATCTTTGACTAACAAAATCAAAAGATCATGAAAACTATACAGAACTTAATCCACCATCAGTTTACAGAAAAAGCAATTGTCTTAGGAGATAAAATCATTAATATAGCTGCGATCATCGCAGTATTTGTATTGTTAGTCTTGCCATTTGCGTTAATGATTGTCCGGTTATCTTAAAATTAGTAGATTAAAATATTCATCATATGTTAGACTTTCGTCTGCAAGTATTTTATACAGTTGCCAAGAGGCTTAATTTTACCAGGGCATCTGCTGAATTGTTCATTAGTCAGCCTGCGGTAACCAAGCATATTAAGGAACTGGAGGCAACCTATAAAACATCACTTTTTGAGCGAAGCGGAAACAAGAAGATCATCCTGACTCCAGCTGGAGAAATGCTTTTGCAATACACAGACCAGCTACTGAATGTTTATCGCGAACTGGAATATGATATGAATCTGCTTATTAAAAAGCATATTGGTATATTACGTATTGGTGCAAGTACAACTGTGGCCCAATATATTATCCCACCAGTGTTAGCGCAATTTCATAAAAAATTCAAGGATATACAGGTATTACTGATTACAGGTAATACCGAAGATATTGAACAAGCATTGTTAAACAAAGAAATTGAATTAGGTATCATTGAGGGAATATCCCGTAATCCGCAGATCAAATACCAGGAATTCTTGAAGGATGAACTGGTATTAGTGAGTGCAGGCAATAATCCAACGATCAGAAAAGATACTATTAAACCGGAAGAGTTGAAAATCTACCCTTTGCTTATGCGCGAACCGGGCTCGGGAACTTTAGATGTGATAGCCCATGCTCTAAAGCCGCATGGCATCAAATTAGCCGACCTCCAAATCGAAATGCAATTAGGCAGCACAGAAAGCATCAAATCCTATTTACTACACAGTCACTGCCTGGCATTTCTGTCTATACATTCCATTCTAAAGGAATTAAGAAACAATGAATGCAGTATTATAGATATTAAAGGCCTTACCATTGAACGGCCATTCCACTTTATACAACCGCACGGACAACCATCATCTTTGGCAGAATTGTTTATGCGCTTCGCCAGAAAATCACAAATAGCTTGAATCATTCAGGTTAACTACTAACCATTAGCTTATTGAAAGAATTGGAAAAACAAAAGCTTATCCGTTCTAAGAAGGATAAAGTAGATGAGCGTAAACGCCTGATCCTGCTTATATCAAAAGGCAAGGAACTTATCTTAAAAATGAAGCCGGTATGGGACATTATGATTGCCGTACTTACCGAAATCACAGATAACCAGAACAATATGCTGAAAGTCATTAACGAGGCTAAAAAAAAATAGCCAATCAGACTTTTCTGCAAAGGGCTTTACAATTAAAAAGTAAATGATGAACACGATCAAATATGACTAGAGAAGAGCAAAAATTAGATAATCCGATTTGGTATTCGTTAGCAGAAAATCATGGAAATTTTGCAATCAAGTACGATGGCATAAAATTTTATCATCCAGACTATTACTCGTTTGGGGGTTTTATAGATTTAGATAAAACTTTGATTGGCTGTGACCAATATTCAGCATTGACAAACAATTTTTATATAGTTGGAGATAAACCCAATTTCAGCAATAACTTAAAAATAAACAAAGAATTAGTTTGTAATCAAATGATTCTTGCTGCACCTATCAACATTGAAATAAACGAGACAATTATTGAACTGCAAGCAAATCACAAGAATGATTTATTTGATTTGGTCAATTTGGTTCAACCTGGTTATTTCAAAAAAGAGACATCGCAATTGGGAAGCTATTATGGAATATATAAGAATAGACAACTGATAGCAGTTGCAGGCGAACGAATGACGATGAATACACACACTGAAGTAAGTGCTATTGTAACCCATCCTGAGCATACTGGTAAGGGCTATGCGAAACAATTAATTGCTCATACATGCAGCAAAATATTCAGTAAGCACAAAACCCCATATTTGCACGTGGCAGAAAATAACATTGGAGCTATAAACCTATATGGAAAGCTTGGTTTCTTGACCAGACGAAAAATTAGTTTTTGGAATCTTATAATAGATGACAGCAGGAGTAAAAACAACTATCCGTAAATAAATAGTCCATCATAGACGCTTAACAATTAAAAAATTAATAGATCACAACAGAAAGTTTGAAGTACGAAAAAAGAATTTAAATTATTTGACATAGAAGGGTTCGCAGACCCACTTGGTGAATTGTATATGCAAGCAATATCCAATGGCCACAATGGTCAATACTTTACAACCACACCTATGGGTGAAATCGCGCTTCATTGTGAATGGATGATCCGAATATTTGCTATTGGTCTGGCGATTGCTACCGTAAATCCGGTTGTTGAGATGTTTTCTCGTTTTCCATTTTCACCGCACGAGTTTTTTTGGCATTTCGTTTTGGCTCGGCTTTACCATTCATTTGATCGCATCTGAAATATGGATCAATTGTTCGCGCAATCGGAACACGTTACTATTATAATTTTTTGTCCGGCTCTTAATGCTTAGTTTTCAACCCGTATAAGAATTTTATTTACCGTAAGTTTAGTTGAAAAAGAAATTACCTAACCGCATAATAAGCCACTGGCAACGTAAACCAAAATGTGCTTCCCTTCCCTGCTTCACTAATTACCCCGATTTCCCCATGATGAACTTTGATGATTTCGGCGCATATATAAAGCCCCAAGCCTAAGCCGGTGTATTGACTCCCGCTGTTATCTACGCGGTAATATCGGTCAAATAGAAAACGCTGCTTTGCAGCCGGGATGCCAAGACCCTTATCAGTTACTGATACTTTAGCCATACCATTTGTTTTTTCTATATGAATGATAATCTCTTTAGATTCCGGAGCATATTTTATGGCGTTGGTAATAAAATTAATTAC
>JAQBNZ010000084.1 GCA_028288285.1 Mucilaginibacter sp.
TTCCAATGCTTATACGTGTAAACTACTTAAATCCTATATTCAGTGCCTTAATCAGTATTAATATGGGGCAAATTTCGAGGGCACAAAGATAGATAAATAAATAAAATTTATGAAATCGAAAATTTGAAATGATACTCACACTGCTCCTTAAGTATTGCCATACAAAAATTATCACTACCAGCAGCAGCGTTATCGCTAATAAATAAGTTATGTATTTATCGGCTATCAGGCTAAAACATAGCGCTACTGGTAAAAAAACAAATGTTATATTAAAATAAGTAAGTGATAGTGCTGTTATATATTCATTTACCAGCTTATTAATATCAAAGATAAAACCTAATAACTTTAAAACTAAAAATTTAGTGGCAAAAAGCATAATAATCACCAAAGACAGTGTCATAAAAAGCTGAAAGCCACTTATTGTGTAATAAACTTTATAAAAGCCGGTGGTAAGAAGGTACAAAAATATACCAAACGTAAACCCAAATAATAAAAATAAGCCTATAAATGTCCATACGTTTATGGGGCTATCTTCCTTGCCCGCCTGCGACATATTACGCCTGTTATAAAACGATTGAAAAATATTGCTCATATCTTTACTTGCAGTAATATTTATTGCTGATGAAAACAGCAGCAACCCTATAATGATGGCAATAACCCAGGGATCACGTGCAGGCCGGATATGACCGTAACCTTGTATTTTTTTTGAATGGGATGATGATATATTTAAATATTGTGAGCCTTGGTATGCATCGGCTTTTAAAATACTATCAACAAACATATTGGTTCTTAGCGGGTCGGGTTTAACAATATAAATCATACTCAGGGAGTCTGACACATATTTTTGGCGCATGGCTGCAGCGTGAGCCACCGAATCAAGAAAAGGCATTGGGCTCTTAAAGCGCGCTTTTACAGGAACGCTATCTGTAGTTGTAACCACAGAATCTTGTTGCGCATTAGCTGCAAAGCATTGAGCAAAAACAATAAAGCATAAACAAATAAACAGGCGCATTATATCATAACCCGGAATACACTGGGTGCAACAAATTTACTTATTAAATTGATAATTAATTTCACAATTAATTATACAGTCAGAAACATGATCTTCGTTTAAATTAGAAACTGTCCGGTTAATCTAAACATAGGCTCGTTTAATACAACACATGTATGAGGACAGCTACATGCCTTATCAAAACAATCTTATCTGCATATTATCTTAAGAAACTCATAATTGCGTTTACCTTTACCGTTAACAAAACATTTATATAAGTACTAAATTTACTTAAATACCTGGCCACAATTTAACTGTTTAAATTACAGAATTGCTTGATTCAAAGTTTACAATTCAGTTGTCATATTATTACAATAATTATTAGCTTTACCCAGTATAATTATCTCTGCAAATCGAAACAATGCAAAATTTCAAATAGCATATTGTAATTATTAATCATATAATACACATAATGCTGTCCAAATACCTTTCCTTATTACGGCCTTCTCATTATTTAAAAAATGTCTATCTTTTTTTGCCTATCTTTTTTTCCGGGCAATTATTTAACATTCATGATCTGCAAAGTGCTGTTATTGCATTCATATCCTTTTGTTTTGTTGCCAGTTCTATATATATTCTTAACGACATCAGGGATATCCCATTTGATAAGCTGCATCCTGTTAAAAGGCTAAGACATATACCCGCAGGATTAGTTTCTTTATCTGTTTGCTATGTTATTTGTACACTTCTTTTTATTGCTTCAGTTGTAATTGCCTTCATTCTATCTGTTAAATTTTTACTAATAATTTTAACTTATTTCATCTTAAATGTTTGCTATAGTTGGGGACTAAAAAACATTGCCATTGTTGATGTGGCTATCGTCAGCATTGGTTTTGTACTAAGGGTGGTAGCAGGAGGTATTGCTTCTCATATATTTGTTAGCCGCTGGTTAGTTATTATGGTTTTTTTACTGTCTATGTTTCAGGCGCTTACCAAACGTATGGATGATTTGTATTTGATAGATGGGAATTCAAATCAGCCAACCCGAAAATCGCTTTCCGGCTATAATATTGATTTTTTACAGATCACAGTATCAATGTTATCGGGAGTTTTATTAGTATGTTATATCATGTACATTGTACAGCCCGAGATTATTAATCGCTTAGGAGAATATTCTTATGGCACCACTTTTTTTGTATTATTGGGATTGTTGAGATATTTACAGCTTACATTTGTACGCAGAGCAAGTAGTTCACCGGTAAAAATTTTAATAAATGACCGGTTTATACAATTAAGTATTATATCCTGGGTATTGGCGTTTGCAATTTTGATCTATATTAAATAAGCCCATAATAAGTAAACAAATAATTACAATAATGAAATCGACCACGGCTAAAACCGCTCTTCTTCTATTCATAATTTGCGCTTATATCACGTTTCTTTTTGCAGCTCAGGGCTATCCCCTATTCGTGGTTGACTCAGGGTGTTTTTTACCAACAAGTTACTTCATTAATCACGCTCATCAGCTTATCAACCCATTTTACGATGCTGGAATTGACCCAATTAATCACAAGTTTATATTTTATCCTCCGCTGTTTCCGTATGTAGTATCTTCCATTACTAAGATATTGCCCACACAGATAACTAACATACCAATAGCATTAACTATTATTGATAATATAACAATTGCGTTAATTCTTATAAGTATTTATTATTATGCTAAAAAGAAAGAAATTCAATACAACTGGATCACACACCTTTTTGTATTTGTACTTGTTATTTCTATTTATTCCTTCCAGGGGATAAGCAGTGGCAGGCCAGAAATTCTGAGCAGGATGTTAATAGCCGGCTTTTTGTTAAATAATCTGGCCTGTCAAAAAAATGTTAAGCATTTAATTAATGGTTTGCTATTAGGCTTAGCTTTAATAACTTCCCCAATATCTGCTATCTACCTTATTCTTATCAATGGGGCTATATTAACTTATAAAGACTTATTAAAATTTATACCAATTATTATTACATTATTGGGTTTTTCATTTGTTTTAGGCTGTTTTAGCCTGCTTTACCCGTATCATCTTAATGAACTTTTTGAAGGAATGAGAACGCACTCGGCAAATGTGGTATTTAACCGGGTAGGGAGCGATTACATGCAAACCTTTCTTACAAGGCACATTGTACGTAACGATACCCCTTTAAGCTTTTTACCGTTTGCAATAGTTATTTTATATGTATTTAGATATCTGATACGCCAAAAATTTTATTTTACTACTTTCTTAATTTTTATACTGGCTTTAATAATATGCTATTTTACGTTTAAGGATTTCCAGATGTCCTATAACCTGTATGTGCTGTCTCCATTTGTTTCATTTTTAATGGCCGTTATTTTTATAAGAACAATTAAAAGTCAGTCGTCACACTCCGGGCTGGTGAGACTGGCAGTAATTTTAGTGCTTTTTATGAATTCATTAGGTTTCATACGCAAAACTGTCGTTTTTTTCAAGGTAAGAAACGACCTCGTATCGCCGGCCAGTTTCAGGGCTGATCTTTTAAAAACCATAAAGCAAACTGGTACAAGTAAAAAGGTGGTCGTATCAAATGGCCTATGGCCTTACGCTTTAGATCAGCAAAAAAAGGTGATATTATACCGTACAGGAGACATGAATTACTTATACCGCGACAGCTCTGTTAAATTTCTTTTAATTCAGCAAAGCAATAGCGGGCAATTAAAACCAGCAGATCATCCCGGATTTAAACTGATAAAAAATGAATTCGCTGTAAATAATATAAGGCTTTGGAAAATCCTTTTAGGTAACACTTATCCAGGCTACCAAATTGCAATTTATGAACGAAAATAAAACACTGGTTTTTTTTGATTTTGACGGCACAATTACAAAAAAAGATGTCTTTGTCGATTTCGTCAAATATCGTTTAAAAAATGGCCTGCCTATTTTTAAAGCAATAAGTTGTATACCGGTGTTGCTGTTATATTTTTTAAGGATAATCAATAATCAATCTGCTAAGGAGCGCGTATTCAGCAAACTTTTCAGGAAAGAATTGGTTATAGATTTTTCGGCCTGGGTAACACGTTACTCAATTACATCATTGCCGGGACTGATTAGAAAAGATGCTTTACAACAGATAGAATCTCATAAAAATCAAGGTCATATAGTAAATATAGTAAGTGCTAATTTTGATCTGCTGCTGAACGATTTTGCTACTAATTATGATCTGAATTTAATTTGTACTCCTTTAATTAAAGAAAATGGTCTTATAACAGGTAGATTTGCAAAACCTAATTGTTATGGAAATGAAAAAGTAATAAGAGTTAGGGAGTGCTTTCCGGATTTAGACACCTACCAAGTGATATATACCTATGGTGACAGTAATGGCGATAAACCATTACTGGCTATATCAACACACAAATTTTATCGTCATTTTAAAGGGTAATTTTTACCGATCGCAAATAAGCGTTTATTACACCTTGAATTCGGCCTTTTTTAATCTTCGCTGTACGGCAAATTTATTCATAAGTTAGTGTTATTTTACTAAAGGTATTAGTCCTGAGTTTTTTAAGTGTTCCATGCCGGTAAGGTCTCCTGTAATTTGCTCAGCTTCCTTAGATTCTACTTTTTTAAACTCATAAATAAGGGCCATACACAGGTGATTGGGCCCTAACTTTTTGTTGCCTATACTGGCAGGCAGTTGGTGGACTCCAGATTTAAGCCACTGCTCTGCGGCAGCCCTTGTTGCTTTTTTATGTGAGTTGGTAAAAGCATTATCGGTAATTGCAAAAACAATTATCCTAAAAAATCCACGGGGCGGAAATACGAGTGCTTTTAAGTACGAACTCCAGCTTAAACGATCATAAGCCTTTACAGTTACCGACCACCGGGCAGGCGGAGTAAAAGGTGTACCATCTTCCTTAATCTCCTCAATACGGTTAACCAGTGCAAAGCCGTTAGGGATTTCAAAGTAAGAACGATCATAATATCCCAGGTCTGACAATGCCGTAGTTAAAATATCATCAACATCAAACATCGTCTTCGCCTGCTTAAAATAGCTCTTATCCAATACCGCCGATACTGAATACTCTGGAGGGGGCCATGGAAACATGGGTACTTGTTGCCCGGGGGGCAGACTTTTAAGTTGTTCTTCACCGTCTCGTGGTGGTGGGACAGAACTTGTTGTTGTTGTTGTTGTTGTTGTTATTGTTGGTGTTGGTGCCGGAGGTGGTGGTGTTGATGCAACCGATCCTAAATTATATTTAGTTAGCATAACTATAACCGGCTTGCCGTGACGCTCTTCACTCTCAATAACCCTTTGTGTAGATAAATAGCCTCTTTTTGATACATAAAGCACAATTTCTTTATCAGCTAAAGAATCGGGAATAAGTATCGTAAAATCACCTATAACATCGGTATTCACTTGAATAGCTGTTCCTATTATATTAACACTTGCAGATACTATAGCCGAGCTGTCCTTTCTAATTACCTTACCTTTAATTGTATCTTGAGCAAAGGCTGATGATGATGTAAGCACCATTAAACAGAGTATCTTGAACCAGTTCATAGGCGACTTAGGTTTACTTTATTCGTAATTTTTTTAATTCTCAAACAAGCAGGCAGGAACGGCAATCAACTCTTAACAAGTACCTTAGGTGATTTAAATATACAAATAATAATATGGATTGATATCAAATAATCATTTACCTTTTTATAAGGCGCTATCCCCGTTTTACGATTACATGGTGACGAGAAGTATGGCTACGTAAATCTGATTCGTGCTGCAAAGCTTCCTCTTTGTCTCGCAGGTTGGGCTCCGGTTAGTTTGAGGCATGGCAAATTATTTTAGCTACTGGTTAAAATATGGGAAGCCTCCTTCAAATGTCTATAAACCACCCTTCCATCTTTCCTAATCTTTTAAATCAACATTAAATACTAAAACGGCAAGGGTATTAGCAAATTATTCTGGTTATAATTTATTTAGATATTGTTAGGCCTTACTGCTTTTTTACAAATCCGATGAGCTGAGTTCACACTTTTTTACACTTTTTGTAAAAAACGAGGCTGCTTTTACAATTTAATCACAATACTTAAAAAGCATATACAACCCGTAGTCAAACGAGTAGATTTGCTTAAGTAAACCAAATCAGAGAATTGCTAATCTTAATTTCTTAAGTAATGACACATAGAATATTTAACTACAGATGTTTATTAGCACTATGATTTTTTGCCCCGGTGCTCAAAAAAAAAGACCTGGTTTAGTGTAATAATATGCACAATATTACTAAAGAAATACATCAAGCTTAATTTAATACTAAAATGATAAAAGGTATCCAGTTGTTACGCGCTATAGCTGCACTATCAGTTGTATTTTTTCACATTCACTTTCATAATATGGAAACCGGCAGGTTTGGTGTAGATATTTTTTTTATCATCAGCGGTTTTATCATCGCGTATATGGTCAATCAAACCACTAAACAATTCATCATCAAACGCATCGCCAGGGTTTCTCCCCTATACTTTTTAGCGACTTTTTTAACCGTGGCTCTGGCTTTAACAAAACCACAATGGTTTAACCATGTCATCGTCAATACCGAAGGCCTGATTAAATCCTTCCTGTACATCCCTTATGAATTTAAAAATAGCGGCCCTATACTTTCTTTAGGCTGGACCCTAAACAATGAAATGTTCTTTTACGGAGTGATGTTTTTCTGCATCCTGATTTTTAGAAAAAAAGAGTACTTAGTCCCCGCTTGTGCAGCGCTATTACTCTTATTTTTAATTGTACTCCAAAGCTTTAGTAAAGACACCATTTCAGCCTATAGTTATATACTTCGCTTTTATAGAAACGGCTTACTTCCTGAATTTATTTATGGATTAGGCTTATATTATTTTTGGAGCTATTATAGCAGCCATAAAATAAAGGCGGTCAATACGCTCATGGTTATCATAGGATTTGCCACCTTTATGCTGATGATATATTTTGATTTAAATAAAGTCATTCTATCTCTACCCAGAAACATCTATTATGGCATTCCGTCCTTGTTATTTGTCAATGCTTTCCTGGTTCTAGAAAACAAGATCAACGAAAAAAACCGAATTATAAAAACCGGATTAAAAATAGGCGACGCCAGTTATGCGATGTATTTATTCCATCCCTTTGTGATCTATTTTCTTTTGAGAGTAGTTTATCCAAAAATCATTGGACCCTCGACGCTATTGATAGTTGCATTATCAGAACTGGTCTTCGCTATTATTCTGGTTGCTGTGGTTAGTGTGTTTATTTATGAATTTGTAGATAAACCATTGAATAAATTCAATAAAAAACTAATAAAAAGATATAATGGGATGCGTGTTACAAAATGGGCGACTATGGAAACAGAAAAGCCAACCGTGTAACGAAAATAGGTGTATTATCAAGTATTCCAGCTTATAATTAATATAATAAAGAAGCTAAAAAGTCTTGGACTTGCGGAAAAATGTACAACATCCAATGGCTTCGTTTCCTGCCATTCCTGGCTGCTGTTAGTAGAACCGCAGTCTATCAACTCTATGATTGCAGTAAATACACACCCTGCACATTATATTCACACTTAGTATACAATTGTACAATATTATTAACCTTTAGTTAATAATATTGTACTTTAGATCTCACTTGCCTCAAATTAACCAATTATGAAAGCTAATTTTCCCTGTTTAGCATTGCTTAGTATGGCTTTATTTTTTATTGGCTGTAAAAAGTCGGAAGAGGTAAAGCCAGGCATCAACGGAGATACAGCTACATTAGCTGCCGGCAGCACATTAAGTGCTCCAACCTATGCCGTAGAAACCCTGTATGGCTCGCCTTACGCCGCGGGTAATATGGATGGCATGGGTAAAAATGCAAGGTTTAACTCTCCGTTCGGTATACAAATCATGGATGATGGCACGCTTTACGTAGCCGATTATAACAATAATGCTATTCGTAAAATTTCGTCAACAGGCATGGTTTCAAAATTATCTCTAAAACAAGCACCTGGCGGTCAATATCTTACCAAACCAATATACGTTGGGGTAAGTTTTAGAAACGGCAATATACATGTTATACAAGATGGTAATTTTCTCGGCGAACCTTATGACGAGTCGTGGATATATAAAGCCAACGGCGATTTTGTGGCTGCATCATACTACTTTTATTCAGTCCGGTCCGTTCTGGCCCGCGACCCGTACACGGACATTTTTTATTACAGCACCGCTGATCAAATACAACAGCACATTCTTGACCAAAATGGAAACATCGGGGGCG
Organism: Mucilaginibacter sp.; assembly: GCA_028288285.1. Classification (GTDB taxonomy): domain Bacteria; phylum Bacteroidota; class Bacteroidia; order Sphingobacteriales; family Sphingobacteriaceae; genus Mucilaginibacter. The sequence goes on from JAQBNZ010000084.1 coordinate 8,279, forward strand.
TATTGATACCAATAGACGTATCTAAGCTGGCCCTTTCATTCGGTGGTTGCGGTTCGTGTTTACGTAGCTATAGCTTCCCGGCAATAGCCATAGGCTACAATAAGGTAATATATTTTAGCACAGGAGACAAAATTTTTAAATACACCCCCGGTGGTGTAACCCAGCGCATTTTCAACAAACTGGCTTTTAG
>JAQBNZ010000103.1 GCA_028288285.1 Mucilaginibacter sp.
TTCCGCTGGGTGGTAAAAAAATTAAAGAAATATTTGAAAAGAAAGGCCTTACCGTTGATGATATAGATTACTTTTTACCGCATATATCAAGTAACTTTTTCAAAAGCAAGATATATGATATGATACAGGAGTACGGCGGTGGCATCCCTTACGAAAAATGGTTTATAAATTTGTATACCGTTGGTAATGTAGGCGCTGCATCTGTTTACCTGATGATTGATGAACTGTTTAAAAGCGGCAAACTAAAAAAAGGCGAAAAAATATTGTTGCTTGTTCCTGAAAGCGCACGCTTTTCATACATGTATGCAATGCTTACCGTTTGCTAATGGAGATATAATCTCATGAAAAAGGATGAAATACCACAGGACCTGAGTGCGCTTGGTAAAATAACCAAAGAGGTTTGTTATGCAACAGACAACTCTGGTAAATACACTACAGAGCTGAGCAGCGGATGGGGTGTTAAGATAGACGCGCTGGACGTTGCCTGGGGCGATATTGAAAAACGTATTGCCGCAGCTAAACAGAAGGTATTGAATAAGGAAGCCAGCCCTATCTATTTTTTTATGGAGTATCGGCTGATGGACCTAAGCATTTTGGCAGATTACACTGGCTTTTGGAAATGGCAAATTAAAAGGCACTTAAAGCCCGATGTATTCAGCAAACTATCAGACAAAAAACTACAGAAATACGCCGAAGCGTTTAATACAACTATAGAAGATCTTAAAAATATGACCGTGCATGAAGATTGAGTTTGAACACCGTCAGGCTGCACATTGTGAATCGGGCGTTACAAGTAACTTATTAAGGGTAAATTCAAATGGCAAAATAACCGAGCCACTTGCATTTGGTATAGGTGCGGGTTTATTTTTTGCGCATATCCCTTTTATTAAAATAAACAATGGCCCTGCTATTGCTTTCCGCACGCTGCCGGGGCACATATTTAACCGTACCTGCAAATCTTTAGGTATCCCCGTTATCAGGAAAAAGTTTTTTTCAAAAGAAAAAGCAGAGTTGTTTTTACAAGAATGCCTTGATAATGGCAAACCTGTGGGCTGCCAGGTTGGGGTATATTATCTACCCTATTTCCCAAAGGAATACCGCTTTCATTTTAATGCGCACAACTTAATTGTTTACGGGCACGAGGACAATAAATTCCTGATAAGCGACCCTATTATGGAGAACCCAACCACCCTTGGCCATTACGAACTGGAAAGGGTGCGTTTTGCAAAAGGGGCGCTGGCACCCAAGGGTCATATTTATTTCCCAAAAACTACAACTGAAATCACCGACGACCAGATAAGGCTGGCTATTAAAAAAGGCATCAAAAAGAATGTATATAACATGCTGAGCATTCCGGGGAGTTTTGCGGGTGTAAGTGGTATTAAAAATACAGGCATCAAAATAAAAAAATGGCGCGATAAACTTGGCTTAGAAAAGGCCGGACTTTACCTTGCCCAGTTAGTGCGTATGCAGGAAGAGATTGGCACAGGTGGCGGTGGCTTCCGCTATATATATGGTGCTTTTTTGCAAGAGGCAGATGTTTACTTACCAGGCAACCAATTGGCAGATATATCAGGTATATTTACTAAGGCCGGTGATATGTGGCGCACATCCGCAGTGCATGCGGCCGGAATTTTTAAAGGCCGTTTAGGCAGTCAGCAAGATTTTGATACAATGGGCGACTACCTGATTGAGATTGCAGAAGTAGAGAAGAAAGCTTTTGAAACGCTAAAGAAAATTAAATGGTAAGCCAGTTAGCTATCGACGTTGAAAATATAGGGTTCCGCTATCCCGGCAACCCCGAAGTGTCATTTTCTCAACTTAACCTACAGGTAGCCAAGGGGGTGCGTTTTGGTTTGTTTGGCCCCAATGGTGCAGGTAAAACTACGCTTATTAGCCTTATGACAGGACTGCTTTCTGCTGATGAAGGGCACATTGCACTTTTAGGGCAGGAAATTGGCAAACAAAAAAGTGGAGTAAATAAACTTTTTGGGTTTGTTCCGCAGGATTTTTCCTTTTATCATGAATTGAGTCCGGTAGAGAACCTTGAATTTTTTGGGGCCTGGAGCGGACTGGATAAACAAACCATTAAAACACGGACTGATGAGTTGCTAACCATTTTAGGGTTAAATGATGTTCGCAACAAACAGGTGCAAAAGTTCTCGGGCGGAATGAAGCGCCGGGTGAACCTGGCTATAGGCGTGATGCATGATCCTGCTATATTATTTTTGGATGAGCCAACCGTTGGAGTTGATGTACAAACAGGGCATGCTATAATCAATTACCTGCTTCAGCTAAATAAAAAAGGTACAACATTAGTATATACATCGCACCAGTTAAGCGAGGCCGAAGGTTTATGTGAGCAGGTAGCATTAATTGATGGCGGTAAAATAATTGCACAGGACAACCTGGATACTTTGCTTAAAACACATAACCAGGATAACCTGGAGCAGTTGTTTTTAAATTTAACCGGGAAGGAATACAGGAACTGATGTTTAAATTAAAAGCCACCATTATAAAAGATATAAGGATTTTGCTTCGCGATAAAGTAGGTATATCCCTTATGTTTATTATGCCTATTATACTTGTGGTGGTTGTAACCAGCATTCAAAACAGCACCTTTCAGCTAGTTAATAAAAACAAATTATCCATCATTATAAATAACAGCGATACCGGGCAAGCCAGCAAACAACTTATAAAAGCTATTAATAAAATAGGCATGTTTAAAGCGTCGCAAGTATCGGGCGATAAAACCGAGCAACAAATTGCCGAAGCCATGCATCAGCATGATGCTATGCTTGGGATAATTATACCTTCAAATTTTTCGGCAAAAGTAGCTGCAAAATCTAAAAGTGTTGCTGGCAAGGCTTTAACTAGTTTTGGCCTACAAGGCGATCCGGTTAAAAATGTTGGAGATGTTGATCCGCTTACGGTTTATTATAATCCCATTTTGCAGGATAATATACGGTTATCTGTACAAGGCGCATTACGTAGCGCACTGCAATTAGTTGAAAGCCGCGAAACATTAAGAAGCCTGTACTTCTCTATAAACGAAAAGCAACTGCCAGAGAGTTTGGAAAATGAAATGCTGAACAATAAAACAGCTATCAATGAGATCCCGGTTAGCAAAGATGGAACCCGCACTACGCCTAATGCCACGCAGCACAATGTACCTGCCTGGACCATTTTCGCCATGTTCTTTATCATCATGTCGTTAGGAGGCAGTGTGGTTAGGGAAAAAATTAGCGGTAGCTTTATCAGGTTAAAAACCCTGCCCACAAATTACTTTGTTGGCTTACTTTCAAAGCAGATCACTTACCTGGTTGTAACAATGCTACAGGCAGCCGTTATATTTTCCATGGGCATATGGCTCTTCCCGTTTTTAGGGTTGCCGGCGCTTAATTTACCTTCAGATGTATTGGCTTTAATAATTGTAACAGTGGTTTGTGGCTGGTGCGCGGTAAGTTACGCCATGTGCGTAGGCGTGTTTGCACAAACCCAGGAACAAGCAAATGGTTTTGGTGCGGTATCAATAGTGATACTGGCTTCTATTGGTGGCTTAATGGTGCCCAGCTTTGCTATGCAGGGCTTTTTTAAATCGGCAGCTAATCTATCACCCATGCACTGGTGCCTGCAGGCATACTACACATTGTTTTTGGAAGGCGGAAAACTTAAAGATGTTATAAACAATATTATACCTTTGCTTATTATTACCCTACTGCTTCAATTAGTCACTTTTGTTGGCTTAAAAAGAAAGAATTTAATTTAATAACCTTAATGGAAACTACCGAACTTAAAGAGCAACTAAAACGCCAGATTATACAATTTTTAAACTTAACAGACCTTACCCCCGCAGATATTAAAGACAATGAGCCTTTATTTGGCGATGGCTTAGGCTTGGATTCTATTGATTCGCTGGAGTTAATAGTTCTGTTAAAAAAGGAGTATGGTATTGATATTAAAGACCCAAGAGAAGGGCGTAAGGTATTGGTAGACGTTGCAACAATGGCCGACTATATAAAAGCCAACTCAACAAAATAGAACTTACAGCTTTATATAAACCGCCTGCAATTTAAAGCAGGTGACTTCACCGCTAAACAAATTTGCATTAACGTTTATATTGCCATCATCGGTTAATTTATAGCTTATGGTAAGTTTGGCGGTTGGGTTATTAGCGGGCGTTATTATATTGATAAATTTGATATTGCCCGCTTTTTTCAATAGGATAGGCATATGTAAAACCTCTTCCAAAACATCTTTAACCAATTGCACCATGCAGGCACCCGGCACAACAGGCTGGCCGGGAAAATGTCCTTGAAAAATGCTGCTGCTTTGGTTAATGTTCAGGCTGGCCGTTATCTGGCCGGCATTGTGCTGCAGCTCTTCAATTTTAAATATTCTGTCGTTTATTTCAGGCATAATTAAATTGATGAAACCAGCATTAAAGAATGATACTTACTTTGGTAATGATTGTAAAACAGTACCTTTTTTGGGGCCTTGTTATTTACTTTATTTTGAGCAACCACAGCAGGCACTTCACCTGTTTTTATAATATTAGCTGCCACCCATAACCCAAATGATGATGAGGTTGGATATTCGCCGCATAAGTGCTTATAGTTTGCTATAGCGGTATCCTTAAACAAGGATTGTTCTAAATTCTTATAAATTTTATCATTGTTGGTATCGCCGTTTTTACCGGTTATCACCAGGTCAACATCGGCTATATCTACTGAGCTATCTTTCAAGAAAGCTTCAATTGATACCTCAATGCTTTTGGGATTATAAAGAGTTTTTACAGCTGTAAGCTCGGCCAGGTTATCTGTTGATGGCTTATCTGTAAGTAAGAAAAACACTGCGCCTTCCCCGCCTATGGTTCCTTTCGATTCGGTTCCAAATAAAGACAGGTTTGAAACCGGGAAACGCTTATATAGGCCCAGCCTGGTTAAAACAATAAAGCTGATATCAACCATCTCTTCTGTTCCGCCTACCAATATGTTATCAGCATCCTGCTCTTTTAAAAGCATTATAGCATCAAATAAAGCACTTTCAAAAGACATGCCCTTGTGTACAAACGTGTTGTTATAACCATGGCACTTAAGCATTAAAGCTATTTGTGCGGCAACCGTATTATGGGTTGATTGTATGAACGCGGTTGGGGGCAGCAGTTCTTCGTGCTCTTCTACAATACGGGTTAAAAATGTAATGGTATCCTCCATACAACCAAAAGCTGTACCCGTGATAATTGCTCCCGGCATTTCGGTGTTACCCATTGCCAAACACTCTTTGGCGGCAGCCACACCCATTTTAATTACATGGCTCATCCTCCTTATTTGTTTCGGATCGATGTACTGCTTGTAATCAGGCTCAATGGTTTTTAAACGGGTGCCGGTATACTCTACAATATCCTGTAAAAAGGGTTGCTTGCCAAAGGTATTTTGGGCAGATATGCAGGCAGATGAACGGATATATGCTTTCATATTAAACCGCCGAAAATATTAATGATGTACAATTACCGCCAAAGCCAAAGGAGTTAGACATTACATGGTTAACAGGCTTATCTGTTAAAAATTTCTTTTCAGGCTCAAATGAAAGTTCATTCATGCGGGTTTCAAAGCGCAGGTTTGGATAAATAATTTTATGCTTTATGGCCAGCGCAGAAAAAACAGCTTCAACGCCACCGCTTGCGCCTAAAGTATGCCCGGTAAATGATTTTGTAGAGCTCATGGGTGGGTAAACCGGATCAAAAACCCTTTTAACGGCTGTACCTTCCGCGCTGTCATTATTTGGCGTTCCTGTGCCGTGTAAATTAATGTAACTTATATCAGAGGGTTGCAATCCGCTCTTTTTTAATGCGCCCTGCATGGCCATATAAGAGCCGGTCCCATCAGGCGATGATGCAGTTTGATGGTAAGCATCATTACTGTTGTTGTAGCCGCTTAATTTGCAGTACAGGGGCTTGTTTAGCGTTTTAGCTATTTTATCAGATACTAAAACAACATAGCCTGCACCTTCGCCAAGGTTTAATCCCTTACGGTTCTCGTCAAAAGGCTTGCAAAATGCTTCGTCAAGTATCATTAAAGTATTAAAACCGTTTAAGGTGAATTTAGTAAGGGCATCCGCACCGCCGGCAACCACTACATCTAAAACATCATTCCTGATAAGTCTTGCTCCATAAAAAATAGCATTGGCGGATGATGAGCAGGCCGTACTTATTGTAGTTATAAAATCACTAATGCCTATCTTATCGGCAACTGTTTCTGTCATACTGCCGCATTCGTGGTCATATATGTTTTTTAATTTGCCTTTACTATTATCAGCCAGGAACTCAACAAAAAAATCTTCACTCCTATCCATCCCGCCAACGGTATTAGCCGAAATAAAACCGGTGCGTAAAGTTTTAAAATTGGGTATTCCGGCATCGGCTAATGCTTCTTGTGCTGCAGCCAAACTCAATAGTGCTGTGCGGCTGTTATGCTCTCTAAGGCCGGTTATTTCTATCAGTTCTTCATTTGTCAGTTTTACTTCTGCCACCGGGAGCTTATCCTTGTGTATGGTATCAAGCAAGGTAATCCCCGCCATGCCCGCCTTTTCATCTTTAAAAGCTGCAAGGTGTTCGACCACATTGTTCCCAATAGCCGATATAACGCCCACCCCTGCAATATAAACTGTTGAATCGGTACTCAATTTAGTATTAATTAATTGTGTTAAATATCCTGTCCATATTATCGGGAGAAAACACTAAACCTTGTCCTGTATTACTCTTTTCAATCAAAAACAATGCTGCTTTATATTCTTCTCCCAAAACATCAACCCATCCGCAAATACCTGCTTGTAAAATATCAATGTCTAAAAGGTAATTTAGCTGTGTATATATAAACCCGGCATCAAATTTATCCTGAATAAAAAAAGCATGCTCTCCTTTAAAATTGTTTTTGATGCAAATTTCACCAATAACAATATTAGGCAACGTGTACACAAAAACCGAAGGGCTCGGGATATCGTTGATGGTATTTTGATATTTCAAGTCGTTATCTAAACTTGAATTGGCATTAGCTAATATTAACCCTGTTTCCTCAGGTTTATAGCGCTCTTTTAATGACGCATCCTGCAATAATATTTCTGAAGCCAGCCAGCCCAGTTTGCTCAAGTTATCCATTTTATAAAACTTAGGATAACTGAACTTAAAAGCCTGGTATACCGACAGCAAAAAATTTGACAATACAGCATGCTGGTTTTCAAACACCATTTGCCCATTCTTGCGCACTATACCATTGCTAATGGTACAACTTCCTGTAATATATTTATTATTTAGCAAATTATTTGTGTTAACCCTATCTTCAAAAATATTTATTATCTGCCAAATATCACAGCGGCATTACAACCGCCAAAACCCGATGCTGTTTTAATAAAACTATCAGCATCAACCTGTATAGCCGATGAGCAAACATTTACTGCGTTTGTTACGCCATTTTCCTGATAACCATAGGTTGGTAAAACAAGTCCCTGCTTTAAAGATTGTATGGAGATAATGGATTCTATTAATCCCGCAGCCCCTAATGTATGCCCATAATTACCTTTTAAGCTGTTTAACGGCACATTTTGCAAACCGGCAATTGTTATTGCATTGGCTTCCATTTCATCGTTAAAAACAGTTGCTGTTCCGTGTGCCGAAATAAAATCTATATCTGATGCTTGTCTGCTTGCATCTTTTAAAGCACTGTTTATGGCAAAAGCCAACTCTTCGCCGGTGCGCGACGGGCCCGAAATATGATTAGCATCATTACTTACAGACCCGCCTAAAACTTTAATATTGTCACCGTACTTTTTATTGGTTGATAAAATGATAGTCCCCGCGCCTTCACCCAGATTTAAACCATCGCGTGATTGGTCAAACGGTTTGCATACTTCCTTACTCAACGCCTGGAAAGATTGAAATCCTGAAACGATAAATTTTGAGATAACATCTGCACCCATAATTACAGCGTTTTCATATTGCCCTGTTCTTAACAATCGCATCCCGGTAATAATAGCCAATACACCCGATATGCAAGCGTTAGAAATTATCACTGGCTGATTTTTAAACCCAAAATGCTCCGCAATTAATTTAGCTGAGGCTGATAAGGAAATTCTTGCTTTTAATTCAGGCGCGTTGTTCTCAGTTTCCAGCAGACTGATATTGCCTTTTGTGGATGAAAGGATGAGCACAGTTTTTTCATCACCGACATTAATATCGCTACCCTGCAAAGCACCGCCTACAGAAGCTATCAGCAGGCGCTCAAAGCGGGTATATTTTTGTTCAGTATCCTCATAAAAATCTTGACCCTTATCAAATAGTGAAGCAAAAATGGGCTGGTTGGAAATAGCCTCATCGGCATGTTGCTTTACAGCGGTTTCACCTGTTTTTAAGGCCGAAAAATTATCTACAGTGGTTTTACCCAAAGGAGATACAATATTGTCAGCAACAACATAAACATCAGGAATTGCTATTTCGCCCGCACTACTCATATCTTTCCTTTGTTAATTACCCTCAAAAACTTTCATTTCACAACTGGCTATTAATGTTGTATTAAGCCAAATTTTGCCGGCAAATACAGTAACATTAAATATCCTGTTTTCTATACTAATTTCGGTTAACAGTTCATCCTTAATTTGCGGCAACTGTAAAACTTCAAAGTCCTTTACACTACCTATATATCCGTTTTCAACCGGCTTGTTGTCTGTAAGCGTTAAATATCCGGCTCTTAGTGCTGCTGTTTGTGCTATGTTCTCCATTAAACCCGCCTCCTGAAAAAAGCCGTTCTTAACAAATACATTACCGGGTTCAATAACAAAACTGCTTCTGGTTAATGTTTCATCAACATGCAATAATTTACCTACCATTACAAAAGGATATTTTTGAGGGATAAGAGAAGTGATATCATTAACCGGCAATTGCATATACATCAGGAGTATAAACCACCGTTTACCGATAATACTTGCCCTGTTATATAGGATGCCTCCGGCGATGCAAGGAAAGCGGCAGCATGTGCAACTTCTTCGGGATTGCCAAAGCGCTTTACAGGTATTAAAGATTTTAGTTCCTTCTCATCCAACCCTTCGGTCATATCGGTTTTGATAAAGCCCGGCGCCAAAGCGTTAACAGTTATTCCCTGCCTGCCAATTTCTTGCGCCAAAGCTTTTGTTGCCCCAATTACCCCCGCCTTAGCAGCCGAGTAATTAGTTTGCCCAGCCAAGCCTTTTAATCCTGATAAAGATACCACATTAACAATACGCCCGTATTTACGGGTTAGCATCCCGGTTAGCACCAAGCGGGTAACATAAAAAAAGCTATCCAGGTTGGTCTTCATCACATTATCCCACTGATCCTCTTCCATCCATGCCATTAGACTATCATCCCGGATACCGGCATTGTTTACCAGTACCTCAATATTTTTATCTTCATTGTTGGCTATCCATTCGCCTAATACTTGTTTGATCTGGTCTTTATCGGCCACATCAAACTGTAGCAGCTCACCGTTGCTACCAGCTTCCTTAACCAGTTCAAGAGTTTTTTCGGCTTCTGCTGTATTGCTTTTATAATTTATTAAAATATAATAGCCTAAAGCAGCCATTTTAATGCAAATCGCTCTGCCTATCCCTCTTGATCCACCGGTGATTAATGCGTATTTCATTTAGTAAAAGCGCTTATACGTTCTGTGCTCTCTAAAAACTCTTTAATCTTAGCCAGATCTTTGTACTTAGGCTGATCTTCTATAAATGTTGGAAATATCTGCCTCACCTCGTCATACAGTGATTTGGATATTGCCGATAACCTATCATGGCAGCCTAAATAATCAATTGCCTGTAGTATAGTCATAAGGTGTATTCCCAGCACTTCAAAAGAGTTATCAATAACCCTCTTGGTCATTAACGCGGCGTTGCAACCCATGCTTACAATATCCTGGTTATCGTTATTGTTTGGGATACTGTGCACATACATCGGGAAAGATAAAGTTTGATTTTCGGCCACGGTTGAGGTAGCTGTAAACTGCATGCCCTGCATACCAAAATTAAACCCAAGTACACCTAAATTTACAAATGGTGGCAGCTTTTGATTAAGTCTGCTGTTAAGCAGGTAGTTTAATTGCCTTTCGGCAAGCATTGATAATTTGGTGATAGCAATTTTTAACTTATCCATCTCAAGCGAAACATAATCGCCATGGAAATTACCACCGTGGAAAATGTTTTGATTTATATGGTCAATTACCGGGTTGTCATTAACCGAATTCAATTCGTTTACAACCACATTTTCGGCCTGCTCAATGGTATCATAAATAGGGCCCAGCACCTGGGTTACACAACGCAAAGAATAATACTCCTGTACCTTATCTTCAAAAACTTCCTGATCAAGATTATCCGGATTGTACAAATGCTCAGACCGGTCACGGATCATATGGCTATCCTTCAAAATATCGCGCATTACAGCAGCAATTTTATTTTGCCCTTTATGATGCTTTACAATATTTAATTCCTGCGAGTAATGATCATCAAATGCCTCAACAATTTCATTGATCATTGCCGAGAACAAAACCGACCAGTTCAACAGCTTTTGGGCTTGTATAATATTGATCATACCAATACCCGTCATAGCCGATGTACCGTTTAAAATGGCAAGCCCTTCTCGGATGTGGATAGTGAGCGGCTTTATATTGAACTTGTTAAATATTTCAATAGTGGGATAAATGTTATCCTCAAAAATCACTTCGCCCTCACCTATCAATATCAAACCTAAATGAGCTAATTGCACCAAATCGCCGCTGGCACCTACGCCACCATGCTCATATATACACGGACTTATATTTAAGTTGATCAATTCTTTTAGCAGCTCAACAACCTCGTTATGCACGCCCGAATAAGCTTGCATAAAGCTGTTTAAACGGGCAATCATTAATGCTTTCGATAGCTGGGCTGGCATTAATTTACCACTGCCTGATGAATGGCTGCGGATTAAATTATATTGAAGCTGTAATATATTCTCTTCGGTTACCTTGTACTGCGCCATAGGCCCAAACCCGGTATTTATACCATAAATTAATTTATTTGATGAGAATTGTTTAAGAAATTCAAAGTTGGTGTTAACCTTTTGTAAAGCTGCTTCATCTAAAGCCACCTTCTTTTGTTTAAATATTAAGTCCGAAAAATCATTTAAAGAAAGGGCGTTTTGTCCAACAAGTATCATGGGCAAATTATTTGTTCTATCAAAGGTGAATAATAATCTAATCAGCTAAAGTATAAAATATATACAAAAGCAGGTTAATGTAAAAAGTAATAACGGCCCATTTTAAGACCTTTTATCAATAAATTTAATGGGCTTACGACTTGCCTCGCTGAATTGTATTTTTTGAATCTCCTCAACCGTTACATATTTAATGTGCGGACTCACTCTAAGCCTTGCTTGCAGGTAAGCTCTTATCCTGTGGTCGCATTCTTCATTATCTTCTGCCGGTACCAAGTAGAGCGACACCTGGTCAAGCCCTATTTCGTTTGAGTAAACTTCAATTACAAAATCAAGTATCTCTTCGCGCTCATTTAACAGATCAAATAACGCAGGCGGATAAAGGGTAGTACCTTTAAATTTTATCATTTGCTTTTTACGGCCAATAATAGATGATAAGCGTAAGCTTGTTCTGCCACATGCACAGGGCTCATCAAAAAACATGCAAATATCGCCGGTTTTATATCGAAGCAAAGGCATGCCCTCCACACCCAATGTAGTAATGGTAACTTCGCCGAGGGTGTATGGTTCAACAGGTTGATTATTTTCATCAAGCAGTTCAACTATCAGTAACTCGGGTTGGTAATGGCCACCTTTACCTTGTGCGCATTCTGTAAACGCGGTTTGCATTTCGGTACTTGCATAGGTAGAGAAGAGTTGAATATCCCAGGCTTCTGTGATCTTTTTACCTAAAATATTCAGAGTAAAATCTGTATTGCGGATATTTTCACCTATGCAAATTGCTTTTTTAACAGATGTTTGGTTAATATCTATACCGGTCTCTTTAGCAAATTGTATCAGCTTTAATATAAAAGACGGAACCGCAACAATTGCAGTGGGCTTTAATCGCTTTATAGTTTCCCATTGTAAGGCAGGTACTCCGGGGCCTAAACGTACCATGCCAGCCCCAAGTTTACGTATGCCCGAGTAATAAGCGATGCCTGCCATAAACTGCCTGTCCAACGTTAGCATAAGCTGGTAAATATCCTGTTTAGTCCCCTCGGCACATAAAAAAGAATTATACTCATTATAGGCAAGCCGGTTAAGGTCATTCTCGGTAAGTGCAATAGTTACAGGACTGCCCAATGTACCCGAAGTTGACATATATTCAACAACATCTACCGCAGGCACACACAAAAAATCATCATTTTGCCGTTGCAGATCGTCTTTTGTGGTAACAGGTATTAAAGAAAGGTCGGCAATGGATCTTACATCATTAATGTTTACCTTATGCTTGCTAAACAGTTGCCTGTAAAAAGGAGAATGCTCTGAAAGGTAAACAAGCAGTTCTTTTAATTTTTGCTCCTGGATTAAGTTGGCAGCTTGTGCTTTATCTTTTATAAATTCCATTATTTCTCAATTATTACTACTGCCGATGCCACTGATTTTAGATGTGTTAAAGAAACTAATATGTTGGTTAATTGCATTGCGTTGATGATGTTAGCCGTATTGCCCGAAAACGAGAGTTGAGGCTTGCCATTTTCTGTATTTGTTACCTCTACTTCGCTAAAAGAAGTTCCTTCCTGCCACCCTGTTCCCAGTGCTTTAAAAAAGGCTTCTTTAGCGGCAAACCTGGCGGCGTAATGTTCAAATTTATTTGTTTTTTGCTCACAATAAGCAATCTCGTCCTTTGAAAACAGCATCTCCCTAAAACCACTATTCTTATTAATTTTAGCAGCAATACGCTCTACCTCTATCATATCAATACCAAGCCCTATAACCATATTGTAAGCTTATTGTTTAACTTTAAGCTACTTTCAAATTTAACAAAAAAGCAAAGCCGGGCATTATAAATGTATTACTTGTTTAATAACAAACTATATAATATAAAACATCCTATATCTAAATTGTAACGTATATCGGGTATCATGTTTAAACAACCGTTATTATTAGCCACATTTTTATGTATTACACTTAGTACTGTGGCACAATCTACTAAGCTTGTAAAGTATAAAGACTTTGTGTTTGCAAATGTCACTAAAACAAAGAATTTAAGCTATGGCATTGCCAATTCTGCAAAGAAAGATAAATCGCGTTTGTTTGATCTTTATCAACCTGCAGGCGATAGCTCTACCGGCAGGCCCATGATTATTTGGATGCATGGTGGTGGCTTTAAATTTGGATCAAAAAACGCTACAGGTATTGAATTATGGAGTGAAACTTTTGCCAAACGCGGGTATGTGTGTGCGGCTATAAACTATAGCTTAAGCAAGCATAACCCCCTCTTCAATTTTGATGAATTATTAAAAAGCACCTATTACGCTGTGCAGGATGTGCGTGCAGCTGTTGAATATTTTAGAAAGAATTGCAAATTATACAACATTGACCCTGATAAAATTATTTTGGCCGGTAATTCTTCTGGTGGGATGGTTGCTTTACAAGCGGCTTACAGCAACAATTACCAACTTGCAAAACTTGCCGGCTTGCCAGATATTACAGTTGGGGCTAAGATAACCACAATACCAAAAGTTGCCGCAGTAATTAATTACTGGGGAGGTATATTCGATTTAAACTGGTTAAAAAACGGCCACGTTCCTATAGTTAGTGTGCATGGCAGCAAGGATGGTATAATGCCTTTAACACATAAGGATGCACCTTTATATGGTAGCCTGGCTATACATGAAAAGGCAGACGAATTAAAAATACCTAATGATTTAAAAATATTTGAAGGTTACGCCCATGAATTGTATAAGCATTTTAACCCTTTAGTCCAGGTAAGCAATAAAACCAAAGAACGTTGGTTACAAGCAGGCCAATACACTGCTGACTTTTTGTACATCAATGTTATTAAGTAACATATATAAACATTACACAACATTTTGCGTTATAGCTACACATAATTAACTAATTACATATGAAAGCGATACGAATTTATACGCTTGCGGTATTCATGATAGCCAGTACCACATTTGCAGATGCAACACCATTATTAGCCGAACCCGCGTTAGCTCCTTTTCAAAGTAGACCAAAACCGCCGCCACCGCCGCCAGATCCTTTACATTTATTTAGTAAAAAGCGCACACACAAGACCCGTTCTGTTAGGCGACACAGACGTCTGCATATTAAATTGCCACCACCACCACCAGCGCCACCACGTCCACGACTTCCTTAACATATCCGACTTTAAAGTTATAAATGAAGAAAGCCTGCAATGAATATTGCAGGCTTTCTTATGTTCGATGACAAAATAATTACTACAGTAGTTTAAGGTTGTTAAATAGAAACAAGGTTCTTTTTAATATAAGTAATGCTTTGAGCTATGCTGACATAGGGATCGCCAGGGCATTTATCCTCTTCAACAAAAAAGTATTTCATGCCTGACTTCTCTGCATGTTTAAATATCTCCTTAAAATTAATAACACCATTACCTACCTCAGTAAACATACGGTTAGGCGTACTATCCATATCTTTAATATGCCATAGAGGGAACCTGCCCGGGTGTTCATTTATTAAAGTAATAGGATTCTGATTGGCTTTAGTAACCCAATACATATCCATTTCCATTTTCACCAATTCTTTATCTGTATTGGCAAGTAATATCTCATAAGGGAACTTTCCATCCTGTTTCTCAAACTCAAAATCGTGGTTATGGTAGCAAAACTGTACGCCTGCCTTTTTACAAGTTTCGGCTGCTTTGTTAAAGTCATCGGCCACTTTTTTATAATGATCAAGAGAGCCCCGTTCCGGTACTGAAAGATAGGCGCAAACCATGTATTTTACACCGTTAGCTGCCGCATCATCAACTGCTTTATCCCAGCCATTTAATATGGTGCCGCTTTGTGCTACACCATTTACTTTTTCTTCTCCAAGACGGTAATGGCAACTCGGCATTATTAATCCGTTTTGTTTTAATAGCGCCATAAAGTCTTTAGTCTCAACATTATTAAATTTTCCGATTCCAGAATACGTTCCCTCTACAGATGTATAGCCCGTTTGTGCAACTTTAGCTAACGTTGCCGCCGGATCTTTCTGCATGTAATCTCTTACTGTATACAACTGCAGGCCTATGTATCTTTGCTTGTAGGCAAATAAATTAGGGGCCACCAAAACTCCGGCGGAAAGCAATGCAGAAGTTTTAAGAAACGATCTTCTTGAAGTCATGATCTTAAGGTTTTGAAATTGGTTAATTATTTAATGCGTTGAGGTTAGTATTTGTCATCGTTAACTTCTATCCAGATGTTGTCCGGATCCTGTAAATACACCTGTTTTACACCATCAGGCCTTAATTGCGGAGATTTAGAATCGCCTTTCCAATTGCCATATTTATATTGCAACTGATCCAGATGTTTTGTAAAATCCTGCAGATTTTTTACAGAATATGCGAAATGAGAATTTATATCGTGTTCGGTTATCTCTGTAGCACCTTGTATTAAATGGAGCTGGCTATGCTCACCTGTGCGTAACCACACATGTTTGTTATCATGAAATGGCTCCGGGATTTCTTTAAGCAGCATAACATTTTTATAAAAATCTGCACTTTTCTTTAAGTCCTTTACATAAAGAGCAGTATGATTAGCTATGGGGCCACCTTGAGCAAAGGTGCTTATAGCCGTTGCGAAAAATATAAACGATAATAGTAAGCTCAGAACGATTGATTTTCTGGTCATGGTTAATTGGTGTTATGTGTTATGTGTTATATAAATAATATAATATCTACCCTTTTTTGCAAGTAGAAGTATGTACAGCTTATTTAGGTATGGTTGTATTGGTTTACAGTCTCTAATTTAAGTATTAATATACGTAATTCCCATACTTCATTACTAAAAGTAGGCGTATTTTGATAAAATTAATATGGTTAATTCCCGGCTATAACGTTTGTGGTGCTTGCTCTTACTTTTAACCCATTTCTATTAAATAAAATTAAGCAAAAACCAAACCCAACAAATGCAAGCATGCAACCTACATACTCGGGTGAAGTAAAACCGAAACCCGCAGCAATGGGTAAACCTCCCAAATATGCACCCAGGGCGTTGCCAAAATTTGATGTAGCCTGCAACACTGATGACGCAAGCATTTCAGCTCCCTTAGCTACCTGCATTATTAGTATTTGCATGGGCGCAATTACTGCAAAACCAACTGCTCCGGTTAAAAATGTAACTATTATAGCCGGTAATTTATATTGCGCAAGTGCTACAAAGCCCAATAAAATTACAATCATACTCAGCAATAAAACACCTGTAGTAATTAATGGAGAGAAACGATCTGCAAGCCGGCCACCTACAAAATTACCCGCGGCCATGCCCAGCCCAATAATTACCATTATAACTGTAACCATGTTACCGCTAAAGCCTGTAACATTTATTATTACCGGCGCTATATAACTTATCCATGCAAAAAAACCGCCTGTACCTATGGCCGAGATACCAATTACCAGCCAAAGATCTGTTTTACCGAATATTTTAAGACTATCCTTAAAGGCGGTACTTCCTGATGGCTTTAAAACTGGCATCCACAGTTTAATGCATACAATTGCCAGCAATGCAAATAAAGCAATAACTCCAAAAGATAACCTCCAGCTTAAATTATGGCCTATATATGTACCCAAAGGCACCCCAATAATATTTGCAATCGTTAACCCGGCAAACATAACAGATACTGACCGGGCCTCTCGCCCCGGATCAGCTAAACGACTTGCTACAACTGCGCCCATGCCAAAAAAAGCTCCGTGCGGCAAGCCGGCCAATAGTCGCGCCGTTAGCAGCAGTCCATAATTAGGTGCAATAGAAAACAGTCCGTTAAATACAAAAACCATTAACATTAAGCCCATTAAAACTTTTTTTGGAGGATACTTGCCTGCAAGCCCAACCATTAGCGGGGCTCCTATAACCACACCCAAAGCATAAATAGAAATTAAATGACCGGCTTCTGGGATAGTTATGTTGAGTGTTCTTGAAATATCGGGCAGTACACCCATCATTAAAAACTCAGTCATGCCTATACTAAGCCCACCAATAGTGAGCGAAACAAGACTAAGTTTTATTACAGGGTACGAGCCTACTTTCTTCATTATGGGGATATCTGCTTAAGCCGTATTAATTTAATCTTTTAAGGATAAATTACTTTTTAATAGCAGCCCTGGCAGAAGTTACTTCGGCAAGTTTAATGGCACTGGCTTTATTACCAAAGCTATTACGCACATAGGTTAATACATCCGCAATTTCCTGGTCCTTTAAAAAATCATGTGCAGGCATAGTGTTAGAGTAATATTCTCCGTTTATCTCCACATCTTCGCTAAAGCCTTTAAGAACAATATTGATGAGCTTATTTTTATCGCCCAAAACATATGGGGTTTTTATAAGCGGAGGGTTTAAACGTTGCACACCTGCACCATCAGCCTGGTGGCAGCTTAAGCAATATTGCACAAATACTTTTTTACCGGCCATTATAGATGACGCATCGGCATTGCTGCTATTAACTGGTGCTTTTGCAGCACTTTTTGATTTATGTTTAGTTTGCGCATTAACTATTAAGGATATGCACATTAAAATGGCAAACACTGTTGCAGAGAATTTAAACTTCATTTTATTTCTTATAGCTTATTTTGTAAACACTTCCTTTAGCATCGTCAGTTATATACAAAGAACCATCTGGCCCTTGTGCCAATCCGCATGGGCGATGCACCGCATGGCCACTTGCTGTGTTTTCCGGAGAGCCCGAAAATCCATTAGCAAAAACTTCCCATTGGCCGTCAGGCTTACCATTTTTAAACGGTTGGAAAACCACAAAATAACCTGCCTGTGGCTCAGGTGCGCGGTTCCATGAACCATGAAAGGCAATAAAAGCACCATTCTTGTATTTTGCAGGGAACTGACTGCCGGTATAAAACAATAACCCATCAGGTGCAAGGTGGCCAGGATAAGCAGCAACCGGATCAATAAATTTAGGATCAGCCTCTTTTTTTCCATCACCGCCATACTCAGGACCCAACATTTTTTTGTGTTGCTCGTGATCATAATACATATATGGCCAACCTGCATTATCACCTTTTTTTAGGGCGTACATACATTCGGCAGGTAAAACAGCCGATTGCTTATCAGTATAATATTGCGGAAATAACCCATGTAACTGGTCGCGGCCGTGCTGCATTACAAATAACTGGTTATCCTGTTGGTTCCAGTCAAGCCCAACCACATTTCTTAAACCGGTAGCATACCTAACGCCATTGGCATAGGTTTGGTTCAGCTTATCGGCCTTAAATTGCCATATGCCACCTGCAGAATCAAGTATGGGGCAACCTTTTTTATCCTTATCGAATTCGCTGCAGATGTTTGAATAAGCACCCACATTTACGTAGATATTACCATCGTTATCCAACGTAATGGATTTTGAATTATGCGCACGGCGATCAAGCAGCCCGGTAACTATTGTTTCAGGCTGATCTGGGCTAATTACCTCGTTAGCTGCATTTAATTTATAACGATAAATATCCTTATTTGACGAAGCATACAGGTAGCCATCTTTTATGGCAATGCCCGTGCCCCCATAATCACCAAAACTGGTTTTTACTTCGGCTTTGCCTGCATTTTCATGCAAGACTAATATGCCTTTGCCATTCCTGGGCCTGTCAAGTTTTATGTATATATCGCCTTTAGGGCTTACAGCAATATGCCGTGTACCACCTAAATTTTCGGCAATAACAGCTGCGTTAAATCCTGCAGGCAGTGTTAAGCCTGCATTAGGTACCTCCGGGTTACTCTTTCCTTCAATTCCCTTTATCAACTTAAAGGATAACAGCCCTATCATTAAAAAAGCCGATAGAAGAAAAATGAAGCTTACTCTTTTATTCATGATTATTTTATTAAACGTCTAAAATATAGCAACAAATACAGATAATCCATCTCAAATCAATTTATCTGGTGTTATAGGAAGCTCCCTCACCCTTTTCCCTGTTGCGTTATAAATAGCATTAGCAATTGCCGGAGCCACGCCAATAAGGGATATTTCGCCAATACCTTTGGTACCAATAGGATTAATTATAGGATCGGGGCGGTCAATAAATATAGCTTCCAGTTGAGGTATGTCTGCATTTACCGGTACGTGATAATCTGCGAAGTTCCCATTAATGTACCGACCAAACCGGTCGTCAAAAACTGCTTCTTCTGTCATAGCCATACCAATGCCACCTACAGTACCGCCTATCATTTGGCTGCTTGCTGTTTTATGGTTTACTATTTTACCGGCATCTACCACTGCTACTACCTTCTTAATTTTTACTGCTCCGGTTAAAGGATGTACATATACCTGGGCAAAATGTGCCGAAAAAGAATACATAGAGTACTTTTTGGCCTCCTCGTTAGGGTTTGATTCCTGGGTGATTTCCAGAAAAGGCAAATTATTTTGACTTAGAACCTTAGCATAATCAATATCATCATTACTGTCTTCAACCTTGCCTGCCAAAGCGTTCAGCTTTTGCTTTAATGCTATACATGCATCATGTACAGCTGAACCAACTGAAGAAATGGTTGCCGAGCCACCCTGTGTAGGTGCCACCGGGAAAGAAGAATCTCCTAACTCAAAGGTGATTCTTTTGGCAGGGATATTTAAAATGTCTGCCGCTATCAGCACCATTGATGTTGCCGTGCCGGGTCCTATATCGCTTGTTGCGCTTTTAATGTTTACGCTGCCATCTGGCATCAGTTTAATTTTGGCCAATGCACGTGAACGGTAAGCACCAAATGCTCCGCAACCTATTCCGTATCCAACTAACCATTCGCCATCACGATTGGTGCCGGGTTTTGCAGCACGGTTGGACCAGCCAATACGCTCAGCACCTTTCTGATAACACTCTTTAAGATATTTGCTTGACCAGGGAAGATTTTTCTCCAGATCAGTTTCTGCATAGTTTTTAAGTCTAAGCTCAATAGGATCCATGTTTACCGCATAAGATAGCTCATCAAGCGCCGACTCTAATGCGAATGAGCCTGTTGCCTCACCCGGGCCACGCATGGGTGCAGGCACACCAACGTTTAGCGGAACAACTTTATAAAGCGTATTTACATTAGGTATGTCATACAAAAACCTGGAAACATTAACAGACCGCTCTGTAAATTCTTCATAAGCAGCGGTTTGAGAATGCGACTCATGACTGATACCTACAAGTTTACCATCTGCTGTTGCGCCTAAACCTATTTTTTGGATAGTTAAGGGCCGATAACCCACTAAAGTGAACATCTGTTCACGCGTGAGTGTTAGCTTTACAGGTCTCTTAACCATTTTAGCTGCTTGTATAGCAGCAATCTCATGTGGCCAGGTACGCAGGGACGAACCAAATGCACCGCCAACAAAACGCGAATTGATCTGTACATTCTTTGCATCGAGCTGAAAAGCATTTGCTACAGCTCTTTGTGAGCTAATTACCCCCTGTGATTTAGTGTATAGGGTAACCTTATCATCGCCTGTCCAAAATGCAGTGGTAACATGCAACTCCATTGGGTTATGCATCTCTGATGGCAGCATATATTCCTGCTCTATCTTAACAGGGGCATTCTTATAAGCATTTACGTCGCCGCGTACATAATCTTTATTATTTTGCGGACTAACGCCTTTTTCTATGTTTTTATGAAAGTTGGTTTCATGCGGTTGCGATTGATATGTAGCTTTAACTAAGCCCGCTGCATGTGTTGCCCTTTCAAATGTATCGGCAACCACAAGCGCAATTGGCTGGCCGTTGAAATACACTTGTGTATCATTAAATAATTTTAGTCCTTTAATACGTGTAGGTGCCTCTGGTTGGTAACCCGGTACTTTAATAGCGTTAAACGGCGTAATAACTGCCAGCACGCCCGGTGCACGTAAGGCAGCCTTGCTATCAATAGCGGTTACAGTTCCACTGGTAATAGTAGCCGGAACGAGCACGCCGTAAGTTAAGCCAGGCACCTCATACTCACCCGAGTATTTAGCGCCACCGGTTACTTTTAATCTACCGTCTACCCGTCTTAACGAATCTCCTATAGTCTCTTTTTTCATGACAATGCCTGTGTATGCTGATGAAAGATGGTTATGCTTTTAATCCTGCTGCCGTTGTTAAAGCCTGAAGGATAGTATTAGGTGCCAATTTTAATTTAAACTTGTTGTACTCATAGGCCCTGGCTCCTTGCATGGCTATTTGCGATGCTTGTTTAAATACATCTAAACTAACAGGTTTCCCTTTCAGGAAGGCCTCGGTTTCGGTTAATCGCCATGGCTTATGTGCCACTCCTCCCATAGCCAGTCTTGCACCCTGTATTGTATTATTCTCTATATTTAAAGCTACTCCTGCCGATACTAATGCAAATGCATAAGAAGTTCTGTCACGCACTTTTAAGTAATGAACATTTTTATTGTAAGGCGAAACAGGTATATCCACAGACGTTATCAGCTCGCCTTTTTGCAGGGTATTATCTAATTCTGGGTGTTCACCCGGCAGGCGATGAAAGTCTGCAAACTTTATAGCTCTTTTACCTTTTAAACCGGTTACATGCACAGTAGCATCAAGAGCAGTCAAAGCTACATTCATATCGCTTGGGTTTACTGCTATGCATTTGTCACTTGCGCCAAAAATGGCATGCATGCGATTGATGCCCTCTAATGCACCACAACCCGAGCCGGGTACACGTTTATTGCAAGGCATAGTGGTATCAAAAAAGTATGGACACCTGGTACGCTGCATTAAGTTACCGCCTACTGTAGCCATGTTTCTTAACTGTGGTGATGCCCCTGCGTTTATAGCTAATGATAATAAAGGGAAACTCTCTTTAATTAAAGGATGAATTGACACTTCCGTATTGGTTGCCAAAGCGCCTATGCTTATGCCCCCCGGCGTTTTTTCAATCTTTTTAAGAGGAAGATGATTAATATCTACCAACCGTTCCGGCACTACAACACCCATCTTCATCAAATCTATAAGATTGGTGCCGCCAGCAAGGAAATGAGTATTTGGCCCTTTTGTAAACGCTTTAGCCGCAGCTGGTACCTCTGCCGGTCTTACATATTGAAACTGGTTCATGACTGTCCTCCGTTTTTAACCGCCTGTATGGCATTTACAATATTAGGATAGGCGCCGCAGCGGCAAATATTACCGCTCATGTGTTCGCGTATTTCGGCTTCTGAACCTGCATGGCCTTCATGGATACAAGCCACTGCAGACATGATTTGCCCGGAGGTGCAATACCCGCATTGAAAGCCATCATGTTCAATAAAGGCTTCCTGCATTGGGTGCAGTTCATCTCCATTTGCAAGCCCTTCAATGGTTGTTATTTTTTTACCCTCGTTGGTTACTGCAAGGCTAAGGCAGGAATTTACACGTACCCCATTCACATGCACCGTACAGGCACCACATTGCCCGCGGTCGCAGCCTTTTTTGGTGCCTGTTAGATGTAGCTGTTCGCGCAATAAATCTAAAAGAGTTACACGCGGCTCAACAGCTACGGTATGTTTTACACCATTTACCTCAAGATGCAGAGATACTTTTTCAAAAACGCCTGCTATTTTCTCATCCCACTGCTCTTCTGCGGCTTTAACAACCCTGCCAGGCGTTAAGGCTACGGCCGTTAATAAAGACGATTTCTTAAGAAAATCACGGCGGGTTCCATTAAGGAACTCTTCGCTATCTGATGGATTATTAGATTTTTTACCGGACATAATTTTTAATTAAACAGGTAATCGTATAGTTGTGATGACAATAAAGTCGTTTTGGACAGAAATGTAAATTAGTTTAAGCTATTATGCTCTCTATTTTAATATAATATGAGCCATTGGCTATTTAATAATAGCCTGTTTACTAAAACGTAAAACTAAGCACATACTTGTTTAATTGAAAAGTATATTTAGCTAATAAATAAGTTAGCGCCATTTATTAGCAGAAAGTATGCCTAACTTAAAAAAACTGATAAGCTAATTCAACAAATCTCACTTATTATTAACGGCTTCCGGCGGATTAGTATTGCTGATAAAGGCAATATGTTTACCATCTGGCGACCACGATGGCGTGTTTATAGAGCCCTGGCCACCATAAACGTATGCCAATACTTTTGGCTTACCGCCGGCTATTGGCATTAACCTGATATAAACATGTTTGTATGGTGGGTGTATTCCCGGCTCAACCTCTTCTTTTAAGAATGAAAGAAACACCATCCATTTTCCATCGGGCGATATATGAGCAAACCAATTATTAAAGTCATCATTGGTTACCTGCTCTTGGTCACTTCCATCTGGTTTCATCCTCCATATTTGCATTAATCCGGAACGTACTGAATTAAAATAGATATACTTTCCATCAGGTGTATATTCGGGGCCATCATCAAGGCCCTTTGTTGTGGTTAAACGCACTTCTTTACCACCATTAACAGGCACCTTATACACATCATACTCTCCATTCCGCTCGCCGCAAAAAACCAAACTTTTTCCATCCGGCGACCAGCCGTGCAAGTAGGAAGGGCCTTTAGGAGTAACTTGTTTAGGGATTCCTCCGGTTACAGGTACCGTATAAACAATTGAGCCACCTAATTCCTTTACGAAATTGCTTAACCCAATCATTTTCCCATCAAAAGATAGCACATGATCATTATTGTTATTCTTTACATCTCCTGTGTTTAATAGTTTGGGTGTACGTGTTTTTAAATCAAAGGCATATAACAACCCTTTATTGTCATTATAAATAAGGCTTTTGTTGTCAAGTGTCCAGTTAGGGGCCTGTATAGAAAAAGGCACTGTATATATAATTTCACGATTGCCTGTTGCCACCTCCATTACTTCCAAGTTACTACCCAGTGTCATTGGCGTTCTTTGATCTGCAATACCCGGATATGGAATTGTGATACGCACATCTCTGAATACACCGGTTTCAGCCACATCCGCATTATGTGAACCTACAAACAATCCCACATACACTTCCTCTCCCAGATCAAGGTTTGTTATCTCTTCAGTAACGAATGGCTCTCCGTATTTTGCCACCCGCATAGTATAAGTATTCCCTTTTCTTTCCAGCTGGATGACGCTGGCATGGGTAATTTTTGATTTTATCTCTTCGGTAGTGGCACCGGTTGTTTTTCTGTATTGCAGTGAAGTTAGTCCGTCTCCATGTACAACAGCGTTAACATGTGCTGAATTGTCATCAAGCGATTGGCGCACCATCCATCCCACCTTGCGGTGCTGTTCTACACCATTCCATCCAACAAACTCGGCTTTGGTATATAATATAAAATCTCCTTTTATGCGCTTGTACACATAGTGAAACTCATCCCGATCAAACCATATATTGTAGCCCGCACCTGAAATTATGTATTGCTGGTTTTGCGGCAGATAGGTACCTGCTCCGGGTTTAGTTTTTGCACCCACATCTACCTGTCCATCAAAAATACCGATTGATTTTTGCTGAGCCCGTGCAGATAAATTTAGGAGCACTGTTAAAAGGATGGTGAATGTTGTAAGTAATTTAAGGTTCCTCATTTTTGTGTATTTAAATTATGCGCCTATTTACGAATAAATTTATTAAGTAAAGAAATAATACAACTGATGAATATAACGGTGCGGGTTTATAAATAAGCCGTTAAGGCTTCGTAAAAAACTATAGATACCTATAAAAATTAACCTGCACAATTATTTTGTACAGGTTAAAATCAATAGTGTGTTAAAAATAGGGGTAAGAAAAGGCAATAAGGGTTGCCTTTTCTTTTACGGGGCAATTTAGTTTCTTGCTTATCTTGTTTTAAGCTACCAATTCCAGTTCTGCAAGATGATCAGAAATTATTTCTGCTTCCTCTTTTGTAAGTGTGGTATTTAATGCAAGGGCATTGTCGACTGCCTGTTCTTTATTTCTTGCGCCAACAAGGGCAACGGTTATACCAGGTTGCTGCAATGTCCATAATATAACAAGCTGGCTAAGTGTTAACCCTTAGCATTTGCTAAAGGCTTAATTAAATTCAGGAATTCATTTGTTCTGCTTAAATTTTCATCCTTAAAAAAGGTCACATCCTTACGGTGGTCGCCACTTGCAAACTCATATCCGGGCTTCATTTTACCTGATAATAGTCCGCGCTCTAAAGGGCTGTAAGCTAAAATTGATTTTTTATGTTCAAGGCAATAGGGTATCAGCTCATTTTCAATATTACGTTTTACCATACTGTACGGAACTTGATTTGAGGCAAGAGTAATGTACTTTTCTGCCTCGGCCATTTGAGCAGCAGTATAGTTACAAACCCCGGCATAACGCACCTTACCCTGCTCAATTAACCTGGCAACAGCCTCCATGCTTTCAGAAATGGGCGTAGTCGAATCGGGCCAGTGTATCTGGTATAAATCAATATAATCTGTCCCCAGTCTTTTTAAGCTGTCTTCGCATTCCTTAATGATACTTTCTTTTCCGGCATATTTATAAATATCAATCTCTTCTCCATTATTTTTTTTACTATGGAAACCAAAATCTCCTTTTTTAAGATCCCAGCGCATACCATATTTTGTTAAAATCTGAAAGTGGTCACGTGGCAATCCTTTTATTGCCTCACCCACAATTTCTTCACTTGTACCTTGGCCGTATATAGGCGCGGTATCAATAGAAGTTACCCCAAGAGAATAAGAAACCCTGATAGCATCAATAGCTTCTTGACGCTCTGTACCTCCCCACATCCATCCTCCGGCGGCCCAGGCACCAAATGTCACTTCTGAAAGCAATAAATCTGTGTTTTCTAATTTACGGTATTTCATAGTTTTTATTTTTTATTTAAAAAAAATTTCGTTTATTTATAGTATTTAATACGTTTACACCAACGTATACAAATCCTATTACCTTAACTGCAAAGGAACAAATAAATGGTCTTTCAGACCAATCATTAAACAAGTAATTAGTTACTCATTAAACAGTTAGTATGGCAGAAAGAAAATTAAGTTCATCGAATTTTCATAATCAATCATTCCTTGAAGAAAAGTGTGCGCTCAATGAATTGATCTATATATTGAGTAAAAGATGGATGACCGAGGTGCTTTTTAGCATTGAAGAAGGGAATTCACGCTTTACCAGCCTAAAAGAAGATCTTGAACACATTAGCGACCATATTTTGGCCGACAGGTTGAAATTTTTAGAACAGCATGAACTTGTAAATAAAAACTACATTCAGGGTAATCCGCCAAGAACAGAGTACACTCTTGCAGAGAAAGGTGCTAAGCTTAGCAACCTGCTGGGTGGTTTGTGCACATTCGCGGAAAATGAAATGAATTTTCAGTAACATTAATGTACCCGCTTCGCCTTTTAATAAAGGAGACGTTAAATGATAAATTAACGTTTCCTTTGATAAGGAAACACAATGCAGTTATATATCTGATTATAAACATTTCAAAAGTGGTAGCTAATTAATTTATTAGCCGCATGGCCTTTCTTTTTTATATCCTATAAACTTTACTTTTATCAACATATATTTGATTTTTTAACCGATTATTGTTAACCAATAAATTATTTACCTGAAAATATCTTATGAAACTTCTGTCATTTCGTTTCCCTTGTTTTTTATTTGCACTTGTGCTTTTTACCTGTGCTAATGCATTTTCAGTAGCTCCGGCTCAAAATTATTATGAGTTAAAGATATATCACTTTAAATCTCAAGCACAGGAAGATAAGATTGACCAATATCTGCAGCAGGCTTATATACCGGCCATGCATAGGGCAGGAGTGAAAAATGTGGGCGTTTTTAAACCGGTTGTACAACAGGATACGAATAGGATGATTTATGTTTTCACCCCTTTCACTTCACTGGAAAAATTAGCAGGTAATGCAAATAAATTACAAGCTGATACAAAATACTTAGCGGATGGCAAAGATTATATTGATGCCGATTATAAAGATGCTCCTTATACCCGTGTAGAGGCAATTATAATACAAGCTTTCCCGGGCATGCCTACCACCGCAGTGCCAAATCTTACAGCAAATAAATCAGAAAGGGTTTATGAGTTGCGCAGCTATGAAAGTGCTACAGAAAAGTATAATGTAAATAAAGTAAGGATGTTTAACGTAGGCGATGAGATCAATCTTTTTAAAAGGTTAGGATTTAACGCTGTTTTTTACGGAGAAGTTATTGCCGGCAGCCATATGCCTAACCTAATGTATATGACTACATTTAACAATAAAGAAGACAGAGACAAACATTGGGATGCATTTGGTAAGGATGCTTATTGGAAAGAATTAGTAGCAAAGCCTGAATACCAGCACAATGTTTCTCATGCCGATATAATTTTTATTCGCCCGGTTGCATATTCCGACTTTTAATACTTTGCTATATAATATAGCGCAATCTTTATTTTAAACTCCAAATTAATGGCTGATCCTAAAGTTGAAGCAGCAAAGGCAGCATTAAATTTAATAAGTGCGGGCCAAACTATTGGCTTGGGGGCAGGCTCAACTGTTGCCCATTTAACAGATATGATTAGTCAGAGAACCGATCTGGTCGGTTCTCTGACTCTTACTTCATCCTCCTTTAAAACAACTACTCGTTTATTAGAACACGGATTAAGGGTACAATCTCCTGCTTTGTTAAAGCACCTGGATATATATTTTGATGGATGCGATCAGTTTGATAGAGAACTTAATGCATTAAAAAGCGGAGGAGGAATACATACTACCGAAAAAATACTTGCCTCAATGGCTGATGAATTTATTTTAATAGGTGATGAGGGAAAGCTTGCAGAGCAACTTGACACAACATATCCCCTGGTAATTGAAATTTTGCCCCAGGCTTTGCAGGCAGTACTTTTCAGGCTGGCTACAAATTATCCGCAGAGTAAGGTAAACTTACGCATGAGCACTCAAAAAGACGGTGCGGTTATCTCAGAAAATGGAAATTTACTGGCCGATATTTATTTTAACGAATTGATAGCGCCAGATCTATTAAATATTCAAATCAAAATGATGCCCGGCATTGTTGACCACTCCTTGTTTTACAGAATGGCCACCAAAGCAGTAATTGCAGGCAATGAAGCTGTTCGCATTATTCATCCAGTTTATAATGCATAATTAAAGCAGTATTACTACTGCTTTAAAAGCGCTTCGGGAAGTTGATTGATAGGTTGTATCTTAATTTGTTTATAAAACACTTCAGCCCCTTCTGATTGTATTTGAATTTTCCCTTTGGTAAGCGGCAGCTCCTGTCCCTCATTTAATTGTTTTGAATGATATAAAATCATCATCACTTTACCATTTATAACATGGATACTGGTATCTCCATGGCAATAAAGATCGAGGGTATTCCACTGGCCAGATGGGTTTTCGGCATCTCCGCCCTTTATGCAATGCCGGCCTTGAGCGCCGCCTTCTTTAAAAGTAATAAGCGTTCCCTGCGGACTATAAACATAGCCGTCTCCTGATTTAATAGCTGGTATATCGGCCATACCACCTGCAACACCCCAGTAATCGCCACTATTGCCTTCTTCTATTTGAAATTCTTGCGACCGCATCCAGGCACCATAATCTGCCCCATATTTACCTACAGAATGATATAACAATCCGCTATCTTTCTTTTTACCCTTCTTTTGCGCCCATGATAATGCGCCCCACTTAAACTGCAATTGCAGGTGATAATTTTCGTATTCTTTTTGTGTAGATATTGCACCCCAGTTTTCACCGGATATGCGAATGACATTGTTACCGCCATCCTTTACTATGGTAAAAACTTTGCGTGGGTCATTATTTAAGCCAATAGGCGTCCCGGTTATAGGTTTGCCCTTATCATCCAGGTCTGGTCCTATATAAGTATCCCAGCCTTTAAGGTCTTTCCCGTTGAACAGTTGCTCCCAGGGAGATGTTTTTACGGGAGTAATAAAACCGTATAAAATTGCACATAGCAATATTGGCAGTAATAATTTAGGCGTCTTCATAATTGGTTATTTTAACGAATATAACAATAATACATATTGAGTTGAACAGCCTCTGGCACTTATTAATTAATTAGTACCCTTTATTGAGGTCTGAAATTCAATCTATTAGCTATTATTGTGCTCCTGTACTACATTATGCTTTTATCTGGTAAAGCTATCAATGTATTCAAAACTAAAAGGCAGCAAGATGAAGACCTGGTTGAAGAAAAAACAAATAACTGATGTAAGATGAATTTTAAGGCGCGTAAGGTTAACTGAAAATTGGTTCTTTTAACTGCCTAATTGAGATTGGTTTCTGGTATAGTTGGGGATAGTTTTGTTCAACTTTTAATCAGCATGAATCTCATAATTTCAGGAACAAACCGCCCCAACAGCTATTCGCTTAAAACAGCGCAATATTATCAGAAACAGCTTCAAACAAAAGGGATTAATATGGATATATTTTCGCTATGTGACCTGCCTCCAGATATAATCGATAGTGATTTATATGGAAAGAGAAGCGTGGTATTTGAAGCAATTCAGAAGAAACTTTCCAATGCAAAAAAATTTATATTCATTATTCCCGAATATAATGGAAGCCTTCCGGGTGTATTAAAATGCTTTATTGATGCCTGTTCGTTTCCACAAACCTTTTATGATAAGAAAGCGGCTTTAGTAGGCATTTCAACCGGACGACATGGTAACTTGAGAGGACTGGATCATTTTACCGGGATAGCAAACCACTTTAACTTGCACATTATGCCGTTTAAAATACACTTAGCTGCTATACACCAGGAACTTAGTGAAGACAATAATTTACAAAATGAAAACACTATAAACTTTGTGAACGACCACATAAAAAAGTTTATTGAATTCTAAATATCATTTATAAATAATATTAAAAAGCATGTATCATCTAACTATATCTCAAAAGATAAAAAATGCAGCTATAACTTTAGTAAGTGAATCGGGCTTTGAAGTAGTTAGCTTAGAGCAGATCGCTAAAAAGGCAGGAGTTTCCAGAAACATGCTCAATTCCCATTTCCGTGATAAAGAAGAACTTCTCTCTTTATGCTGTTTACTCTGCGTAAACCGGCTTGTTAGAGTTGCATTTTTGCCTTCTATTAATTTTGTTCCCCTGCATCGTGGCATAAAGGAAATGTGGTTTAACTATATCAGATTTCAGCAAGAATATTACCAAGAAGCAATATTCCTCCAGCAGTTTTTTAAATCTCCCTCTTGTATTAGCAGTGGTAATTTAAAGCAAGAGATTATTGGTGTTCTGAACCCTTTTATAGGTTATCTTATAAAATATGATGGCTCTACAGCAAGAGTGAAGGGAATAATTATTTTGAGCTTTTTAATAAACTCAACACGAAGTTTAAGGAAAAGGTCAACCCATGAAATAAGTCTTAGAGCAGATACTGTACAAATGCAATTTGGACAACATTTTTGGCCCGAGTTTGAAAGGATTATGAAATTACCTATTACTGCATAAATAGTATTGGCTGTTAAATTGGTTCATCTATCCCGCTTATTGGTGCGTATTACCTTATGCAGGCCTCATATTTTTGAGTTTAACTATTTGAACAATGCAAATTTCATTTTACCACAATTTGGTTGCTCATCATTTTGAAATTCATACTGATGAAGAAACCGCATATATTGAGTACGAGGATCACTTAGGTACCTT
>JAQBNZ010000144.1 GCA_028288285.1 Mucilaginibacter sp.
ATGCTTACCCAGCTTTAGGCCGGTAAATGGGATTGAATATGTCCTTAGCGATTTCAATGAGCAACAATTAGCCCGCAAATGTAGGTAAATTAACTAAAACTGGAAAGTGTTTTTTTTAAATAGAAAAAGGGTTATAAACATTTGAGCTGGGGGAAGGTAAAAGGCGAAAGGTAAAGGGCGAAAGGTTCTTTAAAAACGGCTCAACCGACGGCGTCACCTTTTTACCCTTATATCTTTAGCCTTATATTAATTTTCTGCAACAAGCCGGTTAGCCATACAATTACAAATGAAAATAAAAAACACCTGATGAGGCCGCCGGTTCCCTGTTCAAGATAAGCAGGATACGCAAAATTTGTCATTTGATATAGTGGATAAACTAAAAAGGGAATCAGGTAGCACATAAAAGTGCCGGTGCCTGCCGGTTCTATTATTTTAAACCAGTTGTACTTTTGTTTAATATCTACTACAAAAACAAACGCCGCATATATAACCAGGCTTATGCCGGTACATATCAAAACCCATGAAGGGGTATCTCTTGCTTTTGATATGCCACCGCTAAAATAACGGACAATAAATCCGAGGTTAAATAATATTATGGCCATTAGTATCATGGCCACCCAAAGCATTTTAAGCTCGTTATTTTGACTAAGCCTTATGTATAGTACAGATACAAACACTCCCGCCATGGTAAAGGCCTGCATAGCCCCGTTGCCGGCAATCCATACATATTTTTGTATACCACTTAAAAAATTCAGCATCCCAAAATGGAAATCAATATTAAAAAACATGAAGAATAGCCAGGCGGCAGCTTGTACCCATAGTATACCGTTAGAATAATAATATATGAAGGCACAAAGCAAGTAAGCCCAGCCAATGAGCCCCAATATGCCCCACCATGTTAAATGCAACCCAGGATGGCCAGGGTCTGAACTTTTGTACAGCACGCACATAGCTATCAGCAAAACAACCCCAAAGCCTTGTAACAGGTATCGGCCAATAAGCGAGGTCCATTTGCTGTAATCTAAAAAAATGAAAAAGAAACTAAAGGTTGCCAGGCTATCCCACACCGGTTTAGGTAATAGGGTGTTGGCATCATCATAAGTTTCCATATTGGCATGAAAAAAACCAATAAATACCAGCGCGAATGACCGGGTGATAATACGCATGGGGATTTTGGCATCTTCTTTTCTAAGGCGCTTCTCAAACGCATAGGGTATAGATAAGCCTACAATAAATAAAAACGCAGGAAATATTGTGTCCGCCAGTCCTAAAGCATCGGCATTTACGGCCGCATGTTTAAGCCATTGAGGGGTATTTGGCACGCCATCCAGGTCGTTCACGAATATCATCAGGAACATGGTAACCGCACGAAACGCATCAATTGACCTAATGCGGTTAATTAAATTACTCATTAAACAGGGAAATGTATTTTAAAGATAAATGTTTTAACTAAACGATAGTTTTTTTAAAACCGTATCTTAAATGGTACCATTAGTCCCTATCTCGGCTCAACTTTGTGAATACTAACGGGTTTTCGTTCAGCTCGGCAGTTTCTTTCCGATGCCTGATAATATGTAATGCAGTAAATAAAGCCTCCCTGAAAGAGACCTCTGATGCCAGGTTTTTACCGGCAATATCATAAGCTGTACCATGATCTGGCGAGGTGCGAACAAAGCTTAATCCGGCGGTATAGTTTACTCCAGATTCAAACGCTATTTGCTTGAAAGGTATCAGTCCCTGGTCGTGGTACATGGCCAGCACAGCATCAAATTGCAGATACGTTCCGTTGGCAAAAAAACCATCGGCCGGATACGGACCAAATGCCAGCACATCATTATTCCTTGCTTCTTCAATTGCAGGGATAATAATATCCTTTTCTTCGTTACCAATAAGCCCGTTATCGCTTGCGTGCGGGTTTAACCCAAGTACGGCAATTTTAGGTTTGCGAATCCAGAAATCGTCATGCAAACTGGTATTCATCAGTTTAAGCTTTTCAACAATTTTTTCAATTGTAATACTTTCAGATACTTTTGAAATTGGGATATGCCCGGTTACCACACCCACACGAAGGGTATCGCTTATCAAAAACATTAACGATTCCGGCTTGCTGTCTCTGTGCTGTAAATATTCTGTATGGCCCGGAAAATTGAACTCCTCGTTCTGGATGTTATCTTTATTTATAGGGGCGGTTACCAATCCGTCAATGTGTCCATTCAACAGGTCGTCAGTGGCACGCTGCAGCGATATATAGGCATATTTACCCCCCTCGGCAGTTACCTGGCCGGGTTCAATGCGCACATCCTCTTCCCAGCAGTTGATCATGTTGGCACGCCTCGCCACCGCTTGTGATGGATCGATAATAACGTTGAAGTTAAGTTCGCCTACTTCTGTTGAACGGCGGTGAAATGATGCCACTTTGGTATGCCCATATACAATGGGGGTACAATAATCGTATATTTTAGTATCGGCCAGGGTTTTGATAATTATCTCTAACCCAATGCCATTAACATCGCCTATACTTATTCCTATTTTAGGTTTATCGCTCATTTTATTTGTTGATTTCACCGGTTTTTTATTAATTCCACCAATCTTACTGATTAACCGTTGGAGAAATAATGTAGTCGGTTGTCTGTTTTTGCTTTGTGCTTTAGGCTTTTAGCTTTAACCTGGCAAAGCTTATAAGCGCAAATTAAAAGATTTTCAGTTTATAATTCCTGATTAAAGCACAAATATGCCTTAATTTGCTTAAATAAAAACTGATAATGACATTAGTAAGAGCAAAAAAGCATTTAGGTCAACATTTTCTTACTGATAAAAACATAGCCTCAAAAATTGTTGACAGCCTGCGCCCTGCCGGTAAATATAAACAGGTGCTTGAAGTGGGCCCCGGAATGGGCATCCTATCTGACTTTTTATTGCAAAAGACTGATTACGAAACCTTTTTGATTGACATAGATACCGAATCATACAATTACCTAAAAAAGAAGTATCCCAATTTAGGCCCGCGCTTGCTTAATGCCGATTTTTTAGAGCTGGACTTTAAAGCCACATTTAATGATAGCCTTGCGGTGATAGGTAACTTCCCTTACAATATATCGTCTCAAATACTTTTTAAGATATTGGATAACCGCCACCAGGTGCCCGAGGTAGTGGGGATGTTCCAGAAAGAGGTGGCTGAACGGTGCGCATCAAAACCGGGCAGTAAAGAATACGGCATATTAAGTGTTTTTTTGCAGGCATATTACAAGGTTGAATATTTATTTACAGTAAAAGCTGGTGTATTTAATCCGCCTCCTAAAGTATTATCAGCAGTGATTAGATTAACACGTAACGATAACCAGGACCTGGGCTGTGATGAAAAACTTTTTTGGCAGGTAGTAAAGGCTGGCTTTAACCAACGCCGCAAAACATTGCGTAATGCACTATCATCACTTATCAATAAAGAAAAAATGGTTGATGATAAAACGCTTAACCTGCGCGCCGAACGCCTGAGTGTGGCTGATTTTGTAAAGCTGACTAATGATATTGCGGCTAACCGGTAGTTAGCTTATTGGAATAATAATCTGTTCTTCTGCATATAAATCCTTAACCTTTTCGGCCATGCGTTTTACAAACAAATAATTAGCAGTTCCGCCAATTACAGCACCAACAACAGGAATCAACCTTTCGGCGGTGCGTACACCAAAGGCCAGTAGCAGCTTTTCTGCAATTCCTTCCATCATGGTTTTAGTCATGGCCACACCTGCTTCTACCTTAAAAGAGGTTGCCACAAGGCTCATAAAATCATCAAACCCTATTTTGTAACTGCCCTTGTAATAATACATAATGGCCATGGTAACCCTAAACTGCTGTGTAATGAGGTTTATAAAATCAACCGGCATACCAACTACCATTGTAATAACGCCACCTGTGCCTGATATAGCACCCGAACCCGCCGCCAGATAGGCGCATTGGTTAATAAACTTATCAAGCCCCATTGTATCAACTCCTTTTTTAATGTTGAATTGATCTATACGGTCAAATATTTGTCTAAAGCCATCCTGCGATAGTTTTTCAGTAAATTCTTTTATACTGGTACGTGCTTTTTTAAACGGAATTATCATTGGTATAAATGTTTATACGCTATGCATTGCTATTTGCGTGCCAGTTTTAAATTATTTATATCGGCTACGCTGACCTCTCGTTTTTGTGGCGTAATATGTAAACGGCAATATATAAAAAACAATAAAGATCAAAACGAAGGGTAATATTTTCTTTGGCGCTGATCGAATTTGCCGACCCTCCAATTCTTACCTCATTTTGATCTTTTGTATAAGTTTAAGTGCTGCTTATATCTTTAACCGGTTATGAGCTTTTGCTTTGGCAGCCTTAAGGTCGCTCATTAAAATATTCATTAACTCCTTGTCGAAACCTGATGTTAATTTATGTGTGGTTGATTTTTTGTAAGTTTTCATCATCAAATTATTTAAATAAGTAGTTATTAATTATGCGCTCATCTTAGCTATCTGGAAGCTTTCGAAAGCCATTTTTTTGTTGTATTCCAGTGCAATTGATACATGGTTTATCAAATCGACAATGGTACCTATAAAGCAAAACCCTACTGTAAAAAAGTAAAATATACCTAAAACTACTTGCCCTGTTATAAACCTTTGAATACCCGCAAAGCCAAGAAAGCCAAGCAGCGTAAATATTAAAATATCCTGCGGGCTTTTCCTTTTACCAGAGTAAGCCAAAAAAAAGCTTTGTTTCTGTGTGTCAGTAAGATCATTGGTAGCCTGGTGTAAAAATGCTATTTCTTCGGTTGTAATGCCTGGTAATGACATATAAGGATTGTAAGTGTTCATTTTTTTATGTGTTTAGTTTGTGATTGATGATGTAAAACTAATATCGCATTAAAAGAACACCAATACAATATTGG
>JAQBNZ010000157.1 GCA_028288285.1 Mucilaginibacter sp.
AGGCACATGCAAAAATGGTTATAAGTATGTTAATTAAGTAATTCAAAAAATATTACTTTTGTTTAAACTGCATGAGCGAGCACAGACATTATTTTACCGACGAGAGTTTAAGTCTTAACCAGGCACACAGCTACAATTTGTTACTACAGATTAACGCGAACTCATTTAATTATGCAATAACCTTTAATAACCAGCTGCTTTCATGGGCAGAAGATTATCCATTGGATGAATTGAAAGATCCAAAGGCTTTGCGCGATGTTTTAACTGCTAATTATAAGCAGGTAATAATTGGCCTGGTTTCAACCGGTTTTACTTTATTGCCAAATAGTTTGTTTGATAAAGATCATGTGGCTGATGTTGCTCGTTTGCTTGATGTTCAGGATAATGAAAATGTGTATTTCCAGGCGGCAGATAAGGATAATGTAATTATTTATAAGGTTAACCATGACCTAACCACTAACCTGGCCGACTTTGATAACCCAACGGTGAACCATAAAGCGATAGGCTGGATAACCGCTATTGCAAAAAATAAACCGGCAGATACAAGCCTATACGTTAATATTGCAAATGATACTGCCGAGTTTTTAACCTTCTCTAACACAAGCCTTCGTTTTTACAATTGCTTTACTTATAAAAATCACGAAGAGCTGGCTTATTATAGCGCGTTTGTTGCCCAGGAGCTAAAGTTAGAGCCTCAAACTACAAGCATAATTATGAGCGGGGACGTAAACGATACCGATAAATGCGTTGCCTACCTGGCAGAGTTTTTTAACGAAGTAAAGTTAAATACTATCGAGCTGTTAGAACTTCCGCAAAAAGTTGATTCACACAAAATATTAACCCTTGCTGCCTTATCGTTATGCGCATCATCGGAGGAAAACTAAAGGGCTTAAGGCTTAATCCGCCTAAAAACCTACCTGTACGCCCTACAACTGATCTTGCAAAAGAGGCTTTGTTCAATATTCTGCAAAACCAAATTGAGTTTGATAATATTACTGTGCTTGATCTTTTTAGCGGAACAGGTAACATTGCTATGGAATTTGCATCGCGCGGTGCAGAAAAGGTAACCGGGGTTGATCGCAGCATTCAGTGTGTACATTACCTTAAAGATGCATCGCGCCAGCATGGTTTAATACAAATTGAAGCTTTTAAGGCTGATGTTTTTAAATACCTGGATATGGAAACTGAGCAGTATGACCTGATATTTGCCGACCCACCATATGACCTGAACAAAATACCTGAGATACCGAAAATAATATTTGATAAAAAGTTGCTTAAGCCCAATGGCATGCTGATAGTTGAGCATCAATCCATGCAAAACTTAAGCAATCACCCGGCATTTACTGAGCAACGTAAGTACGGTCATTCGTCCTTTTCGTTTTTTAAAGCAGAGTAATTAGCTTTTTACATTCAGTATGGCTATTCCCTGTTCTTCAATGCCTTTAAGACTATTTATATCAGCATTGGTTATTACAGCATTGATCAAATCAAGTCCGGCAAATTTCAAATAAGTTTCCCTGCCAACCTTCCCCGAATCACATAGTATGTAAGTGTATGCACTATTTGATGCATAGGCTGTAGTTATAGCCGCCTCGCTTTCACTATTTGCAAAAAGCCCGTTCTCTGATATGCCATCTACACCTAAAAACGCCTTGTTTACCTTATACTTTAATATATGTTCATTTGCGGTAGTACCGTGTACAGCCTGCCTCTCTTTATCAAATTCGCCACCAATTATATTTAAGCTTACAGCACAATCTTGCAGTTCATAAATTACAGGTAATGAATTTGTTATAACTTTTATCTTTTTGTTTTTAATGAACTGGCATAACCTAAAAACTGTACTGCCACAATCCATAAAAATTATATCCCCATCATTTATTTGTGTAGCTGCTTTACGGCAAATGGCATCTTTAACCTCGTAATTTTGAGCGGCT
The DNA here is from genome assembly GCA_028288285.1 of Mucilaginibacter sp. Lineage (GTDB taxonomy): Bacteria > Bacteroidota > Bacteroidia > Sphingobacteriales > Sphingobacteriaceae > Mucilaginibacter. Next base: position 1,938 of record JAQBNZ010000157.1, read on the forward strand.
TTATTTGCAAAGCTATATGGTTTTTCAAGCGGATTTACTTTCACTGCCCCACCGTGCGTACGGTAAAGCATCCCATCTGCAGCCATTTGGTTAAGGTCTCGCCGGGCTGTAATTTCTGAAATGTTTAAGTACGATGCTAATTTTTTAATGTCTACCTCACCGTGTTTATTTAACTCATCAAATATTTTCTGCTTTCTACTTTGAAAGTTCATATTAATAGTTTTATTTTTGATCAAAAATAATCATTATCAATCAAAAACAATCAATGAAAGATATAAATATTCTTAAAACGGAGATATTGTCAAACAACTGGTACACGTTAAAAAAAATAACGTTTAAAGCTACAGACAATACAGGTGTTACAATTACACAAGAACGTGAAGCTTACGACAGAGGCAACGGTTCAACTATTTTGCTGTATAATAAAAAGCAATCATCAGTAATATTAACTAAACAATTTAGGCTGCCCACTTATATCAATGGCAACGAAACAGGTATGCTAATAGAATGTTGTGCGGGATTATTAGATAACGATAACCCCGAGGAATGTATTAGAAGAGAAACTGAAGAGGAAACCGGTTACAAAATCACTGACGTAAAAAAGGTATTTGAAGCCTATATGTCACCGGGATCTGTTACAGAGATACTACATTTTTTTATAGCAGAATATACAAATGACATGAAAGTTAACGATGGTGGTGGCGCGATTGATGAGAACGAAAATATAGAGGTATTAGAAATGCCCTTAGCAGATGCGATGAACAAAATAAAAACCGGAGAGATAAAAGATGCTAAAACAATAATGCTCCTACAATATGCTCAATTAAACAACCTGGTAGTATGAAAAAAGTATTAACCATATTAATAGCAGGCCCTTACAGATCAGGCACAAATGATGATCCGGAACTTATGGCCCAAAATTTACAGCGAATGGAAGAGGTTGCTCTCCCAATTTTCAGGGCTGGGCATATACCGGTTATAGGCGAATGGTTTGCCTTGTCCCTTCTAAAACAGGCCGATTCAAAACATCCCGGCGATGACGCTTATGAAGAAATATCATACCCTATTGCCAGACGCTTACTAACTAAATGCGATGCAATTTTAAGGATACCGGGTACATCAAAAGGGGCCGATGGCGATGTAAAGGCAGCCCAGGCTGCAGGCCTGAAGATATATTATAGCCTTGATGAATTTATTGCCAACAATTAATATTCTTATTTTGCTGCACATTAAAAATCATTATTACTTTTGGTAAAGCAATTTTGTTACTCTGCATATGAAAATAGCCCTTTTCCCTGGCTCGTTTGACCCTGTTACAAAAGCCCATGTGGATATTGTAAAACGATCTGTAAGTTTGTTTGATAAGGTATACATTGGTATTGGTGTTAACAGCAGCAAGCAAGGTTTACTTAGCGTTGCTAAACGTGAAGATATGCTGCGTGCTGTTTTTGCACATGATGACAGGATACATATTATTGCTTATGAAGGGTTAACCGTAAATTTTTGCAAGAGCATTGGCGCCGATTATATGATACGCGGCATACGTACCGTATCAGATTTTGAGTATGAAAAAGCCATTGCCCAAATGAACCATGCCTTAGAGCCCGAAATTGAAAGCATTTTTATAGTAAGTAAACCGGGTTACTCATCCATTAGTTCAAGTATAGTGCGTGAAATTATACGCTATAATGGCGATGTGGCACAATTTATTCCGAAAGAAGCTTTACCCTATCTTTAATTAGTTCTGCTTTTTCAAGCACATCAATTATGGATGAAAAAGTGTTATGAATTATCATTTCTATTTGTGCATGGTTAAACCAGCGCACATCAGTTATACCCTCTTCTGTTTGCGGAACGAGTTTGGCCTTGCCTGTATATTTCATATTAAACCAATGCGATTTTTTTAGTACCACCTCACCTTTGTAAATATAAGCATGATAGGTTTTACATATCTTGTCTTCCAGTTTATCTACCTTTATACCACACTCTTCTTCTACTTCGCGTATGGCTGTAATCTTAGTCTTTTCTTTTTTCTCTATTTTTCCTTTTGGCAAATCCCATTTACCATTGCGGTAAATAAAAAGATATTCGCCTTTTTGGTTTTTTACCAGTCCGCCTGCCGCCTCAATAAGCGTTATACTTTTTATAACCTTTTTGAGTAATTCCTTCGCGTTATCGCAAAGCACATAAAAATGTTTAGCTTGGTGTTTATCTACCCAATGATAAATAAGTTTCAAATCAAGATACTGATTATCAATTAATTGAAATTTGTCAGTATTGGCAGGTAATACTGAAGTAAGCAAAATCACTTTTTCGTTAATATAAATTCTGTATTTTTGAGCCATGTTTATCAATAGTGAAACAGAAGAGCAAGTAGCTGAATTTCTGCTGCAAATTAAAGCAATTAAATTAC
>JAQBNZ010000055.1 GCA_028288285.1 Mucilaginibacter sp.
TGTTTACCACCAAATAAGAAACGCCACCAGATGAAATAAATCTCTATCTCACATTAAAACTTAAGCAATATGAATAAGATTTTAATTTATGCAGCTTTATTAAGTTGCTTGATTTTAGGATGTAAGAGAAAAGAAAAGTCATCTCAGGGAAGCCAGGCAGGTGTATATCAACTTGAAAAACAAGTGCTCACCCGAGGAGGCAAAGACTCTACGATTAAGAGAACTCAAATTAAAATTTATACAGATCGTCACTTTATGTATGCCAGTATAGTACCTGATTCGTCAGTTGGATTTGGTGTTGGCACTTATACTCTTGACTCGGCTAACAGAATTACGGAACGTAGTATTTATACCAGCAGAGCGCTTGACTCATCCATAACTTATAAGCTTGAAATTACAAAAAAACCCAATGGTTATACCCAGATCATTCCGGACTATGCCACAGTAAAAGGTGTAAAATATGTGTTGAAAGAAGACTATAAAAAATTCGCACCAGCTGATACCTCCATACTTGATGGTTTATGGAAAATGGAAAAAACATATACAATAAAAGGCAAGGACACGATACCAACAGAAATAACACAGTATAAAATATTCTGGGGAGGACATTTCACTTTCATACACAGGCTCACTCGGGATAAGGCAAAAAACAAATTTAAAAATGGTTTTGGTACCGGGGTGTTTACTTTTAGGAATGATACGCTTAGGGAGGAAGAGGTAATATCAAATTACTCTCTTCTTCGTGGCCATAAATTTGCTATTAAGATAACATTAAATGGTAATGACGAATATACCCAGGTGATCAATAGTGCTAAGAATGGCCAATCTGTGGAAATATACAAGCGTGTTAAATAAAAAATCTATTTTTTAAAAAAGGTGTTTAAAAGCCGGCCTTTGCTTATTTAATTAACAGTTCACCAATAGTAAATCCCAGGCTAAAAATACTGTTTAACTGGTATAACCCTTCGTTATACAAGCGTATAACCGCAGTAAATAATAAAACCTGTTGTATCAAGTATCTGGCAAGATGAAGGTTTAAGATCCCGAAATCCTGCCCTTTATCATAATAACCAAATACATCTTTAGGTGCTTAGTATGCTATAATAGTCATTTAGGTTTATAGTAACTTCACGAACTATAATTGCTTTTCTGAAATCTCCTTCTGTAGTTTTATATTTAAAGTTTGAATAAACGAGTAAAAAGCTATTTGGTGTTATTTTAACAGTTTTAATCAAGGGCTGATTAGCATCATCTAAAACTATTCCCTGAATAGTTAAGTTTTGGGCGTATAAGCTGCTATAAGTAAACACCGAAGCAATTACAATAAGCAACCATCGAGAAACTTTAAGTAATTTTATTTTCATCGTTAAGTTAGTTTTTTTGCAAAGCTATCTTTGCATTGTTAAGCGATGATTTTTATAGCAACACCAAAGGATTAACAATTTCTGAATTAATAATTTAGCAAGCTCATATATTTCTATAATGTTAATTTATTTTAAAATCATACCTTTTAGCAAAAGGTATGATTTTAATTAAAAACGGCTTTTGGTATTTACATTAATATTTTAGATGAAGTAAAATCAACGCGTGCAATCAAATATTACTCCGTGTTGGACAGGGTCATGATTTACCTTCCAGTGTATGTTCAGCTGTTTCTATATTTCTTAATCATTCATCGGCCTTGCCCACCATAATTTCGTTTTCTTCATCATCGGATGATCCGGGCCCGACGATATGTCCCGCACCCTCCAAAACCTGGGAAAATAGGCATGGTGCCTGCATCAATGTTTTATTCTTTAGCTGTACTTTTCAGACAAGTTCAATTTTGAAAATATTTATCTGTGGTATTTCTATAAAGGTCTATCAGTTGCTTTTTAATTTTGTGCTTATCAAACTCCCTGGTCAATTTTTTAGAAAGTTCTACAGACCCTTCATAAAATTCAGGATCTGTCAATAGTTTCCTGGCAATGTTAATAAATTCAGGCGTAGTAGCTGCTTTTAGGTAAGGGGTTGAGTACAATGCGCCATATTCTGGTATATCTCTAAATATGACAGGCAAGCCAGATGCTGCGGCTTCCAGGGGCGCCAAAGGGCAATTTTCCTGGTAAGAAGGAAATAGAAACAAGTCTGCAGCGGCATACATCGGCGGCATATCCTTAAGATCCATTAAACCGGCAAAAGATACGTTGCAAGGGGCGTTTTTTATTCGCTCGTCAATTCTATTAATTCCTTCGGTAAATTTGCCCCAGGGCCTGCCGCCAACCCAAACAAACTTATATTCGGGCATCGCTATTGCCATATCTATAAAATCTTCTACGCCTTTGCGTTCCTGTAGCTGCCCAACTCCAAGAATTAACAACTCGTTATTTTTTATACCTAAATGCTGCCTTCCTTTATCTCTATTGGTTGGGGTACGTGCCCAGTTTTCGTTAAGCACAGGATTATAAATACGGACAATTTGGGATTTTATACCCAACTTCTTTATCTCGTCTTCAACAGAAGGAGAAATAGCAATTATAATATCAGCAAATGAATAAACTAACTTAAGATAGCGCGTTGTAAGCGGCAATAACTGTTTCCAGTAAGGTAGTGTACCCCTGCTTGAATCAGGAATAACATGTGCTGTTAATATCCGCCGGCCTTTATACTTAAACCCCTTCCAAAAATAATAGGGACCATACGTATGAGAGTGAAAAATCGTTCCTTCACCTTTTTCGTTGACATGAGTTATAATTTGTGACTCATCTGCCAGCAATTCCATTAACTCAATAAATGCAGTATGTACTCCTTGGCCTTGTGTAACCCACTCAGTTTCAGAAACCATGTGTAGCTTGATAATGTGGCTTTTTTTATAAAGTAGTTTTTCTTCCTCCTTTTTTTTCGCATTGGCTGCGGCAAGCACTTTAATTATAAAATGTAAAATCAGAAAGAAAACAACAACCGTTAACAGGTCATAGAATATAGGTGGGAAATAAGTTAATGTTGTCATAATTAAAGTTGTGGAGAAAAACTAAAGCGAAGACCATAAGGTGTCACTCCTGGATGATTGAGATAATTGAACCGGCGGATGGCATCAACTCTCAGGAATTTAAATATGTTACCAATTCCAAAGCCAGCTTCTGTGTAAGGAGTACTTCCTAAAGAATACGTTTGCGCAATTCCGTTTGATGTGGTAGGAAACTTGTATAGCCCGGCATTGTAAAAGGGGTTATTTTCATTGCGAAGCCCACCGTATAAAATTTTAAAGGATAGAAATTCCCTCAGCTTTAAATGTTCCACTAAGGGAACCTTGTTTAATAAGAAACCATTAAAATTATGTGTTAGGTTGAGGCCAACATAATGATCACTCACAAATTCAAGAAAATTCATCATATTATATGCATTTTCATCATATAAATAAGTTTGATTTGCCGGAAGGATGTTTAGTAAGGGAAATGGAACTTTTCCTAATAAGATGCCGCCCTGAAGTGTAACGTCGGTAAAACCAAGCTGTGACAAATAAAAACGCTTGTATACACTTGAGCTCACATTGGTAAATGCATATGATCCGTTAAGCAGACCGCTAAACGCCTGATCAACCTTCAAATTGAAGATTGGGTATTTACTTGGAATAGTATGGCGAAACATGGTGCCCTGCATAATCTGTTCGTGAGGTGCATAGCGTAATCCCAAACTTAGTGCACTGGTGGTTAACTTTTGAATGTTTGCAAATTGCGATTGATTGAGTTGATAACTTAAAGTGCCGGCGGGTTGTTGCTGCCATCTTTTAAATCCGAGGTCAAATGAAAAATGATTCTGAAAATCCTTAATATAATCCAAACGAAAAGTTCGGTTGTAAAGCCACAAATCGTTCGACCCTCTCCTAATAGATAATAAAATGCTTTGTGCCTTTTCAATTAAAAAATTCTGACCGGGTATGTCGGTATCATATTGATAACTTACTTTCAGGTAATTACTCGGGTACTGGTAATAAGGTAATTTATTAAATGAATATGAAGCACCGAGATAATATTTAAATCGCTCATCAAGATTTCCATAGGCACCATAGCCTTCCAGATAAACATTTTGGTTGAACACAGGCGTCGTCCTTGCACCCAGGCGAAACCGTGATCCTTCAATATTGTTAAAGGAATAAAATGAATCAAAGGGTCCTATTTGTACTGGCCCAACATCACCGTAGCCACCAGCAATTGTTGACGCTATCCATGTTGTTCTTTTAAAGGATGGCATACTTTCAAGCCTAAGCACTTTACTATATATATTCGCCTCTTGCTGAGGTAGCGTGTCAACCCGGTGGTGCGACCAATAAGCTGTGTCTGTTTGGGTTGCATGCGGGGCCACCTGCTCAGTTTTGCCATCATAAAATAATGAAGGTTGAGGTTCATGCAAACGATAGTTTTTATAAAACATCGTTCTTTCTCCAAAAATACCGATGCCTTTACTTTTCAAAATACCAAAATCAGCTCGAACAGCGCTCTTTGCGAGGTAATAATGACCGTCCTGATACCGGGTAAAATCCTGGCGAACATTGAGCGTCCGCATAAAATTGATATTAATTTGCTTATTGACATTTAGATCGCACGACTTTACGGAATAATGCCCGTCAAGGGTGACTAATAATTTCCCTTCAAATAAAAGGTCGCCTTTATTCCGTGGTGTAAAACTTAACTCTACCAATTTTTCCTGCCCATCCTGCAGGGTATCAGTAATAAAAAACTTATAAAAATCAGGTGCATGGTCAGCAACCGGACTTAAAAACTGATTGGTAACAATAAAGATGTTGTTGTCATAAATATTTATTTTATTGCCATAAAGGCGATTGAGATAAATATCCAGGCCTACTGTATCAATAAATTTGAGAATATTAACTTCCTTTTGAGCCTGAAGAATGTTAATGGATTTCTCCGGATTTTTCCGGTAGAAATATTGATAGTTTTTCTCACTGAAAAACACCGGCAAAGCGGTCTGGGGCTTCCCGTTTATTACCTGTGAACTATCAAGCATAAATTTGTACTTGCTAAAAAAATGCCCGTTAACAAATTTGGGAGAAAGGTTAAAAAGTGAAAAAGCTACTCGTTCATATTGATCATATTGCAAGTAATCCGCACTTTCCATTTGATTTTGACTCTTATGATCAATTACCTGGCGAATTAATTCAACAGCCGGATTTCCTTTATTGTGATAGCGTGGATTCTTGCTTGAAGATACTTTCACTTCCTTAAGTTGGCTTTGAACCGGCTGAAGCCGAACATTCAGCGTATTGGATTCACCCACCTGAATAACTTTGACAATAGACTGATAACCTACAGAGGTAATACTTACTTGTTTAAAACTACCGGCGGCTGTTAATGTATACTTGCCCTGCATATCAGAGCGTGTACCATAACTGGAACCCGTAAAACCAATGCTCACGTAAGGAAGAGGTTTACCGGTGACTGCATCAATTATTGAACCGGTTACAGAAGTAGTCGCTGCAGAATTATTTTTAATAAGCGTATCTTTTTGTTGCGCTTTACAGGTATTA
>JAQBNZ010000240.1 GCA_028288285.1 Mucilaginibacter sp.
GTACCTTACGTACACCTACTTCTTTTGCACGGTTAACAGCCTGTGCAGTGGCCAGGTTTATAAAGTTTACGCAGGCAATAACCAAAATAAATAAAGCTATCATCCACAGCATTTTAATCATTTGCGGGGTGATGGATTTGTTTGAATAGTTACCTGTTTTACCATCAAGATGTACATTAGCTAATGCCTGTGTTATTTCGCTGTCTTTATTATCAGGCGTGTGGTTTCTTTTTACAAGGGCACGCAGCCTTTGGGTAAGGTGCGCCTCGGTAACATTTGGAGCTAATAACACATAACAGCCAAAATTACTCCCGGTGCTATCCCAATCTTTTGATTTAAGTATATCTGCTGTAAAACCTGTCCCTAATGATATTACAACTTTTAGTTGAAAATCGGTGTTTTTGGGCATGGATGCCAATATTCCGGTTACTTTTAATACATCTTTATTATTCCATTTAATGGTTTTACCCATAGCGGTTTTCCAGTCGCCAAAATATTTCTCGGCAGTTTCTTTACTCAATAAAACCGTATTCGGGTCTTTTAATGATGTAGTAGTGCCTTCAAGTAACGGGAAATCAAATATTTTAAAGAATGCAGGATTGGTAGCAAATACACCTTCGGTTTCTTTAAATTTCTTCTCTATCTGCCCCTCGGCATTTAACACCTGTAACTGTTCGTCATTTTGATGATAGATAGGTGCTACTTGCTCTATTTCCGGCATATCAGTTTTTAGCGACTGAGGTACGGCACGCGGTATACCCGATCCGTAGAAGATGTCTTTTGAATCGGCATGATGGTACTCTGTAAGCAACCGGTAAATCCTATCTTTCTTACTATGAAAAGTATCAAAGCCCGAATGAAACTGTATCAGCACAAAAATGACAAGACAAATAGCAATACCTGATCCTAAACCGATAATATTGATAAATGTGTACGATTTATGACGGGATACATTGCGCCAGGCGGTTTTAAATAAACTTTTTAACATAACAGGTTGGTTTAATTTGAGAGCTTTTTGAGGAACATACAAGTTGTTCAAAGCCAGTGCCAACCATAAAGTGTGCGTTTTAGCTACTGTTAAGCCATTTTAAGTTAGCTGGGTGTACGATAATGGACAGTCCTACGTACGCTTTCGTACATGAAGAGCCATTACGCCTTGTTATTTCTTCCGGGTCCTATTCTCCAGCATAATGATGGGGCCGTGCATATCCCAGTTGGGTTTAAAACTCTTTTGATTGATAAGTTTATCGCCATAAATAGAGAAGTTGCCTAATATAATGTCCTGGTCACCATCGCCGTCAATGTCTGCTACTTCCATAGTTATCCATCTGCCATACTTGCTTATAGGTAACTCGTGCGCTTTAAATTTATCTGGACCGATTTGCTCCATGTAAGTAAATCCTTCAGAAGGGTTATTTATAAAATCGGGGAAGAAGGCAATTGTGGCAATATCCATATCGCCATCGCCATCAAAATCTGCAGCCATGGCTTTTGAGGCACCATTAATATGATAAAAGAAAGTTTGTTTGAACCGCCAGTTACCCTGATTGGTGAACACATACACTCCATGATAGGGTTTAAGTATGCTGGAGTAATCGTTATTATCGCCGCAGGTATAAATAATGTCCTTTTTACCGTCATTGTTCATATCAACCAGCTGGAAACTATTGCTGCCATTTACCGGCGGAAAGCGCAACAGACTCCGTGTAGTAAAGCCGCCTTTTTTATCGTTCAGGAACATCCAAACGCCCTCGTCGGCCTGTGCGAAAAGGCATAATACATCTAACCAGCCATCGTTGTTAAAATCACCTGTTTCCAACTGTATAGCCCCGGGCATAGCACGAATAATTTTTTTCTTAAATGAATGATTGGCCTGTTGCTGCACCAGGAACAAGCCACCAGTGTTATTGCCATAGCCACAAACAATATAATCAGTAAGTCCGTCTTTATTAAAATCACCCGCGACTGTTTGTACTGGCCTTGGCAGGCTATCCGTTATCCGGGTTGATGATGGGTTTTTAATACCGAATGTTATTTGCTCCATGCTCCCCTTTAAAAGATCATTAGGGGGCAGTACTCCTATGCAGGTAAATACACCTGCATTTTTACCATCGGCAGTTTTAAAGAAGTTAGCAGCCGTAACTGGTGATGACAATGTTTTTACCAGCCGGGCATTTAATTTATTATCCCAACTATAAACATTATTTCCAGCGTCTCCGGTATATAACTGCTTATCTAAAGAGTTAAACTTAATCATGCTGGTCATGGCAGGCGAGCCGTTCTTAAATACCTTTGCAGGAAGTTTTAAAGTAAATATTGCCCAGTCTTTTACAGGATATTGTTTAGGTATGGTTAGTTTTTTTGGAGCGGTAGTACTGTAATATTTAATGATCTTATTCCAGTCATCCAAACTGATCTGTGAGTGGGTATCCATGTAATACGTGCCCATCTCTTGTTGTATACCCAGTTTACCCGCCATAACGGGCAGCACGCCATGTTCCCAGGTAGTTTTATCCAGTAACGCAGGTTCGGGGTATTGGTGGCAGCTTACGCAGTACTTTTTTGAAAGCGCTTTACCTTCAGCTGCTATATTTTCGGCTTTTTGTGTTTTACTTTCGCCACAACTGTTAAGCATAAAAATTGCCGCAGTTGTTACTGCGGCAATTAAAAGCGCTAAAACATTGGCTGATAACCTGGATTTATTTAGCATTAATCTTTAACTCGATATCATGAAAATACTATTTTTTTGCATTGTTCAAAAGCACTATAAATGGCGTATGCTCATCCCAATTTGGTGTAAAGTTAGGTTGAAACAATAGCCCGCTCGCATAATTGCCTAAAATAATATCAGGTTTGCCATCATTGTTATGATCTGTAACCTCCATTGACATCCATCTGCCATACTCACTTACCGGCACAGCATGCGCTTTAAAATTCATAGGCTTATCCTGCTCAAAATAAATAAACTCCTCGGCTGGTTTATTTTTCATATCGGCAAAAAAGGCAATTGTAGCTATATCCAAATCGCCATCCTTATCAAAATCAGTAGCTATGGCTTTAGTACAACCGTTTATTGGGTAAAACCAGGTTTGTTTAAATTTAAAATCGCCCAGGTTTTTATAGATGTATAAACCATGGTAAGGTTTTAATATCCTCGAATCGCGGTAATTATAGCCGCAGGTATATATTAAATCAAGGTTGCCATCGTGGTCAATATCTGTTAGCTGAAAACTGGTTGAACCGTATACCGGTGGAAAAGTCAACAACTCTTTTGATGTGAAGCCCCCTTTATGGTCGTTCAAAAACAGTGATAAACCTTCATTATTAACACCAAACAACACCATCAGATCTGGCCAGCCATCTTTATTATAATCACCTGTTACCGCCTGCACTGCTCCCGGCCTATCAGTAATAGTAAATTGCTTATATGATTTACGATCAGCAGTTGGTTTTAGCAGGAATACGCCACCTTTTAAATTTCCCTGCCCACATACTACAATTTCGTTTGTACCATCTTTATCAAAATCAGCATTAAGGGTTTGTACAGGTCGCGGAAGATCTGATGCAACTTCTGTTAACTGCTGACTTTTACCACCTGTTAAACTCAAATTGAATATCCTGCCATTTGGAAAGTCGATAGGATCTAACCTGCCTATACATGATATGATTGCCTGTTCGGCACCTGTTGCATCTTTTATAAAATCGGCATTTACTGCTGCTGATGGCAACCTGGTTTGATTGCTTATTTTAAGGTCTTTGCTCCACTCTGTTAAAAACCCTGATACTACATCTCCTGTATATAACTTACCCGTAGTTGGGCTTGAAGCAACCATAGTAGTAAAGCATATATCGTTAACCTTGGCCGGTTTAATTAAGCTGAAGCCAGCCCAGTCATTTAATAAAGGCGACGGTGCTTTTGCAGGCATTAACGAATCGGGAGCTAACTTTTTATAGTAAGTAACTATACTCTGCCATTCTAAAAGAGACAAACCGGCAGTGTCTTTTTCTGATTTATAGTAATCTGCTCCATAGGTTGATATTCCTAAGAACCGGGCCATTGCAGGTAAAGCGTGCACTGTCCAAACTGTTTTTGTAAGCGCGTTTACAGGCACAAGTGAATGGCATTTTGTGCAATGCAGCTGTATCAGGTTTTTACCATCTGCTAAAGTATCGCCGGTTAATTGATAAGCATCTGTGGTTGATGTTTTACTTTTACAGCCATTGAACAATGTACTTGCCGATAGCAATAAAACAAATGATAGTATAGATGATGTAAATAAAAAAGTTCTATTCGGTTTCATAAAACATTAATACTTGTGTTATTATTTTAGTTCTGCAATTTTAGTTTGTTCCAAATATATTCGCCTATTTGCCTGCCCTGTTTGGCACCGGCATCTACGCTTATTTTGTAATGTAATCCGCCGTAGTACCTGCTTATAGAGGTTTCATCGGCTGCCTTAAAAAACGAGTCGAAATGACGCTGCATGCCAATATAACGCAAATCGCTTGTATCCATGTATTCAAAGTTATCTCCAAAAAGATGGGTTAAAATAACTGCTGATGCACCACTAATATCGCTATGCCCACTTGGATATTCAGGAAACGGTGGTGTTTGCAATAAAGGCAGCCAGTTATGGTCTATCTTATCGTTAATAACAGTAACCGGTCTTATATATTGCGTAGTATATTTAACCTGCCAGCCGCAAATAAAGGCGTCATATAAAGCAATTGATGTTAGTGCATATGCCTGTGCAGCTTTAACAGCATTGGCCTTAGTTTTTTTACAGGCAATAGCAGTAATACCTATCCAGTGCCCACCCGGTGTGATCTTTTTATTTACAAACATCATATGGCCACTGTGCTGTATAACAAAAGGATTATCATCCCAAAACTTGGCTATGGTAATTTGCTCTTTTGTATTGTTTTTGCTTTGATTGTATACTGCAATGTTTTGTTTAAAGTACTCGCTATTTTTGTCATTACTAAATGGCGGTGGCGGTGGCAAGGCAAAATCTGAAGATGATTTTACGGCGAACGTTTCCATTGTACCCCAGCAAAATTCAACACCGTCCAGATAATCTGGTGGGGTTGGGCGCCATTTTCCGTCATCATTCGTACCTAGGAAACGGGGTTTGCCCCTTGTTTGCGGGTAATTATCAAACGCGGCCCTGCCTAATATGGCTTTACCCATTTTTTCGCCAAAATCCATTGAACGTACATAAGTGGAATCGTCCAGGTTATCCTGGTACATAGCAAACACCTTGTTCTCGTATTTTTTTAGCGTATCAACAGAAAAGGTTACTTTATGCGCTACTGTAAAAAATGCTTTTGTAGCAGCCAGCGCGAAGTTGTACTTTTTACCTTTTTGAGGCTGAGGCAACGGTTTAAAGCCATTTAGCTGGCTCACAATTGAATTGTATTTTGGATCAGCAAAACGCATAGCCTCATAAGCAGCAAGTGATGTATACCCATAAATACGGCTCGCAACCGGCGGACTGAACACATCATAAATAATAACCTGCGTAAGCTGGTCAACATTTTCATGCAAAACCTCGGCATCGCTTAGCAGTTTGGTTTTATTTTTTTGTTTGCAACTTACAACAACCAATATAAAGGCAGCAGCAAGTAATATCTTAAAGTATTTCATAATTGGGTTGGGCAATATAATATTAATTTAAAGGTATACTCCTTGTATGCCCATAATTATCAGTAACAGTTACGGATGCCATTGCCGGATCAATATTAAAGAACCTGGCCGATTGCGATAAGAAAGATCCGCCGTTATAAAATTCCTGTTTGGCTGTTTTTCCATTTTTATACTTTATATGAGCAAACATATCTAATGGCTGCAGTTTAACTGTGCGGACTGGTTTCTTTAATTCAAATACCTTAATAGCATCTTTATATTGGGTAGCAGCCAACATGTATTGGCCCTTAGCACCCCGTAGTTTAACCAGCGCCTTACCATTGCCGGGGATATAAATTCCGCTTTGCTGTATGGTTAATGGCTTAAAGTTACCCTTACCATCACCTTTCAGCATTAAGCCATTAAAGGCATCATACCTGCCTGTGCTTACTTCGGTACCATAATCATTACCGTTTAGGGCTACGTCAAGGTTGCCATCGCCATCAAAATCATCTACTACCATTCCGGCTAATTGAGATATCTGTGCTTGCTCGGGCAGTGGCATCATGGTAAATTTGCCTTTACCATCATTACGCAGGTAGCATGATAGCAATGTATTTACCTTTAATCTTAAAGCTCCTTTACGCATTTCGGGCGTAAGCACACTATCCATGGTTGCTACGGCGTATGATTTGTAATTTTGATATTTTACACGCATGCTAATAACCTGTTTAACCACATCATCGCGTGTGTGGGCCGGAAACTCCTGCATCACTCCCTTCTTGTCTTTTAAAAACACCGATGGGAATGCATCATAGCTATTATTATTGTCAAAATCTTTTGCGGTTATATACATCGGATATTGGTCTGTAGCTTTGTAGAAGGTATTTAAACCTGTGTTACCTACTATGTAATCAATATCGCCGTCATTATCAAAATCGGCACCTGTAATGGTGTTCCACCAACCTAATTGATTGGCAACGCCGGCAGTGCTGGTAACGTTTTTAAATGTGCCATGATCGTTCTTTAAGAATGTGACAGGCATCCACTCGCCGGTAATTACCAAGTCAGGCCAGCCATCGTTATCATAATCCGTAAAAGCGGCATCGCACACTAAACCAATATTGGTAAGAGCCTTTGCTACGGTTGGGGTTACATCAGTAAATTTGATGTGCCCGTTCTTGCTATCGTTACGTAAAATAAAACTTGATACCGGTTTGGGATAGTTCCAGGGCTCTACCCTGCCGGATACGAACAGATCAAGTGAGCCATCTTTATTATAATCAACAGCTTTAACGCACAACTTACTGGTGAAATTGGCCGGTAAAGCATCAGGCTGTAAGGTAAAGTTGCCTTTACCATCATTCATATAAACCCTATCCTGGTATGATTTTGAGCCGGGCTCCTGTTCATAACCGCCGCTTGCCGCGTACAGGTCAAGGTCGCCATCACCATCAGCATCAAACAACAGCAGGCCTTCGTCTTTAAACTTATCTGAAGCTGTTGCAGATGTTACCATGTTCCGTTGTATGAACTTACCGCTTGCCTTCTGCAAAAACAATTGTGCCGGATATTTTGATGTACCGCCTACAACCATATCATCAAAGCCATTACCATCAACATCGCCTACGGCAACTGCGGGCGAGTATTCTGATAATTTATGAGGAATGAGCTTTTGCACATTAAAATCAACAAAATCATCTGATTTATGGATGTAATTTATGCCTACAGCTTTGGTAACCTCTGTAAATAACGATTGTGTATTTATTTTTGGCCCATCAAAACTGTAGTTGCTATGTGCATTGTTAATATCCACTTTAAGTGTTTGATCGGCTTTGACATTATGCAGGGTTTGCTGTTTTCCGTTTTGCCATTTTATAACTACCGAATCTAATTTAGTAACCTTACCCAAGCCAAAATTGGCAATGTTTTGTATGGTTGATAAATATCCCCTGAACGGTGTATTCTCATACACCTGGTGTTTACCATGGTCATAATAAATATCGGCCCAGGCACCTATGCCATCCTTATTTTGCTCTGATCCTTTAAATTGGATATGCAGATAATGGTTATTTCCTTTATCCTTGTCTCTTAAAGTATTCCTGTAGATGTATGCCTCATCATCAATATTGTTAATGATCATATCCATTGCGCCATCGTTATCCAGATCGGCATAGGCGGCACCATTTGAGAATGAAGGGACATTTAAACCCCAGTTTTTTGTTACGTCCTCAAACTGCAGTGTACCGCTGTTACGGAATGCATAATTAGGAATCTTAACAATAGGTATTTGATCAAGCACTTGTTTTTTGGTTGCTATCGCATATGATTCATTCCTGAAAATTATAAAATCATGATCGGTAACATCACGCGGATAACCATTTGTTACTATAATATCCCTAAAACCATCATTGTCAAAATCGGTTATCATAGGCCCCCAGCTCCAGTCGGTTTGTGCTACGCCACTTAAAAATGAAATTTCGCTAAATATTGGCGCACCTATAGAATCATTCTGACCTAAACGCGGCCCCTGATTTAGCTGCAACGTATTATGATTATATTGGTATTGATAACCGTATTGATCAAAGTTTTGATATAACTGGTAGGATGTACCTGGCATAAACATTTTTTTACGGTAGTTATCCTCCGGGTCCATATCCAATTCAAAAACATCGGCAAGGCCATCATTATTAATATCCTGAATATCCTGACCCATTGCACTTGTGGCGGTATGCTTAAAGTATTCCTGTGTACGATCTGTAAAAGTACCGTCGTGATTGTTGATGTATAAGATGTTGCTCGGTAAAAAATCGTTAGTAACATATATATCTTTCCAACCATCGCGATTTATATCTGCAATGCTGGCAGCATGGCCATACCCTTCAATAAGGATACCGGCTTCTTTAGATACATTTGTATAAACTCCATGCTTTAAAGCCGGGTTATAATCGTTACGGTAAAGCCTGCCTGTGCTTTTCGCTGAACCATCTTTAAGTATGGGCCTGAAAGAGCTTGTATTATCTGTTGATTGTGCCTCGTTAACGGTGAGATACATATCCAGGTCACCATCATTATCATAATCAAAAAATGATGCCATGGTAGAGTGTATATTAATATTCAATCCATATTCCTGTGCGGCTTCTTTAAAATGCGGAATGCCATCTTTATCAGGCCCCTGATTAATATATAACAGGTTCATGCGCTTAACAGGATTGTTTAAAAGAGTATTACATACGTATATATCCTTTAATCCGTCGTTATTAATATCAAAAACGGCTACTCCCCTGCCCCAGCCGCCTTTGCCCGCTACTCCGGCCTTTTCGGTAACATCATCAAATTTCAAATTTCCTTTATTGATGTATAAACGGTTAGATACCGCGTTGCCAATAAAGTAAATATCCTGCAGGCCATCATTATTAAAATCGCCTACACCAACGCCGCCGCCGTTATATATGTTAAGCATATCCAGCGGGTTGATAGAATCGTTCTCAACTATCTCATTATTAAAGTGAATATTAGAGTGCGACGAAGAAACCTTTTCAAAAAGGGTTGCTTTTTTACACGAATAAGCAAATAGCGCAATAGCGATCAAAAAGGGGTATTTTAAAGCTCTCATTACAATAGGTCTGAAACAAATATATAATAAAAAAAGAGGGAGAGATAAAAACCTCCCCCTCTTTTTTTATTGAATTTTACCTGTTATTAATAACCAGGGTTTTGTTTGATATTACCTTGAGTAACGTCTATCTGCTCTTGCGGGATAGGGTATAACTCATTTTTACCAACTGTAAATTTAGCTTGTTTAATTAATAAGATAGGGAAGTTAGGAACCGCATTCTCATGTGCTAAATAAGCATTGATTTGTGCACCCATGAAACCTGCACCCATAGGGCCGCCGGTTATAGCATCCCAACGTTGTAAATCAAAGAAACGGTGACCTTCCATACCTAACTCAAGCCTGCGTTCCATTTGTACAACCTTACGTGCAAATGCTTTATCAGTAAATGGAACTAAGTATAAACCAACTTTGTAGTTAGCAGCAGGAGTGCTTGTGTAACCAGCAGTAGGTTTTGTAGGATCAATGTACGTGTGTACCCATCCGGTTGCATCAGCCGCACGTGTACGAATCTGGTTTACATAAGCACGAGCGTTTTCTAATGAACCAATTTCTATTTCGCACTCAGCTGCCCATAATATTACATCTGCAAAACGGATGGCATTATAGCTGTTAGCTGTTGACTGGTTAGCTGCCCAACCACCGTAAGTATCTGATGTTGTAGCTTGTGCTGCCTGATAGTAAACGTTTTTGATAGCAGTGTATGGTCCGCCGTCATCCTGATCACGAGCCCATGCTTTTCCCGGGTGAATTCCCCAGTCAAGGTATGGGATACCTCTGCGACCAACCGACCAATCTAAACGTGAATCCACAGTTTCAGTTGCAGGCGTAAAAGGAGTTGCAGCGTCAACGCCCTGATCATTTTTCAGATCGGCATTGTTATAAGTATCTAACAATGGTAAACCGGTAACCGCATCAGTTTTAAATGCATTTGCAAAGCTAAATGATGGCTGGAAGAAACCGCAGCAGGTAGCAGGGCCACCAGAACCAAAGTTTAATACCGAACCGGCGTTACCATTTAACCCGTTTGAACCGTCTTTTACAGATGTTTGTACCACAAACACACCCTCTGGTCCATTTTTGGTTGATGGGTTAAAGTTATTTGAATATTTACCTAAAGCATATTTTGCACCACCGGCAGTAACGCCATTTGCAATAACATCATTCAAGATAGCTAATGCCTCGGTGTATTTGTGGTCGTACATTAATGCTTTAGCCTGAAATGCTTTGGCTGCCCATTTATTTGCACGGCCAACCTGTGGCTGGGTAGCAGGCAATACTGCTGCTGCTGCTGCAAAATCTGCAGTTATCTTGTCCCATATCGGGCCAGGATTACCAATTTTATAGTTACCATTATCATAGGTTACTGTTTCATCAGCATAAGGAACATTTCTCCATAATTTAGCTAATTCAAAGTGATAGAAACCACGTAAAAAACGAGCTTCGGCAGTTGCCTGTGCAATGTTATCGGCAGTTAATGAGCCATCCTTTACCAAAGGTATTTCACGGATAACATCATTTGCACGTTGTATACCTGCAAAATTCATTCTCCATTTTGGATCAAGATAATCATTTACACTACCCATTGTTCTTGCCTCAATATCAGCAGCACTTGGCTGATCACCAGGGGTTGAACCTTTGTGAGCGTCATCGGCACCTACACTACCATATATCCAGTTATCAGTACCGGTAGTCCACGGAGACCCTTTTTGGTTGTTGTAAACACCGTCAACCAGCGCGTACGCACCAATTAATAAACCATCAACACCAGCTTTGTTCGCTAAAACCACTGTATTTAATGACCCGGTAGGCGTTTTGTCCAGAAACTTCTTGCATGACATTGAGAATGCAAGTGTAGCTACGGAGCCTACAATGATTAATTTATAATTTAGTTTTTTCATCTTATATTTTTTTACTTATCCCGTAATTAAAATGTTAAGCGAGCTCCTAATATGAATTTACGCTCGTTGTTAGGGTAGTTACCAAAATCAACACCAGGGCTGTTACCAGCAACTGCTTGTAATTCAGGGTCTATACCTGTATACTTAGTAATTGTGAATAGGTTGGTACCCTGTATATATACGTTTAATTTATCAACTCCGATCTTTTTTAATCCATTACCAAACGTATAACCTAATTGTGCTACACGCATTTTTAAGAATGAACCATTTTCAAGATAGTAAGAGTTAACAACACCAGCTGAACTGAATGTACTTGAAGCTTCCGCAATCGGAGCTTTAGGGTTCAGGTTAGTTGGGGTCCATGCGTTATGTAACAGGTCATTACCTTTGTTACCTGTTAATGAACTGTAGAAGTTAGTCCAGTATTTAATATAGTTAAAGTTGTCGTTACCTTGTGAGCCATAAAATACGGCGCTAAAATCGAAACCTTTGTAATTAAGACCTAAGTTTAAACCATAGGTAAAGTCAGGGCTACCTTTTCCGAAATAAGTACGGTCAGCATCGGTAATTTTACCGTCGCCATTAACGTCTTTGTATTTGAAACGGCCAGGAGCAGCATCCGCCTGTGTAGGTGAAGCGGCAACATCTGCTGCAGATGAAAAGTAACCTATAACATCATAACCGTAGAATGAACCAATTGGATGACCAACTGTTTGTCTTACGATATCACCAATACGGCTACCCACTTGTGTAAAGCTGTAAGGTGCTGAATTGATGTTGTTTTTAAATGAAGTAAAGTTAACACCAATATTAAAACCTAAGTCACTACCAATTTTATCACGGTAGTTAACTGATAAGTCAACACCTTTATTTTCTACTTCACCCAAGTTCACATATGGTTGTGAGGCACCACCAGTTGTTGCCGGTAAAGACGGGTTAAATAATAGATTAGATGATTTTTTAATATAATATTCAGCAGTTACATCTAACTTATTAAACAAGCTAACATCAAAACCAAAGTTTAATATCTTATCTGTTTCCCATGTAGTAGCAGAGTTACCTATAGTTCTGTTAAAGTATCCTTGTTGTGCACTGTTTATAGCGCCATCAATTGGATAAAATGATGATCCTTTATCTAAACCAAATAAGGTAGCAGCATTTGCGCCTGGTACGTTAGCCTGGAAACCAGATGTTCCGTAGCTACCACGTAGTTTCAGGTCATTTAACCAGGTAACGCCTTTCATGAAGCTTTCCTGAGATATACGCCATGCTAATGATACTGATGGAAAGTAACCCGCTCTTTTGCCTGGAGCAAACACTGAAGATGCATCACGACGAAGAGTTGCGCCTAAAATGTATTTATCGTTATAAATATAATCTAAACGGCCAAATAATGATTGAGTTGCATTTGGCTGAAAGTTATTACTAAAAGGTGCAGTTAAAGGATTACCATTACTGATAGTAACAAATGCAGGATCTAATGATGGTAAATTGTTAACTGTTGCACCTAAGTTACGGCCAGCGTATTGCTTTTGCTCATAACCGGCCAGGAATTTAACGCTGTGTTTACCAAAAATTTGATTGTAGTTAACAGTGTTAGTCCAGTTGTAATAGTTTTCGTATTGTGAAAATTCGCTGAATGAGTTATTACCTCCATGGCCTTCACCACTATCATAAGGCCTGTAGCCAATAGATGTGTTATAGAAGTTTTTAACAACACCGCTGAATGCAGTACGAACTGTAAAGTGAGTTAAGAAATCAGCCTCAGCAAATACGGTACCTTCTATGTTCCAGTATTTGTTTTGGTTGTTTGCCTGTCTTTGCATTATAGCAACAGGGTTGGTAGCGTTACCTAACTGTGTTGGACCAGCATAAGTACCACCATAATTACCCTTAATATCATAGATAGGTATCTGTGGCTCAATCCGGTATATCATAGATATTGCGTTACCTTCACTCTGGTTACCACTTGGCAAGTTACCCTGGCCATTTGGAGATAACGTATAGAATATGGTTGCATTTTCACCAATACGGAAGTGTTCTTTAATATTAAAGGTTGTGTTAATACGTGCTTGTGCTCTTTTAAAATAGGTATTGATTAAAGTACCTTTTTGATTTAAGTAACCTGCAGAAAAATAGTAAGAGTTTTTGTCGTTAGCACCACTAGCTGATATAGTGTGAGATTGTGTAGAAGCCGGTTTGAAAGCAGCATGGAACCAATCGGTACCAACATTGTTATCATACTTCTGTATCAGGTAGTCATTAGCCGGGTTGTTATTATCAAGTTTATAACGTGAAGCATCAACCTCTGGTGCGCCGGATGCAAACTGGCCTTTAACACTTTTTCCATTAAAGCTACCCTGTACACCATAATCAGCAATACTGCCATCTGCTAAAAACAAACTACTTTTTGGATCTACCTGTTTAACAAGGGTTAAATAATCTTTAGCATTTAATACGTTAAAAGGGTTACCACCAACAGGGCGGGTTGTACCATAATAAGTATCATAATTAAATATAGATTTACCTTGCTTACCTTTTTTGGTTGTAACCAAAACAACACCATTACCACCCGCAACACCATAAATGGCGGTTGCACCGGCATCTTTCAATACCGATATAGATTCGATGTCACTAGGATTAATGTTACCTAAGTTACCGCCTTGTACACCGTCAATAACGATAAGCGGGCTTGAGTTACCAAAGTTAGAAATACCACGGATCTGGATTTGTGCACCAGCACCCGGAGCACCTTGTGTAATAGCGGTAACACCCGAAGCCTGGCCTTGCAGAAATTGCTCGGCATTACTTGTAGGGAGTTTAATTGCCTCAGCAACATTCACTGTCGATACCGAACCAGAAATGTCTTTCTTACGCTGCGAGGTGTAGCCTGTTACTACTACTTCGTTTAGTGTGTTGTTACCGGCTTGTAACACAACTGAAATATTGTTGTTACTGCCAATTGTAACTTCTTGTGTGATGTATCCCAGATACGAGATCACCAATACGTTACCCGGACTAACACTCAAGGTGAATTGTCCATTAACGTCCGTTTGTGTTCCGGTGGTAGTACCTTTAACACGCACTGTGGCGCCAACTACCGGCAACTTGTCGTCGCTGCCAATAACACGGCCTGTGTGCTTTGTTTGAGCTGTAACTACCAATGAAGATATCATGCAGCATAATAGCAGGCATAATGCTCTTCCTTTAAGGAGTAAACTTTTAAACATGAGATTGAGATTTAGTTGATTAATTTATTTGATTTAAGATCTTGTTTAATATCTGTTATGATGATTAATATGCACCGGGAGTGGCGATAATGAAAAACTTAAAGTGTTTTCTTTAAAGAAAGGGGTGAGATGCCCTCTGAAAAAATTGCTATAAAGAAAAAAATGTAAAGGTTTAATCATATACCGCTAACTACCTGTTTAAAATTATTTACGTTGCTTTAATTGTGAGCCTGTTTTTAGTAGGATCATTGTTATTGCTTGTTCGTTAAAGTTTTGTTCGCTTTTCTTTAAATAGAAAAGTTTATAATGGTAATGCTCTAATATAAATATAGTGTATAGGTTACACAAGTTCGTATAATAGAATTATGAATTATTTATTTTTTCCTGCAAAAACTCATCTACTTTATATTTTATTAATATTCCATTAAATAAATATTAATAAACTGGTTGCTTTAGTAAAAAGTTAGCAATGTAAAAATCTTGTTATACAATACATTTACCAATAAAAAGCCATCTTTTTTTATAAAAAGCACCAAGATTCATTGTATTTCAAAAACTTTTTAAAAATTTATATAAAGTTTCTAAATAAAAGCGCTACTAAATCAATAGAGCATTAACTCTTTGTTAATAATATATTACGGTAGTTTATGGTAACCTGTATTTTTTTGGGGAATTTAAGGTGGTTACCTTATTCTTAATATAGCCCCTTGTATAAATATTGTATAAAACAAATATGCCGTAGTTTATTGCTACGGCATATTTTTATTAATTATGTATAAACAGTTTTTAAAAAATTTTGCTTTATTTATAAACGCAGCTTATTACCTCATCCACTGCACTTTGGCTGCTTTTGTTTCGGCAGAGTTTGTTCCTATCTGGATCACAAATTCGCCGGGCTCCCAATCATATTTTAACTGGCTGTTGTAAAACTTTAATTGCTGCGGAGTTATATTAAAGGTAACATCCTTTTTTTCTCCTATTTGCAAATTAACTTTTTTGAAGCTCTTTAGTTCTTTTACTGCACGACTAACGCTTGCTACCGGGTCGCTTATATATAACTGTACTACTTCTTCACCTGAATATGGGCCGGTGTTGGTTACCGTAACTGTAGCTGTTAATGTTTCGTTACCTTTAAGCTTGGTTTTACTTAGTTTAACATTGCTGTAAGTAAATTTGCTATAGCTTAAACCATACCCAAATGGATATAACGGATCATTCGAAATATCAAGATAATTTGATTTAAATTTGGTTGGACCATCTGAATAAGGGCGGCCGGTATTTAAATGGTTATAATAAATAGGTATCTGCCCTACACTACGCGGGAACGTTGTGGTTAACTTACCTGCCGGATTGTAATTACCAAATAATACTTCGGCTATGGCATTACCTGCTTCTGTACCCGGCGCCCATACATCTAATATAGCAGCTGCATTTTCATTTTCCCAGTTAAGGGTAAGCGGGCGCCCGTTAAACAATACTATTACTATAGGCTTCCCTGTTTTGGCTAAAGCTTTTAAAAGGTTCCTTTGACTTTCAGGTATGCTAATATCTGACCGGCTTGATGATTCACCACTCATGCTTTGCGATTCGCCTACAACTGCTACTATAATATCAGAATTAGCAGCAGTTTTAACCGCCTCATCTATCATATCATTAGGTGCTTTCGCATCAAGGCCAACCATACCCGGGCCAAAGTTTAGACGCTTCATAAAGGTGGTATCATCAGTAATGTTTGCTCCTTTTGAATAATTAACCTGTACATTATTGCCAACCACATGTTTTATACCCTCTAATACACTTACAGATTTTTCCCACTCGCCGGCAATAACCCATGTGCCAAGCATATCTCTTTTATTATCTGCCAGCGGGCCAATTACAGCAATGCTTCCGCCTGATTTTTTTAATGGCAATATTTGGTTAGCGTTTTTAAGTAATACAAATGAATGCTCAGCTGTAATTCGGGCCGCCTTGCGGTTCTCATCTGTCATTACATCCTTTTGCTCTCTTACCGGATCTATAGATTTGTAAGGATTATCAAACAAACCCAATTTATATTTAGCTTCTAACACACGGCGGCAAGCCAGATTAATATCATCAATAGTTACTTTATTTTCACTTAATGATTTTTTAAGTGTAGATAAAAAACCCTCACCCACCATATCCATATCCAAACCGGCTTTTAATGCCAGGGCCGATACTGTTTGTAAATCGCCCATGCCATGGCTGGTCATTTCGTTTACAGCAGTGTAATCAGATACTACAAAGCCTTTAAAACCCCATTGTTTGTGCAACAAATCAGTAAGCAACCATTTATTACCCGTTGCAGGTACATTATCAACCACGTTAAAAGAACTCATGAAACTTCCGGCACCCGCATCAAGCGCGGCTTTGTAGGGTGGCAGGTAATCCTGATACATTCTTATGCGGCTCATATCAACCGTATTATATTCCCGGCCCGCTTCGGCAGCGCCGTATAAAGCAAAATGTTTTACGCAAGCCATTACAGCATCGGCATTTTTCATGCTGGTACCCTGGTACCCTCTAACCATAGCACCGGCAATTTGCCCGCCTAACCATGGGTCTTCACCGCTTCCTTCAGATATACGACCCCAGCGCGCATCACGGGCAATATCCACCATAGGCGAAAACACCCAATTTAAACCTTCGGCAGTAGCTTCCTTAGCAGCAATGTGTGCGGCCTGCTCAATCAGTTCCAAATCCCAGGTGGTTGACATTCCCAACGGGATAGGAAATATAGTACGATGACCATGTATAACATCCAACCCAAATATCATGGGGATATGCAAACGGGTATTTTTAACAGCTTCATCCTGGGCTTTACGTACATTGGCTGTGCCATACAAACCAAATATGCCCCCTATATTACCTTTCTTTATATTAGCATCTATACCATTATTGGTAACCGAACCGGTAATAGCCATACCTCCCGTAACCAGGTTAAGCTGACCAATTTTTTCGTCAATGGTCATTTTCTTCATCAGCGTACTGATAAAAGTATTCATTTTTGCATCTACAGCTTGCTTTTGTGCTATGGCATTATTAACAGGCACGGTAAGCAGCGCACAAGCGGTTATTTTAAAAAAGAATTTGTTTGTAAATAAGTTTTTCATTGGGGTAAATGGTTTTTATTACTCCGCAACACCATAAACAAAGTTAATTTTTCCATTATTAAAGTATGTTAAACTTATTAACTATAATTGATTATTAAAGTAATGTTAATTATTGGTGTAATTGGGACACAATTGTAGATATTAAATTCAAAGAATCAAAGTAATTTTTTACAGAATAACATAAATGTTAACTAAACAGGAACTGGAAGATTTTTGGGCCGAGGCTAATAAAATATATCTCGACCATATATCAATTGATTGTGTGGTATTTGGGTTTCATGAAGGGCAAATGAAGGTGTTAATGCTCAAGAGCAATAACGAAGATGCATGGTACCTGCCAGGCGGTTTTGTTATGAAACAAGAGCCTATTGAAACCGCCGCCAATCGTATATTAAAAGTGCGTACAGGCATCGACGAGATTTTCCTGAAACAGTTTCATGTTTTTGGCGACCCTGACCGTTCCAAGATCCATAACGAAATGTATAAGGATATGCTACCGCCTGAAAACAACTTTTTTGGCCGCCGCTTTATATCTATAGGTTATTACGCATTGGTAGATTTTTTTAACGTTACTCCAACGCCCGATGCTTTCTCTGAAATATGCACCTGGCGCTATCTCAACGAACTGCCTAAATTTCAGCTGGATCATGAATTTATATTCCGGACCGCCTTAGATACGCTTCGCTTGCAGCTAAACTATCAACCAATAGGTTACAACCTAATGCCTAAGGAATTTACAATGCCTGAATTGCAGAAGCTTTATGAGACTATTCTTGATAAAAAACTTGACCGCCGAAACTTCCAGCGCCGAATGCTGGGTTTTGGTATATTAAATAAATTATCCCAAACCCGTAAAGGTGGCGCTCACAAAGCTCCCTACCTGTATTCCTTCGATTTGGAAAACTATCAGGCCGCGTTAAAAGAGGGATTAAATAGTGGTTGGTAAATCAATCTTATTCAACACTATTAAGAAGGAAGTGCTTTAAAATTCCCTCGTCACGGCTAAAATTTTGCCGATTTTTATTATCTTAACCCCACATCATATTTATTGCTTGTATGAAATTCAGATCTCATCTTATTGATATTGCTTTAATTATTTCTGGAATATTATCTGCCGCTATGGGATTAAAGGGTTTTCTGCTGCCAAGCCATTTTATTGATGGTGGAGTTACTGGTATATCCATATTGCTTGCTAATATTACCCAGATGCCCCTGTCAGTTTTGATCTTTATTATAAATACTCCCTTCTTGTTCTTAGGCTATCGTAAGCTGGGTGCTATATTTGCTTTAAAAAGCACAGCAGCTATAGCTGGGTTATCACTTTGTTTGGCCTTTGTACACTTCCCTGATGTTACACCCGATAAATTATTGACAGCTGTTTTTGGCGGATTATTTATTGGTGCCGGCATTGGCATGGCCATCCGAGGTGGCGCTGTGCTTGATGGAACAGAAATTGCAGCCCTGCTGGTAAGCAAAAAAACGCAGGTAGTGCGCGTAAGCGATGTAATACTGGTATTAAATGTGGTCATCTTTACCGCGGCAGTATTTATATTAGGTGTTGAATCGGGGTTGTACTCCATCCTTACCTACATCTCTGCTTCAAAAATGATTGATTTTATACTTAATGGTCTGGAACAATACACCGGTATTACTGTAATATCAGCCAAAGGCGAAGATATACGTTTAGCCATCACCCAAAGTCTTGGACGTGGCGTAACCGTATACCAGGGCAAAAGCGGTTATGGCAAGGATGGACACATCAACACCCCGCGCGAAATTATTTTCACAGTAGCCACCCGCCTGGAAGTGCCGCTCATTAAAAAAGAAATACTCAGGATAGATCCATCCGCGTTTATTGTACAACAAAGTGTTGATGATACCACCGGTGGTTTATTAAAGCGAAAAAAGCATTAGTAAGAGGCAAGAGATTAGAGCCAAGAAACAAGATAGCACTTTGTCATGAGTAGCTGCGCGTCATTGCTGTAAAGTAAGAAGCAATCTTCTACATGCTTATAGTCGACTCTTCTATCGAAGATTGCTTCGTACCTCAATGACGCAGTTTGTCATGCATGTTAAACGGAGTGAGCATTTATTCTCTTGCATGCAGTATCTCACTAAATATAAAGAAACCAATTCATGCTTAGTTTGTTAAGCCTATCTTAACCTATAACTAAGATGAAAACAATAACTATATCAGGCAATCCCGAATCAATGACAGCCATTATGGTACCTAAAACTGATGAGTACCACGATCATGAAACCATCAGAATCGTATCATCTAATAGTGATGCATCAGTACAAAAAACTATTTTCCGTGTAGTTGATGGTGGTGAGGATAAATGGGAATTGCAGTTTGAATAACAAACTGTGTATTAATAACCTGTCTTTACCCGTAGCATCAGGGGTGAACCTTACCGGCTGCCTGTCCCAACGCAAAGTCAACAACATATGGATGCGTTAAATTAAGCTGTCAAAAAATTAAAAATATCTGTTTAATCTAATAACTTTATATTTGCAATTAAACGCTAATATTAAGGATGCCGATTAAAGGAAACCAGTTTAGATCAAACAGTTTTAAGGAAGAGAATCAGCCACGCGAACCCGGGGCTAAACCTAAAAGGGAAAGGCCTGTAAAAGAGACCGGTGAGCGTTTGCAATTATTTGACCTTCGCGATGGCCGTGCTGTTAAGATCATCGGCCTGTTCTTTTTAGTGCTTTCGGTATTTTTCCTCATCGCTTTTACCTCATACCTGTTCACCTGGCAGCAAGACCAAAGCTATGTTTCTAAAGCCAACGGAGGCTGGGGCAACCTGTTTAAAACCACCAAAGAATTAATGGAAAACGGGGTGAATAACCCAATGGTTGACAACTGGCTTGGCAAATTTGGGGCGCTGCTTTCTAACCAATTTATATTTGAGTGGTTTGGTATAGCATCGTTTGGGTTTGTGTTTATCTTTTTTATTATAGGCTACCGTTTACTGTTTAAGATAAAACTTTTTTCGGTTAGCAAAATGCTGGCATATACGCTGTTCACTATGGTTTTTTTATCAATAACCATAGGTTTTATTCACGCGTTTATTATTGATTATCCGCATTTTTTAGAAGGTGAATTTGGCTTTTGGAGCAACAGGTTATTGAGTGCCCAGGTAGGTGAACCAGGCACTGCCGGGATACTGATCTTTGCTGGGCTAACCGTGTTGATTATTGCTTATAACATTGATTTTAAGCTTCCTAACCTACACGGTAGGTCAGTTGAGCCGATGTCTGTAGATGGAGAAGTATCACCCGAGCCGGTTGAACTGGTTGAGGAAGAACCTTCACTGCCTGTAGAATGGCCAAGAAACGGCAACCGTGTAAAAGATAATAACCTGCAAAAAACTGTTAACCCCGTGCCGCTTACACAGCAGCCAATGGTGCAAAACCCTGTGTTTCATGAGCCCTTGGTTTTAACACCGGACCCGTATGTAAGTAACGAACCCGAAGAAGATAAGGAAATACCACTAACCATTGATGTGACCAGGCCAAACCCCGTCATGAATATTGAGACAAGTGATGACGAAAAAGCCAAAAGCCTGCTTGAACAGTTTGGCACTTATGATCATAAACTTGAGCTGGCATCATACAAATACCCAACACTTGATCTGCTTGAAAACCATGGTTCAAATAAAATATCGGTAGATTCTACTGAACTGGAAGCAAACAAGAATAAAATTGTTGAAACGCTTAACCACTACAATATTGAAATTGACAAGATAAAGGCAACCATTGGGCCAACAGTAACCTTGTATGAAATTATACCTGCGCCGGGTGTACGTATCTCTAAGATCAAGAATTTAGAGGATGATATTGCGCTAAGCTTAGCGGCTTTGGGTATTCGTATTATTGCCCCTATGCCGGGCAAGGGAACTATTGGTATTGAGGTACCTAATCAGCACCCCGAAATGGTATCTATGCGTTCTGTTTTGGCTACTGAAAAGTTTCAGAACAATACTATGGACCTGCCTATTGCTTTAGGTAAAACCATCTCAAACGAAGTATTTATTGCCGATTTGGCCAAGATGCCTCACTTACTGGTTGCAGGTGCTACGGGTCAGGGTAAATCTGTAGGTATAAACGCTATATTGGTATCCCTGCTATACAAAAAACACCCCTCAGAACTGAAGTTTGTTTTGGTTGATCCTAAAAAGGTGGAGTTGACCCTCTTCCGTAAGATAGAAAGACACTTTTTAGCCAAGCTGCCTGATGAAGCCGATGCTATTATCACCGATACTAAAAAGGTAGTAAACACGCTTAATTCGCTTTGCATAGAGATGGATCAGCGGTATGACCTGCTTAAAGATGCACAGGTACGTAACCTTAAAGAATACAATGCAAAATATGTAAGCCGCAAGATCAGCGATCCGGAAAAACACCGTTACCTGCCATTTATTGTACTGGTAATTGATGAATTTGCCGATTTGATGATGACCGCCGGTAAAGAGGTGGAGCAGCCTATTGCCCGTATTGCGCAGTTGGCTCGTGCTGTGGGTATCCATTTGGTTATTGCTACGCAAAGGCCTTCAGTAAACGTAATTACTGGTACTATTAAAGCCAACTTCCCGGCAAGGCTTGCTTTCAGGGTATTATCTAAGATAGATTCACGCACCATATTGGATGCCGGCGGTGCTGACCAATTGATCGGTCGCGGGGATATGTTGTTATCTACAGGCAGCGACCTGATACGTTTACAATGCGCGTTTGTTGATACACCCGAGGTTGAAAAAATATCCGACTTTATTGGCAACCAGCGCGGTTACCCTACCGCCATGTTCCTGCCGGAGTATGTGGGTGAAGGCGAAGCAGGCATCAGCGCCAAAGATTTTGACCCTGATGACCGCGACCCGATGTTTGAGGATGCTGCCCGTTTAATTGTATTGCATCAGCAAGGCTCTACCTCGCTCATACAGCGTAAAATGAAGTTGGGCTATAACCGTGCAGGTCGTATTATTGACCAACTAGAGGCGGCAGGTATTGTTGGCCCGTTTGAAGGCAGCAAGGCCCGCGACGTGCTTTACCCTGACGAGTATAGCCTGGAGCGCCATCTGGAAACCTTGCAAAAACCCCGCGATTAAACTTATTTAAGTAAAATAGCTCTAAACTATTACAAGCCGCAATAGTTTAGTTGCTTGAGGGCTTAAAATATCTAAAATATGAAGAAATTATCTCTATTAATACTTACATCGGCGTTAGCCATTACAAATGTTTTTGCTCAAAAAGATGCTGATGCCAAGGTTATTTTAAATAAGCTAAGCAAGCAGTATCGTAGCTATGATGCCATAAAAACTGATTTCAATTTAACAATTGATAACCAGCAGGCAGGCATACAGGAAAAACAAACAGGTACTTTAATAGCCCGGTCAAAAACCAATAAATACAAAGTAACCTTATATGCTGCTACTCAGGCTAAACCAACGGTTACCCAGGAAATTATAAGCGACGGTAAAAGCCAGTGGACCTTCTTAAAAGATGCTAACGAAGTACAGTTAAGCGATGCGGATAATAGCGAAGAAGGCTTTAATCCAGCCCAGATATTTACCATGTATGAAAAGGGATACAAGTACCTGTACACCGGCCAGCAGAAAATTGCAGGTAAAGTTTACCAGGTGGTTGATCTTAGCCCTGAAGATGGTAAGAAAAGCTTTTTTAAAGTGAGGTTGATGATTGACAAGGTAAAGAACCAGCTATACAGCGCCCAGATATTTGATAAAAACGGAAGCAGGTATCAATACACACTGCGCACTTTTACGCCCAACTTTAAAGCTCCGGAAACTACTTTTGCTTTTAATAAAAAACTATACCCTGGTGTTGAGGTTGTGGATCTGCGGTAGAAGTTAGGAAATTCATATAGAGAGGCGATGGGTTTTAACTTATCGCCTTTTTTATTTATTGCAACAATTACCGACATTTATTACGGCCGATGGAAACGCCACAAGGCAACCTCAATGCAATAGCCAACGTTACTATTAAAACTTATTCATTACAATATATGTTGTTTAATGTGGTAAAGATATTATGCAGGCAGAAGAGATTGAGCGCTTAATTAAGATAAGTAAGGAAAGGCCTCTTATGCCCGAAACTTATGTACCCTGGCATGAAATGCCCGCTGCTGATGACTTGTATCTGCCCGAAGTTCTTACCTCTTTACAAGGCCTGCCTGTTTATGACACCCTAACACAGCAACAAAAAATAGAACTGGGCCGCCATGAGGTTGTACAGGTGTTGTATTCTTATGGCTGGGGCGAGGCGTTGTTTTGTGTATTCATGTCCAAATTTATTCTTGATCTCCCGCCTGATAGTCCCGAACATCGTTTTTTGATAAGAGAGATTATTGAAGAATACCGGCATCAGGAAATGTTTGCCCAAACTATAACCTTATTGCAGGGCGAGCCACTTAAACAAACACCTATGCACAGATTTAGCGGACAGGTGAGCACCAAATGCCTGCCTGCCGATTACCTTTTTATGGGTAGCCTTTCTGTTGAGCTGATAACGGATATGTATGGCAACCACGGTAGGCGGGCACCTGAAATTTATAGTGTTTTAAGAAAGGTATTCGAGCTGCACAACATTGAAGAAGGCAGGCATATCCATTTCACAAAAGGTTTATTGGAACGATACACGGCTAAAGCAGGCTATATTAAAAAGACCCTTTACAGCTTGGTGATACTAATGAACATTTACTTTGTACGTACTATGTATGTACGAAAAGAGATTTATGAACGCATTGGCATACCTGATCCGGACGCTGTTTATAAGGATGCCATCAAAAACTTCCGTAATAAATTTACCCAAAACTGCCTTGGCCAAATTATTGATTTTGTTGATAGCTGGGGCGGTTTCAACATGGCCACCCGCTGGGCATGGCGCTTGCTGCTGAAAGCAAAGGTGTGATTTTTAAATAAACTTGTCATTGGTAGCGAATGATCTGCCAGGGGTGCACTCACCGATAGATGCTTCACTACGTTCAGCATGACAAAAGGGGTTCATTTTACTCTTTTACCTTCATCCTCCGCTCCATTACCTCTCTCCAGGTAGTTAAAATAAATCCTTTTTGTTTCAGGAACGCTCTTAACCGCGGATCAGTCATGGCAAGCAGATCACCTTTACGTTTTTTGCCGGTGTCAGATATTCTGTCAAAATTAGGCGATGGGTCGGTGCAGTGCATTATCACCATGGTTAGTCCCGGCGACAGGCGGCCTATGCTTTCAATATAATGATCGGTATAGAATTTTTGAATTTGTTCATCAGTTTTATGGTCAATATCGGGCATATTCCAGTCGTAGCTGCTGTTGTGCAGATCATCCAATACAGGTAATCCGTTTTTCCAAAGCATCTCGCCTATTTCTTTGGCCTTGCCTAAAGCAGCAACTTCAGGTATAACCATTCCTTCTTTATATTTTCCTTGCTTTTTTAGTTCCGTTATGGTCGCGGCTTTTGCTTCGGCACGAAAAAATAGGTCATCACCACCGGGAAACATTACGGGTACTTTCTTTTCAATGCCCAATTGAAGGTATTTTTCCATAAAAACATCTTTAGCAAACAGCGTTCCCATGTGCGAATCCAGGTGCGTTGGCACAAAACCCATAGTAATTGCCCTATCGTATTGGGCACGAATCTCGCGGTCTATCTCATTAGCTTTAGCTGTAAAATAAACAGCCTGTACAGATGAATACATTGCCCCTTGCTTATCAACCAATCCCGGTACGGCTGCTTTACCAGCCAGTGGCCCCCAACGATAATTATCCCACTCGGATGTTAGGGTTAAATGCAGGCCCGCATCCAGCGCAGGGTGTTTATCTAAATATGTTTTAAACTCGGGCACCCATGAGCAGGGCATCATTACACTGGTTGAATTAGCCACTCCCACGCTTGTAGCCTTCTCCACCCCTAAGTTTGATTCATGTGACATGCCTGCATCATCAACATGCAGAATTATCACCCGCGCACCCTTAGGCCAACCTAATTTTTCCGCATAGGTTTGGGGTTGCTGGGCGGTAACATTTAAAGCAAAGCCGAGCGTGATAAGGAATAAGGTTAGTTTTTTCATATTTGCAATTTTGTATTAACGTTTAGTCAACTCACCCGGTCTTTGCTTCGCTCGACCACCCTCTCTCCGCAAGCGGAAAGAGGGTAAGAAAAAAGTTTTCACCCTCTCTACTTTGTAGAGAGGGTCGACCAGCGGAGCGGAGTCGGGGTGAGTCAATCCGGCGGGGGGCCTTACACCCTTATATAAATCTTATTTTTATCTAATATTTTACCTACCGTCCAGCAAAGCAGCATGTAGCTAATGGCAAAAAGCAGTGAACCTACAGCACCGGGTGCAATAACCTGATAGATGGAACTGTTCAGCCAGTCGAAAAGACTCTTGTCTTTTGTAACATGGATCATCCAGAAGGCAATTACTAAAATCTCTGAAAGAACGTAAATAGCCAATGGATTTTTACCTACTGTGGTGAAGAACGATGTCCAGTTAGCACCGTTCCAGGAACGGATCTCTACAACATATATCAGAGCCGATATAATTATCATATCCAAACCAACAGTTAGCAACGTGAACGGACTTGACCATAATTTTTTACCTATCGGGAAAAACATATTCCATGACCAGGCTATAAACAGAAACAGGCAGCCGGTTAAAAGTAGTTTAGATATGGTTTCGTAACCCTTACCTTTTTCCTGTATAAACCTGCCTGCAAAGTAGCCGCATATAACATTTACTATAGCAGGTAAAGTGCTTAAAATCCCTTCAGGATCAAATGGCATCCCCTCACCGTGGTATAAATGTGCATCGCCTAAAACAAACTTATCAAAGTAAGTACCTGCATTGGTTAGCATACCATAAGGTGCAGCAGGGTCACCATACATCAGTAATATTACCTGGTAACCAATTAAGAGCAGTATGCTAATGACAATGATTGTAGTTTTATTTTTAATGAAGTAAACCAGCAACGATGCAAACAGATAGCAAAGTGCAATACGTTGCAAAACACCCATTACACGGGTGCCGCTAAAGGGTTTTACAGACCAGGCTCCATTATGAAGTTCTACAAATGGGAACCAGTACATCAGGTATCCTATTAAAAATATGAGTAATGCCCTTTTAAATATTCTTAAAAGCACTGCACTGGTACTTAAATTATCAAACTTATGGGTGGTAAAACTCATGGCATTACCTACCGCGAACAGAAAAGAAGGAAATACCAGATCTGTTGGGGTAAAGCCAAACCAGGCGGCGTGTTCAAGTGGGGCAAACGGATGTGCGCCACTACCGGGCGTGTTTACAATGATCATAAAACAGATGGTCATTCCCCGGAAAACATCCAGTGAAAGAAACCTGTCGGGCTTTTGGTTCATAGTTAATAAGGTTAAATAATTGCTGAGGATTGCAGCTACAATATAGAAATTATTTCAGATCAAAATTGATCGACTTAAAAGTTTTTAAAATATTTTAAAAAGGTGAATTTAAAAATGACATTATTTGAGTTCGGTTAAAATTATTAGCACTTAAAATGGATAAAATGTTATTATTTTTGAACCCGATGCTTACCATAACCAACCACACGCTTGAAAAACTGGAACTGCTCTTAAAAACAGCCGGTTACCGCGTAAGGTATGAGAAGGGTAATTTTAAAACCGGTGCCTGCCTGCTGCAAAGCAGCCGTATAATAGTGGTAAATAAATTTGCGAACCTGGAAAGCAAGATAGCGTCTGTAGCCGACTTAGCGCGTACCTTAGAGATAGATTATAAATTGCTTGATGAAAAACAAGCTGCATTTTTGCATCAGATAAAACAAACCCAATTGCAGCTGTGATAGTTACTTTTTTAGGAACCGGAACCTCGCAGGGCGTGCCCGTAATTGCCTGCGATTGTGAAGTATGCACATCAACAAATAAGCATGATAAGCGCCTGCGCACTTCTATCTTAATACAATCAAACGATAAGACCATTGTTGTAGATTCCGGGCCTGATTTTAGGTACCAGATGCTGCGCGCCAATGTTAAGCACCTTGATGCCCTTGTTTTTACCCATGAGCATAAAGATCATATTGCAGGCATGGATGACATACGCGGGTTCAACTTTAAACAGCATGGCCCGGTTGATGTTTATGCAGACACACGCGTACAACACGCTCTTCGCAGAGAATTCTCTTATATTTTTACCGACAAAAGCTACCCCGGCCTACCACAAATAAACCTGCACAGTATCGACTTAACCCCGTTTAACATTGGCAGTGTGTCCTTTATCCCTATTGAAGTGATGCATTATAAATTGCCGGTGCTGGGTTTCAGAATAAATGATTTTACTTATATCACTGATGCCAAAACAGTATCAGACGTTGAAAAAGAAAAAATTCGCGGATCAAAAACCCTGGTGATAAATGCTTTACAAAAAGAGATGCATATTTCGCACCTTACGCTGGATGAGGCTGTTTCTTTCGCTCAGGATATTAATGCCGAAAAAACTTATTTTACACACATCAGTCACCGCTTGGGTAAGCATGCCGATATTGCCAGGGAACTACCAGCAGGTATTGAGTTAGCCTATGATGGTCTAATACTCGAAATATAAAAAACCTGCATCAGCGCAATTCCACATAGCTTACCATATCAATACCACCTCTGTACGATTTTAAATGCCCCTTTTGGTGTTTATCTACCTTGCCGCGAATAGTCATGATATGATTGCTGATCTTTGAAAAGTTACCATCGCCATATTCAAACAAACCCGTATGTGTTCCTCTTAAAATCAATGGGCAATCTTGCGAAAAATTCACCCATAAGGCATGTTTGTTGCCACGGTCAATAACGTTACTATCATTAAGTAAAGCAGAAAGGTTCTTACCCTCCACATATTTGCCCGTCACTTCTACATACTGCTTATCATAATATTTTATGCTGTCTATTAGGTTAGAAAAATTCACACGCTTATATATGATCCCTTCAGAACACTCACTGGCGTAAATGTGTTTAGGCTGACTGCAAGCATGCAGCATAAACGTAAAGGTTAACGGAATAAATACCCACCTGCTGGTCAACATCATTTCAAGTTTTTTTGCTAATACAAGGTAGCTATTATCAGCTTGGTTAAGTAACAACTTTTTGTAAGTTTATTGCTATATACGCGTAACATTTTACAATACGCTATCTCACGCTTAACCTTAATTGTATATTTTTACCCTCGATAAAATCAGCATGAAAAAATATAGCTTATTCCTAATTCTCGTCTTGTTTTGTTTGAATGGCTTTAGTCAGATAACAACGCCAGTTATTGATACCACGCAAAAAATAATTGCCAGCCGAAAGAACAGTACAACACAACAAAAAAAACCATATGTTATATTGATATCTGCAGATGGCTTCCGTTGGGATTACGCCGATAAATACAATGCGGAAAACCTGATAAGACTTAGGAAAGAAGGTGTTAGTGCAGCATCAATGGTACCATCTTACCCATCTGTTACCTTCCCTAACCATTATGCAATGGTTACAGGCTTGTACCCCTCCCACTCGGGCCTTGTAAACAATACTTTTTTTGATCGCGACCGTAAAGACTTTTACTCCATGGGTAATAAGAAAAAAGTTGCCGATGGTACATGGTATGGTGGTACTCCGCTTTGGGTATTAGCCGAGCAGCAAAATATGCTGTCGGCAAGTTTTTACTGGGTAGCATCAGAAGCGGCCATTAAAGATACCCGCCCAAGCTACTATTATGTTTATAACGAGAAGATTGACATACATAACCGTATTGCCGCAGTTGTACAATGGCTTAAACTGCCTCCTGAACAGCGCCCGCATTTAATTACATTTTACTTTCCGCAGGTTGACCATGCAGGGCATTTGTACAGCCCCGATGCGCCGCAAACTGAGCACGAGGTACATTATGTAGACTCGGCAGTAAATGAGCTTAACGAGGCCGTTAAAACCACCGGACTGGATGTAAACTTTGTTTTCGTATCAGACCACGGCATGACTAAGGTTGATACGCTGAATCCAATTAAAATACCTGTGGCTATTGACACCTCAAAATTTGTAGTATCTGGCGATGGAATTTTGGTTGAGCTTTACGCAAAGGACAAGCAGTATATTCAGGCTACTTATAATGCGTTAAAAACCGAAGCTAAAGATTATGAGGTTTACCTAAAAACAAACGTACCCGCAAAGCTGCACTACAGCGCTACCGACGACTGGCATAACCGTATTGGTGATATTTTGCTGATACCCGAGTGGCCAAAAGTATTTAATCTTTCAAACCGAAAAAGTATTCACCCGGGCTGGCATGGTTATGACCCAACTGTAATTAAAGATATGCACGCTACCTTTTATGCATGGGGGCCCGCATTTAAAAAGAACCTAAGCATCCCATCATTCCAGAATGTAGATATTTATAATATGATAAGCCAGATATTAGGATTAAACATTACCGAAAAAGTGGATGGGACCAAACAACTGGCAGACAAAATATTAGTGAAGAAAGCTGTTAAAAGATGAAGCTATACTTTAAATTAGTCCTCCTGCTGTTATTACCGGCTGCATTATTTGGCCAGAGTACCGTCACGCTTAAAAAACAAGCTGACATTGTTGCCAAAGCTATTGTTAATGGCGATTATGTTACCGTAGTGGAGTATATGCATCCAAAAGTTATACAGGCTGCCGGTGGTAAGCAAAAAATGCTGCAAATGATGAATGCCGGCATGGAACAGATGAAAGCACAGGGTGTTTCATTCCAAAGCGCTACCGTTGGCGAGCCGGGCAAATTTTATAAAGCCGGTACCGAAATACATTGCCTGATACCAAATAATATAAGAATTAAAACACCAAATAGCAGTATAGTTACTCACAGTAATTTGTTAGCAATAAGTCAGGATGGCGGTAAAAACTGGACTTTTTTAGATTTGAATAAAAGCACCATTGCATCTATACCTAAGCTTTTCCCAAACTTTAATAAAGATTTAAAAATACCCGAGCCGACAATGCCATCTATGTAACCAACTAATTGCAATGAAATTATAAGTCATTCGTTATAGTTAACATAAATTTATTGCCGCCCTATACTTGGGAATAGGGCGGATAAACAAACATTCAAATTGGCTTTGCCGCAATAAATAATGCTCTTTTTTAAAAATTACAAATTACCATTATTAATACTATTACTGCCCTTCCAATTACTTGCGCAGGATACCACTGCTTTTAAGAAACAAGCCGCGCGCTTTGCTGCTGCTACTTTTAATGGCGATCATAAAACGGTTATTGATCTCACCTATCCTGCTTTAATTGAACTATCAGGCGGGCGGGAAATGATGCAGAAACTCATAACTGACAAAATAGAATCAATAAGAAAACGAGGCATTACTAAGTTTGATGGTTCAGTTGGTTCGCCCGGTAAGTTTTACAAGGCCGGCAATCAAATACACTGCCTTATACCCGAATACATCATATTTAAAATGCCGAAAGGTCATTATACCGGTCAATCTTACCTGTTAGGTGTAAGCGATGATAAGGGTAAGCACTGGAAATTTTTAGATGTGGGCAACATGCCGCCCACCATATTGCATAAACTATTACCAAACTTTAATAACAGCCTGGTGATACCCGAATCAGGCAAGCCGGTATATTTCGCAGATTAGTTTTTCAAATCAGCTTAAATTTTTTAAATTGTGATGAATTTTTATACCATATCTTATCATGCAACGAAGAAACTTTTTAAAAACAGGTTCAATAGCCGGGTTAGCATTAACAACATTAGTAACAGCATCGTGCAGCCAGCCTTCAGCCGATAAAAAAACCGCAGAAAACGGTGAAACTGCCGACGACTTTGAACTTAATGAAACAACTATTGCCGATCTGCAGAAAAAAATGCAAAGCGGCACTTATACCTCACGCGCTATTACCGAACTATATTTAAAAAGGATAGATGTTATAGACAAAGCCGGACCAAAGCTTAATTCAGTTATAGAATTAAATAAAAGCGCTTTAGACATGGCCGACGCAATGGATAAAGAACGCAAAGCCGGCAAAATACGCGGCCCGCTGCATGGCATACCAGTTTTAATAAAAGACAATATTGATACCGGCGATAACATGCACACTACAGCAGGCTCATTGGCACTGGCTGATCATTTTGCCAAACAGGATGCCTTTATTGCCCATAAATTACGTGCGGCAGGTGCAGTTATATTGGGCAAAACCAACTTAAGCGAATGGGCCAATTTCCGTTCAACACGCTCAACCAGTGGTTGGAGCAGTCGCGGTTTACAAACTAAAAACCCTTATGTACTTGACAGAAACCCAAGCGGTTCAAGTGCCGGTACAGGATCGGCCATAGCAGCTAATTTATGTGCTATAGGGATTGGCACCGAAACAGATGGCTCTATTGTATCGCCATCATCAGTAAATGGTTTGGTGGGTATTAAACCTACGGTAGGTTTATTGAGCCGTACAGGCATCATCCCTATATCAAAAACGCAGGATACAGCCGGGCCAATGGCACGCACTGTTAGAGATGCAACTATATTGTTAGGCGCCTTAGCAGGTACTGACCCTAAGGATAGCTATACGCTAAATAGCAAAATTGAAAAAGACTACACCAAGTTTTTAGATGCAGGCGGCTTAAAAGGCAAGCGCATAGGTATTGAAAAATTGGATAAACCAAATGCCGGTATGCAAAAGCTTTTACAGGATGCAATTGCCGTGCTAAAAAAACAAGGAGCCGAAGTTGTTGAAGTAGAATTAGGTAAACAGCTTAAAGAAATTGGCAATGCCGAATTCACTGTATTACTTTATGAGTTTAAAGATGGAGTAAACCAATACTTAAGCACCGCAAATGCCAAGGTAAAAACACTTGAAGATGTTATTGCTTTCAACAAAGCAAACGAAGATAAGGCCATGCCCTTTTTTAAACAGGAAACACTTGAACTGGCACAAAGCAAAGGCGATTTAAATAGCAAAGAATATCTTGACGCTTTAAAAAAATCAACCGTTATTAGCCGCGCTGCTATTGATAAGATCTTAAAAAACAACAAGCTGGATGCTATTGCCGGGCCAACAAATGGTTTTGCAGTATGTATTGACCTTATTAATGGCGATTATGATAATGGCTTTTCGTTCTCGTCACCTGCTGCCATGTCGGGTTATCCGCACATTACTGTACCTATGGGTTCATGGCATGACCTGCCGATGGGCCTCTCCTTTTTTGGCGCCGCATGGAGCGAGGGCGAACTAATAAAAATGGCTTATGCTTATGAGCAGGCATCAAAGAAAAGAATAGCACCTAAGTTTAAGGAAGGGTTGTTTGCATAACCTTACTCCGTAGGATGCATGGCACCTTGAAAGTTTTTTACTGTCCTAAATATTGTGGGTGACAACACCAACAATGGCGCAGAATATTTCTTGATTGCCGTTGACTTCAGTCAACCGCGCCCTTGTTGGTGTTGTCACCAACAAGTCGCCATGCATTCCACCTTAAAAGTTTTACTGTCCTAAATATTGTTGGTGGCAACACCAACAATGGCGAAGGGTATAACAATTACCTTGCACAATGGTAACTTTAGTCCTCTTGATATAGTAATAATAATAACAGACCATAAGTGAAGATTTTTAAAATAGCAGCACTAACCGCACTATTAATTTTTTGCATGGCTTATTTAGTCAATGGGCAAAAAAAAGATTCATTGGCTTATTATACTAAGCAACTGAATTGGGATTCATTTGGTGTTATTTCAAATTATGCAACTTCACATATGATTTTTGATAAAAGTTCCGAGAGCATCATTAACATTCTTAAAGATAAGAAAACAGAAGGAAAATATTTGCTTTCTATAATCAATGAAGAACAAAAAGCAGTTGCCATTCATGCAATTTTAACCAAACTCTTTGATCCCAAAAAGTTCAATATATCTTATAGGTCAATGTTTAATAAAGGCCCAAAGGGGGGAATTTTATATAATGATATTGTTGGAAATAAATTCTCTTTAAATGGGGTTTCATGGGAACTAAAGTTTGGCGATACAACAAAATACAGTATTGATAGCTTAGAAATTTTGAAAATCAAAAATTATTGGTCTAAAAGACTACTTGCCTATAAAAGATAGTTGTGCCCTTGTTGGTGTTGTCACCAACAAGTCGCCATGCATTCCACCTTAAAAGTTTTTTACTGTCCTAAATATTGTTGGTGATGACACCAACAATGGCGAAATACCTGTGGTGACAATATCAACAAGGGCGAAGTGAATATTATCAAATATTCCGAAGGTGACACCATTTTATCCGTTACTGACACCATTTTTTGGGGCGGTTTTTGCTGCATCTTTGTTCCGTCAATCTTAAAGTAAAAAGAAATGGAACCAACAAACAAAATTGCACTTATAACAGGCGGAAGCAGGGGCCTTGGTAAAAACGCTGCTTTAAAACTTGCACAAAAGGGAAACGATGTTATCATCACCTATCGCAGTAAAAAAGAAGAAGCCGACGACGTTGTAAAAGAAATTGAAGCACAGGGGTTAAAAGCAGCAGCCCTGCAACTGGATACATCAAAGGTTGCAACCTTTGCCGATTTTAAAGATCAACTAACTACCACATTACAGCAAAAATGGAACAGGAATAACTTTGATTTCCTGATAAATAATGCCGGTATTGATGCTGCGTCGCCATTTGCACAAACAACTGAAGAAGATTTTGATAACCTGTTCAACGTGCACTTTAAAGGTGTTTACTTCTTAACACAAACATTGCTTACCACTATTGCTGATGGCGGCCGCATTATTAACTTATCAACCGGGCTAACCCGTTTTGCCACACCCGGATATGCTGCTTATGCTTCTATGAAAGGCGCTATAGAGGTGTTCACCAAATATTTAGCTAAAGAACTGGGCAATCGCGGTATAGCTGCCAATTTGGTTGCACCGGGGATTATAGAAACTGATTTTACAAAAAAGGCCTTTGACAGTCACCCTCAAATGCATGATTTTATATCTTCTATCACTTCTTTAGGCAGGCCCGGCCAGCCGGATGATATTGGCGGCATTATTGCTTTCTTATGTTCAGATGATGCCCGTTGGATAAACGCACAACGGATAGAAGCATCAGGCGGTATGTTCTTGTAATTTATTCCAGATTAAAAAGAGGGGAACATCAAATATGTTTCCCTCTTTTTGTTTGGGCTTGTTGTAAGATTCTCTATCTTTCAACACTAAAAATAAGCGATATGGAATTTGGCCGCGTAACCGATGACGAATTAGGAACAGTAGATTTTACCCTGCCTGCTGATCCTGCATTTACTATTGAAACACTTGCATTTGCAGATAAAAGCCATCCCTTACAAGTGTACGCTGGCTGTGCAAAATGGGGCCGCAAGGAATGGGTTGGAAAGATCTATCCGCCTAAAACCAAAGACGCCAATTTTTTGGATGAATACGTTAAACACTTTAACTGTGTTGAGTTAAACGCAACCTTTTACCAGGTTTACGGGCCGGATATCATTGCCAAGTGGAAGCAGAAAGCCGATATCAACCCGGATTTTAAATTTTGCCCTAAATTCTCACAAAGCATTAGCCATATACGCCGCTTAAAAAATGCGGAAGATATTACAACCAGTTACTATGAAGGTGTTTTAGCCTTTGGTGATAAGCTGGGCCCGTTATTTTTACAGCTGAGCGATAACTTTACTCCTAAAAGCCTGCCCGAACTAACCGCTTATCTGGAACAGTTACCAACAGATATACCTGTGTTTGTAGAGTTAAGGCATAAAGACTGGTTTGCCGTACCTGAGAACAAACAAGCTGCTTTTAGCCTGTTTAAGCGTTTAAATATTGGCGCGGTAATAACAGATGCATCGGGCCGCAGGGATTGCGTTCATATGATGCTGCCAACGCCTCATGCCTTTATTCGTTTTGTAGGTAACAGCCTGCACCCTACCGATTACCTCCGTTGTGATGAATGGGTGGAAAGAATTGTTCAATGGAAGCAAATGGGGCTGCAATCCGTATGGTTTTTTATGCACCAGCACGATGAACGCTATTCGCCTGAGCTTTGCGATTACGTAATTGAGCAATTAAACAAAAAGTTAAACATTAATGTACACCGCCCGCAATTTATTAATAAGGAAAAGGGCTTGTTTGATTAGAACACTAGATTTTGTCATTCTGCGTGATAGTGAAGGGTTTGTTGGCGAGTAGATCCTTCGTTCCTCAGGATGACAAAGGGGTAATTTAGAAATATTGTCATGCTGAACGGAGTGAAGCATCTAATCACCGATAGGCTGATCAGTATGACAGGGTTTTAACCTACCTGTAATAGGTATGCTGCCGTTTTATGTAATTGCGAATATCAAGCACTATACCTGCAAAAAAGTAAAATATAAGTGGAAAGCCTACAGCCAGAAAAGATGTGTAGATAAAGAAAAGACGAATTTTGGAGATAGAAATATTAAAACGCTCGCCAAGGTAAGTGCATACCCCAAAGGAGTAGCGCTCAAAAAATGTAAATATCCGTTGTAACATATCAGGCTGGTTTTAATATTTTAATTCCAACGCCACATTGCAGGCATTTCTTATAGTCGCAATAATTATTTTTCAATTCAAGTAGTGCTTGCGATTCAAAGGCTGTATTAATTTCCAGTCCTAAGTTAGCAAAATCTGTCATAATACTATTCTGCTCACCCGGTATATTTTCCAACAATTTTAAACTGCGACTGATAAAATATTGCTGTTGCAAGTGTTTGCCATAGCTAAACAGAAACAAGGCTACTGTGTTCAGTAATATAGTATCAACCGATGCTACTCCCAAATGTTTGCCAACTGGCTTTGATTCCTTATCAAACCGGTAGTGTGTTTCCCAATAATTGTTTATTTGAATATTGTTAAAAAGATCGCGCAGGGCCTTCACTTCCTTTGTTTCCAATACTTTACTAAACAGATGATTAGATTGCACTACCAGTGCAGCAAACTGCGCCAGCCTTATGGTAGGGAAGTTTTGCGGCCGCATTCTTAAGAATTTCCATAAATGGCTCTCTATCGGCGTAAGGTTGAATTTCTTTTTCAGAAACTCATATTCCTTTTTTAGGCTACGCGGATATTCATCTGTAAAATCTTCATCTAAAAAACCTGCCTGTCCAAATATTAAGGCCTCAATTTGCATTAGATTATTCTTATGTTTCGCAAGAATGTTTTGCGGCAATGATTTTGCCATCAGCTCAAATGGCAGGGCATTGGTTTTGAATCCAAAG
Organism: Mucilaginibacter sp.; assembly: GCA_028288285.1. Taxonomy (GTDB): domain Bacteria; phylum Bacteroidota; class Bacteroidia; order Sphingobacteriales; family Sphingobacteriaceae; genus Mucilaginibacter. The sequence goes on from JAQBNZ010000240.1 coordinate 36,763, forward strand.
TTAGCCGCCAAAAACTGGTAAAAGGTTTCCTCCCAGTCGCCACGATTTAGGTTTAGGGTTGCTATTACCGTTTCAGATTTTTTCTCTAACCGTTCAACCAAAATACGGGTAAGCCAATTTTGCATGGTTAAACCGTCTACAGTTGCGATACTTGCTTCGCATGGAATAATGGTTTTTGCACCAAAAATCAAATTATGATACCTGTTATACAAGTCGGGCGAGATACGGTCTTTCAATTCCAGCGTTGGCACACGCCGGCCATCTGTTCTAAACAATGGTTCATCATCGCGGTAAACCACATGCAGTATCACATTATCATAGGCATTGTCGGCAGTATGGCCATGACGCTGCCAGTCTGACGAGGAAAGGTGCAGCTCTGCATTACCGGCCCAGGTAGTTTCGCCTATTCGTATACGTGCATTCTGAAAATCAGGCCCGGCATGGGTGTTATGCAATCCGGTAGAGTAAATCTCCAATTCCTCACCCTGAGTTGTTTGCAGGTTTATACGGTCAAACAAGCGAAATTTCCATACGTAATGCAAAAAATCCTCAGTGAAAAGCATCAAGCAAGTTAACTAAGAAAGGGAGGAAAACAAATGTATTTTTTATCTTGCGAATAAAACCTTACCTCTTTGTATGGACACAACCACCTCTGTATTGCCTCAAACCACTCAAAGCCGTATACGGTCAATTATTGGGGGCTCATTGGGGAACCTTGTAGAGTGGTATGATTGGTATGTTTATTCGGCATTTTCACTGTACTTTGCCGGAGCATTTTTCCCCAAGGGAAACCAGAACGCGCAGTTATTAAATACGGCAGGTATATTTGCTATTGGCTTTTTAATGCGCCCTATAGGTGGCTGGTTAATGGGCACCTTTGCCGATAAACACGGCCGCAAAACTGCGCTAACTTTCTCGGTATTACTCATGAGCGCCGGATCATTAATCATAGCCTTAACACCCAATTTTGAGCATATTGGCATTGCCGCCCCTATCCTATTAGTACTTGCCCGCATTATACAAGGCCTAAGCGTTGGCGGCGAGTATGGCACCAGCGCCACCTATTTGAGTGAAATGGCCACCAAAAAGCACCGGGGTTTTTATTCAAGCTTTCAGTATGTAACACTCATAATGGGACAGCTGCTGGCATTAGCAGTACTTATATTGTTACAGCGGGTTTTCCTGACCGAGGAACAATTACACTCCTGGGGATGGCGCATACCATTTGCAATTGGTGCTATGCTGGCTATTATTGTAATGTATTTAAGGCGCAGTCTGCAAGAGTCTGTAACACTTAATAAAAAGGAGGATGCAAATAAGAATGCGCGTGGTTCGCTCAAGGCATTGGCACAACATCCGCGTGCGGTGCTTACGGTTATTGGCCTAACTATAGGCGGCACTGTAGCATTTTACACCTTTACTACCTACATGCAAAAATTTTTGGTGAACACTAACGGTTTCAGCAAAAACACCGCGACTTTAATATCAACCCTTACCCTTATTGTTTTTATGCTGATACAGCCGCTTTATGGCTTACTGTCTGACAGGATTGGCCGCAAACCGCTGTTAAAAGCATTTGGGGTATTGGGGACCATCACCACTATACCTATACTCACCTTTTTAAGTCATACCAACAACTTTTGGGTTGCGTTTGGGTTGATAATGCTGGCTCTGCTAATTGTGAGTAATTACACCGCGATAAATGCTGTAGTAAAGGCTGAACTATTCCCTGCGCATATCCGTGCTTTGGGTGTTGGTTTTCCGTATGCTATCGCGGTATCAGTATTTGGCGGTTCGGCCGAGTATATTGCATTACTCTTTAAGCAAAAGGGCCACGAGGAATGGTTTTACTGGTATGTTACAGGTTGTATTGCTATATCGCTCATTGTTTATGTTACAATGAGCGATACGCAGAAACATTCTAAGATAGATGAGGAGTAATTCCGAACCGGGATTAAGCGGATTATAGGATTTTAAAAAGCGTGGGGTTAAATGTCAGATCGGGCGTAGCTTGGCAATCTTCTACATGCTTGTCGCCAACTTTTCTATTGGCGATTATTAATGATTTTGATTTCTCTTAATGGAATTAATGAGCTCCCTACGGTCGGTTGTCTTCGTACCAATGCCGGGGTAGTAAAGATATAGCTTCTACTTCGATACCAATCCCGAAATTACATTAATGCTCAAAGCCACTATAGTTGTATTAAATGCAAACGAAATTAGCCCATGCGCCCAGGCAAGGCGGCGAATTTGTTTAGAAGAAATCTCAACATCAGATACCTGAAACGTCATTCCAATTACAAAAGAAAAATATATAAAGTCCAGATAGTCAGGGTCTTTTTCGCCGCCGGGGAATTCAAGGCCGCCAATGGGTGTTTTACCATTATCGGTTGTTGTATAAAACAGGTGGGCATAGCGCATGGCAAACACTGTGTGTACCATCCACCAGGAAACAAAAACCGCAGCTGTAGCTAAAAAGATATATCCCGTAACTGTCTGTTCCGATTCCCCCTTTGATGATTTCAGCAAAAGGTAAATGGCAATCAAACTTACCATTGATGCCCCCAGTACGAAAAAAAAGATAAGAAACCTACTGGAATCTTCCAAACGGGCTATTTTGCGAATCTCTTTTGGATTCGCCCACAATATGGTTATCCAATCAAGAATGATAATGCTTAATGCAATGGCTATCCAGGTAATAAGAGTAACAGCAGGAACCGATGATATATGTCTTACAAAAAAGAACGTAACCGCACCTATCAACAACGATACGTATATCCTGTAATGTGCATCTAAACTAAGTATAAGATACTTTTTTGGCTTGGCTACTTGAGGCATTTAGTTAATAGTTGATGATTCATATTAATATCTGTATTCAACTTCAGCTACCTGAACCATACACTATGATCCATATATTTGTGAAGCACTAATCCTCTTCAACAATTTGGGCAACACGGCCTACCTGGCCATCTTCCAAACGTACCTTAATTCCGCGGGAATGGAAAGAAGAACTTGTAAGCAGGTCTTTTACAATGCCGCGTGTGAGCTTACCGCTTCGCTGATCTTTTTTGAGGATGATATCAACCTCTAAACCCGGATATATATCTGCCCTGTTTTGTCCGTTCATATTTGTGATCATATCTATTTATCAGCTATTTTACCAGCCAGCTTATCGCGTCCTCTACCTTTTTAAAATCGAAGCTTTCCAGTATTTTATCCATTGCCTCGCTTATCTGCTCATTTTGCAAATTGCCTATGCTGCCTTCATGAGTGTGGTTGATGTTCTTATCCGGATTGAAATTACCTTGCTCAATTGCCAGCCCAACCTGCTTATAAGCATCACGGAAAGGGGTACCATTCAGTACAGATTTGTTGACCTCTTCTACACTAAACAGGTAAGCATATTTCGGGTCATCTAAAATAGTTTTATTTACAGTGATATTTTGCAGCATAAAGGTTGCCATTTGCAGGCAGTCAGTTAAGTCGACAAAGGCGGGGAACAGTAATTCTTTAAGCAATTGCAGCTCGCGGTGATAGCCCGATGGTAGGTTGGTGGTCATCATAGCTACATCATTTGGCAGTGCCTGCAGGCGGTTACATTTGCCGCGCATAATTTCCCAAACGTCAGGGTTCTTTTTATGCGGCATAATGCTGCTGCCAGTAGTCAGATTTTCCGGATAGCTTACAAAAGCAAAATTCTGGCTAAGGTATAAGCACTGATCCATAGCCATTTTAGCCAATGTAGCTGCAACAGATGATAACGCCTGTGCAATAATCCTTTCAGTTTTACCCCTGCCCATTTGCGCGTAAACCACATTATGATTCAGGCTTTCAAAACCAAGCAATTGGGTAGTCATAGTTCGGTTGAGCGGAAATGACGATCCATACCCCGCTGCCGAACCTAATGGGTTTTTATTGGTGATCTTCCAGGCGGCTAAAACCATTTCAAGGTCATCAACCAAACCTTCGGCGTAAGCGCCAAACCACAGGCCAAATGATGATGGCATGGCTACCTGTAAATGGGTATAACCGGGTAATAAAACATCTTTATGTTGTTCGCTCAGTTGTATTAACTGGCGAAATAACTTATTGGTTTCTTGAACAACCTGCTGCAGCTGGTGCCTGAAAAATAATTTCAGATCTACCAAAACCTGATCATTACGTGAGCGGCCGCTATGGATCTTTTTACCGGCATCGCCAATACGCTGGGTAAGCAGCATTTCTACTTGTGAGTGCACGTCCTCAACACCATCTTCTATTATAAAATTATCCTGTTCAATATCGGCATATATGGCTTTAAGCTCGCGTTGCACCAATACCAGATCATCAGCATCCATCAAACCTATAGATTGCAGCATGGTGGTATGGGCAAGTGAACCCAGTACATCAAAAGCGGCCATTTGCCTGTCCAGCTCGCGATCCCGGCCAACGGTAAAGTTTTCAACCAGCTTATTAACGTTTGTGGTTTTTTGCCATAATTTGCTCATGGTGCAAATATAAAATTAAATGGTGTTAGTAAATGGTATGTTTTAATGGATATGAGGTGGTTGATTGGTTGAATTAAAATATGTGCAGTCGCTTGGCTCCAGCCGAGTGACAACTATTATAAGGCCTCTGGCCGCAACAATAGACACTACGGCGAGACGCCGTGTAATAACGGTCACTCGGCTGGAGCCGAGCGACTGCATAGTAATCTTCAGAACACCTGTTGACTGGAGCCAAATAACTGAAAAATCGTAAATCTAAAATCTAAAATCAAACAATCTTACTCAGCATTTGGATATAAAGCTCAATCCCCTCACCTATTTCATCTACATATATAAATTCATCGGCCATGTGAGAACGTGCTGAATCGCCGGGGCCAACTTTAATAGACGGAATATCAAGTAAGGATTGATCTGATGTTGTTGGTGAGCCATAAGTAGTGCGGCCAAGGGATACACCTGCCTGTACAAACGGATGGTTTTTATCTATTGATGATGGTTTTAGGCGGATACTGCGTGGCTTTACTTCGCAGCTTACATGCTGGCGTATTATCTCCAGCACTTCTTCATTACGGTAGGCATCGGTTACCCTTACATCAACCGTAAAAGTACAGGTTGCTGGCACTACATTATGCTGCGAGCCTGCGTTAATGATGGTTACTGACATTTTTATCGGACCAAATACCTCCGACTCTTTAGGGAACTTAAAGTTACGGAACCATTCAATATCTGCCAGTGCTTTGTAAATGGCGTTATCGCCTTCTTCGCGGGCGGCATGTCCGGCTCTGCCATGTGCAACACAATCCAGCACCATTAATCCACGTTCGGCAATGGCAAGGTCCATTTGAGTGGGCTCACCCACTATACCAAAATCAAGTTTGCCCAGGTCGGGAATAATCAGCTCAAGGCCATTTACGCCTGAAATTTCTTCCTCGGCGGTAGTGGCCAGGCAAAAGTTATATTTTAAGTCCTCCTTGTCATAAAAATAAAGAAATACTGCAATAAGTGATACCAGGCAGCCGCCCGCGTCATTGCTACCCAACCCGTATAGTTTGCCATCCTCAATTTTGGCATCATATGGGTCTCGGGTGTAACCGGAGTTGGGCTTAACAGTATCATGATGAGAGTTAAGCAGTATAGTAGGTTTTGCAGCATCAAAAAACTTGTTCCATGCCCAAATATTATTGAGCTTACGGTGTGTTGTAACACCATGCTGCTGCAAAGTCTGGTCTATCAAATCGGCTGTACGGTCTTCTTCCTTACTGAAAGATGGTATAGAAATTAATTGTTGTAAAAGCTGTAAAGCCAGTTGCGACAATGCTGTTATATCTGCCATAGGTTACGGGGATCTATCCCGATGGTAAAGCGGTAAAAGTAAGGTTTTTTATGAAAGGTAGCAATTGAGTGATAAACTGACTCTGAATTAATTTCAGGACGAGACATTAACACCAAAAAATAAGCCGGGCTAAACCCGGCTTTGGTAATTGTTTTTTCTTTAAGTCTCGGCAAATTCTGTTCAAATTTACCGAATAATTCATTTAATTTTTAATTAAATATTTAGACAGCTGACGGTACCGGGCTCACTACGTCTATTTTATTCGCCACTATTTCTAAATTATACCTTTTTATGTGTTTGTCATCTACAAATGAGGTGGTTTGAATTTTACCTTCAATGTAAAGTGTTTGTCCAAGCCCAAGGTACAATGTATCTTGCATAATGAGTTTTTCAGGAATTTTTATGTTATGATATTCTTTATGCTCAACGCTATCATGGCCCTTTTTAATTACTTCGTTAGTTACAAGAGTAAAGCATAAAAAATTTTGCTTACTGGCAGCTGTATCCAGTTGCGGTTCCTGATATATCTGCCCTAATAGTATAATTTTGTTTATTCCAGTGTTACTTAGCATCTGTATAATGTTATGTGAGATAATAGTATGCTGCAATTTTGGATTATAATTTTTAATTACTTTCCGTATAGATACCTGTTTAGTTATGTTATAAATACCCTTTTTTAAACTATTTTTGAATAAGTGAGTAATTCATTTACTTGTTGAACCAGTTCGGTAATTTCAAATGGTTTAGATATAAAACTATCGCACCCATAATCCCCCAATGAGTTAATTACTTTTGAATAAGCGGTAACTATAATTACTGGTATATTGCATGTTGCCTCATTTGTTTTTATCTGATGGCATATTTCGCCGCCATTTATACCATTTAAAATATAGTCGAGCAATATAATATCAGGGCGGTAATTAGCTATATCATTGAGTATATTATCAGCATTTTCAATTATTTTTACCTCATACCCCTCATCCTTAAAAATTTCGTACATAACATCAAGAATATCCTTGTCGTCATCCAAAATGAGCAAACGTTTTTTCATAATATATTTTAGTCTTTAAACAATACTTAAGCTACCCCTATATTTTTCAAGATCATAATCATTTAAGTTCACTAATATCTCTGTGTCATCAATTCCATCAGCCATTTCCAGCGGCTCGTGCATTATGCTGAAATAGGTATCATATCCTTGTGGCAAAAAACGTGTTGCCGGCCTTGACCTTATAGGCGTTAGCGTGATACACACCGATGCATCATCCTTTTGAATAGATTCGGTACGTGATAAACAGTACCTGTAGCCCTGCCACACAAGAAACCTAATAACTGAACGAGTAAGGATAGCTTTCATCGGCAACGAATTAGAATACAAATTTTGTTAAAGAAATTCAATACATGCTAAGTATAACTACCTGATTATATTGGAATAAATACGTATTTTAATTTCGGTAAATAGCAATTAGCTAATAATATTGTTCAATATTGCATAGCGGATGAGAGCCGCTGTATTTCGTGTACCTGTTTTTTCAATAAGCATTTGACGATTGCCTTCAATGGTACGCTTACTGGTAAAAAGCTTATCGGCAATTTCCTGATTGGTATAACCCTCAGCTATCAGGCTTAATACCTCAACTTCCCGCTTGGTAATGTCAAGATCCTCAACTTCAAAATTACTATCAGGAGTGTGCATCAATTTATCAAGCAGCCTTAGTGAAAGCTCATTGCATATATACTTTTCGTTTGATGAACAAACATGCCTGATAGCATACACCAGTTCAACTGCGTTAACATTTTTTAAAATATACCCTGTAGCGCCTGCCTTAAATGCCTGCATAATATATTTTTCATGATCAAGCATTGATAACATGATCACTTTTATTTTAGGATAAGTTTGTGATATTTGCGCTACCATTTCCATACCGTTCATTTCAGGCATGTTAATATCTGCAAGTATAATATCAGGGATCCTGCCATCCTTTAATATTTGCAGGACCATTTTACCATTGGTGGCCTCGGCAATAACCTGTATATCCTTTTCTTTATCTAAAAGGGAGCGGATACCATTACGTACCACGTTATGATCTTCGGCCAATATAATTTTAATCATTTTACAATAAACGAAATGAGACAAGCAAAAAAAAGGAACGGAACGGTCTATATGGAACGGTCTATAAGGCGGGGGTATAAAGTAAATATAATAAAAATTTTGTATAAAAAATTATTCTAATAGTAATGCATCATCTTCATCACCCAAACTCAGCTGTATCATATCATTACCGGCAATGCCCTCAATTGATCCTTTTATATGTGCAGCGTTAAGCAACACTTTTTCCAATTGTTTTTCGCGGGCTTTCCACATTTTTTCCATGGCGTCGCGTTCCTTTTGTATGGAAATACGCATACTCATATAACCCTCGCGAATAGCTTTCCACTGCTCAGAGAATTCGCTGCTTGTAAGATAATCATACAGCAGATGCATTTTATCGCCCTTATTATCCTGTGATTTTGCCAAATTGGCCAGCTTAATAACCCCATCACGCAGGATGTATGATACTGCCTTCACCTCATCAAAACTACATATCCAAACACCGTCTTTTTCACCAAAACAGTCCATTCCTTTTGGGTAGCATTGTGTTACAATTACGGCAACATCAACACCCATTGCGCGCATATCTCTTTTGAGTTTCTCTATCCACTCTTGCGAAAAATCTTTAGTACGCTTGCTTTCATAAATAATACGGCCACATTCCTGCCCAAACTGGTTACGCACAGTTTGCACACAATCTGCCCCGCGTACACCTTTGCCCACTTCGCTAATTACGTCAAAAGGAAAATAGCTGCGCAGCTGTTCTTCAAGTATAAGTTCCTGGGCCTCACCCTGTAACTGCATTGATCCCTGCTCGGCGCGGCGTTTCATCTCGTCAACCAGTTTTTTCTGATCTTCCAGCTGTTTTTCCATTTCCTTCACCTTTAACTGGTGTTCGGTATCTTTTATACTGTGTTTTTCGGTTTCTTGCTTACGTATCTGCTCAGTAAGTTCGGCACGCTGCTCCTGCAGTTTGCGCTGCAGTGCAATTTCAAGCTCTTCTTCCTTTTGTTTGAGTGATTGCTCACGCTGCATAAATTCAAGCTCTTTCTGGCGAGATTCTTTCAGCTTCTCGGCACTGGCATTTACAGAGTTTTGCAACATAACCAGCTGATTTTCAAAGTCAGAAGCGATAGATTTGCGCAGGTTCTCTTCCAGTGTTAACTGCAAGGCCTTTTTTTCGCCGGCAAGGCGCTGTTCAAAAGCCTGCTGCTGTTGCCGCTCCTTAGCAGCAAATTCCTCATCCTTTTTGCGATATTCATCTTCTTTCTGGCGGGTATAATCCTGCATCTTCAGCCTAAGCTGCTGCTTATATTCTTCTGCCATAACTTCCTCAATGGGGAACCCATGTCCGCAGTTTGGGCACTTAACTTCTGTAGCCATAATTATAGTTGAGAGATTGCATTTTAAACAAATGCAAAAATCAAAGATAAATAGATTTTTGGGAAATGCAGTTTGCAGGCTATTAACTAAAAGGCAATCCCTATTAATAAAAAGATACGGATTGATACCACTTTCTTACATTTCCATAAAAAAACGCAGCATTTTTCCAATTAAAAAGGGGTCGGTCTCCGGGAGTTCACATTATTAAAAATCATGATACAAATTCCGGAAAGTTGTACGCAATCCGAAAGAGATCATAGCAGTTTTTTTGCTGCCCAGCGCGGTCTTTTGGTCGCGGTAAAGGCCCGCTAATTCAAAACGGAAATTATATTTTGGGTTTACAATGAATGATACCGTACCCTCTGCATATTTTACGCTGGTGGTAACACCCGGGCCCAACGGTGTTTTGCCGGCTATTGGTTTTGGAGTTAATGCTACATTGTTTCCATAATCAAAAACACGACCATCATACCCATATCTGGAGTAATTCAACTGCCCCTGAAAATCAAACCTGCCAACAGAATAATTCATTATACCAGTCCACTCTTTAAAGTTTGCACCCAGCGGATCGCCCAATGGTTCGCCATAGTTGGTATAATAGGTGAGTGTTTGATTACTGGAATAAGTATCGGGCTTTACGGTGTTATATTCAATAATATAGTTCAGGTCTTTTACACCAAAAATATCCGCCCCGCGAGCACCCAATTGAAAACCGGTTCTATTACCTCCTGCGCTGCCTGATCTTAGCTGATCTATCAATAGCTGGCCATATATGGCATTTTTATCAAACACTTTATATTTACCGGTAAAGCCTATTAATGTATTAGCCGGCTGCGCCGATGAGCCTGAGCCTGGTATAAATATTAATGGATTAATAAAGTTGATATCAAAGCCACGGCGGTTACCATTTACATCTGCCTCTGGTATAATTACAGCATCAAAAAAACCGAATGAAAGGCTGTTATTTACATTATAATCAAGATAATGGAATAAACCCCACTTGCGGCGGTTACTACCAAAGGTATCAAATTTCTTTTCGTTAATATCCTGCAGATAGGCCCACATCATCATATATTGCACACGGCCCACATTCCCTGTTAAGCGCAGCAGTGGGTAATTAGCAGAATAATCTGACAACAAAAGCGACCGGTAACCATCGCCAATAAAAGTTTTGTCCTGCCCTAAGGTAATGTTCAGTTGTTTAATTGGGGTGTAAGATAATATGGCAGTTGCGTATGAATAATCTTTGGTGGTTTTGCCAAAGCTGCGGTCATAACTTTGGCCGGGAACAAAGCCCAGGCTATCAACATAGTTTTTATAGTATGACGGAAAAACCGCCTGGTTCTCATAACCGCTGGTATAAAAGGAAAACTTGTCGCCAACGGTACCGCCAAACTGAAAACCACGGGTATTAACGCCCAATTTTGATTTAAACACAGCACCTATTGGTTTAAAATAAGCAGGCTTGGTATTAGGGTCCTTAAAATCATGTCCGCCAATGTTTTCAGACAGGAAATCACCATAAAAGGTATATTCTTTAGCATTTATTTGAAACAAATGCTCGTTAAACAGTTTGCGCAATGCCCAGCTTTTGCGGTTGGTATCAACCCCTAAATTCATGAGCTGGTTATATCTTGTATTAATTGAGCTGTCTATTAAAAATGGCCTTAGTGAAGTATGCAGCGAATTGCTTTTGGAATAGATATCGGCATTAAACTTTTGGTAAAACTGGTAAGATTGCGGCAGATATACCGATTGCGCTTTTGCAAAACCGATAAATAAAACAGCAATTATTAGTGCTAATATATATTTACCAACAACCGGAGAGTAGTTTTTTTGCATACGCAGCAAAATAAGTGTTTATTATTGTAACATTAAAGCAGATGTGCTAATTAAAGTAATATCAAAGCCTATTTACTGTCCCACACTGTCGCTCGGCTCCAGCCGAGTGACGACTATTATAACGCCTCCGGCCGCCTCTTAAATAATATGCTTGTATACTGCGGCGAGACGCCGCGTAATAACGGTCACTCGGCTGGAGCCCACAGGTGTTCGGAAGATTAAAAAGAAGCGGCGGGTTGTGCGATTCCCCTCTTGAGAGGGGTGCAGGGGTGTGTCCTTTGTGCGTGAATAACACACCCCTGCAGCCGCACCACCGACGCGCCCCCTCTCAAGAGGGGAATTTGTTAGCAATATCAATCTTCCGAACACCTGTGAGAGCCGAGCTATGGCATAACTTATATCATTGCCGTCCCATTTATGGGACGGATGGCAAGGTGCAAAAGAATGGCTTTAGCCACATTCGCCAGTTTGGCTAAAGCCAATATCCTTTTTGCATTTAACCGTTGACTGAAGTCAACGGCAATCAATAAGCATTAAAATTGTGCAACTATGGCTAAATTGGCATCGCTGATTCAACTCAAAAAGGCCTTCATTTCATGCGGCAATGGATAAGTACCTGCCATGCGTCGCATTAAAATTACTTCGCCTACATGGAAGGATAAATGCACCGACAGGTCCTGCGTTAGCTTTAATTTTAGCATAATATCTTTATCCTCTATATCAAATTTCTCTGTTTCGCTTTTTAATTGAGATAGCTGCTCTTTAAAAAAACTAACTGCATTGTTTAACTCATCCTGGGTGGTAGCGTTACCGGCACTTAACCAGGTTGCCTCTTCATCTATATCAATGGCATGTTCAATATTTTTTATTTGGTTAAGCTGATGGCTCTGCCAGGCAGTTAAATGATTAAGTATTTGCCAGATGGTTTTAGGAGCGTTTGCAGGCGTGTTACCCATTTCGTTAACGTTCAAGTCTTCAAATACCTTAAAGGTATCAAATGAGTTGTTGAAAAGCGTTTTGAAATGGATTTGCTGCATAGCACTAAATATAAATATACCGCAAAATACAATCTTTACTTATCACATCGCTAAAACTTCATTCTCTTTTTTGATTCTTACAGTAAGCATTATGGCGTTAAGAATTGTGAATATAACCGCTGTATAATACAAATGAAAAGTCAGCGGAATAATAGCTATCTCGCAGATAACAATAATGTAGTTGGGGTGCTTTATGTATTTGTAAATACCGGTAGCAATGGGCCTTGTGCCAGGCACTTTATATATTTTAGTATTCCAGTAATGGCCAAGGGTTGATATTACCACCACTTTAATAATAATGAGGACAAAAAATAAAACGATGAAAAAATAGTTAGCCCCGGCATCTGCACGCCAAATGTATTCTGCTATTAACGATATAATAAAAAGCGTATGCAGTAAAACAATATAAGGGTAATGCTCTTTCCCATATTCAATAGCGCCGTTTCGGAGCAGCCATTTTTCGTTTTTTGAGGATACGTACAATTCGGCTAAGCGTTGTATGATCAGGAAACTGATAAAAAATATAAAGGTCATGGGGTTAGTTCTTCATTTTTAAAAGTACCATTTCGCTGCTAAAACCTGGGCCCATAGCCAGCATTAGCCCGTAACCATCGGCATAACCTTCGGTCATAAATTTTTCAAGCACGTATAAAACTGTTACGCTGCTCATGTTGCCATTATCAGTCATTACTTCGCGGGTATATTTTAAAAAGTCTCCCTGCACCTGCAAAGCATCAACATAAGCATCCAATACTTTTTTACCTCCCGGATGAAATATAAAGTTTTTGATGTCGCTAAGCTCTAATCCCTGCCTGTTCAGAAACTCGTTTATATCTGCCTTGATGTTGGTATTAATAAATGCAGGAATGTCTTTAGAGAAAACCACCTTAAAACCATTTTCCTGAAATTGCCAACCCATTACCTCAAGCGAATCATAATATAGCTTACTGCTTGTTGCCTCAAAAGTTATTTGTTGTGCAGGTAATGTATGGTTATCGCCTTTAACAATGCAGGCTACTACCCCATCAGAAAACAAGCTGGAGCCAATGAAATTACTTTTACTGTAATCGCTTTTTATAAGTGTTAATGAGCACAGCTCTACCGCTACCAGCAGCACAACTGCATTTGGATTGGCTTTTGCTGCCATGTTGGCCTTAGCCATGCCTGCTACCCCACCTGCACATCCTAACCCCCAAACAGGCGTACGGTTAATGTGTGGGTTTAATTGCAGTTTGTTAATAATAAGCGCATCCATGCTTGGCGTGGCCAGCCCTGTTGTTGATACAAAAAAAATATCGGTTATATCGCTTTTATCAATACCAGCTTTAACAATAACTGCATTAATAGCATCTATAGAATACTGCAATGCCAACCTTGTGTATTCGTCATTACGCTGCTGAAAGGTAGTGGTTTCGGCATAGTAACTTAACGGCTTAACAAAATTGCGGGTAGCTATGCCTGTATTGTCAAAGGCTTGTATGAGCCTGTCAACCTGCGGAAAATCTACCGAGAACATTGCCCGGGCTTGTTCTTTTACTTCTTGTTGGATAACCTTATCCGGAAGATCAATTTTGGCTACTGCTGATATAAATGGCATTTAAGTAATTT
>JAQBNZ010000065.1 GCA_028288285.1 Mucilaginibacter sp.
ATACGCCAAGTTCCTGCGCTATATCCATCACTACCCTGGTTATCTTTTCAGCACGTTCGTTAAGTCGGTTACTCTCTGGTTTTATGCGGCCTTTGTCGCCTTTAATATATTTACCGGTAAGCGCACCCCCTCCGAGGGGAGCCCACGGGGTAACCGTCATCCCAAAATGTTTAGCCATTGGTATAAGCTCACGCTCTGGTGTGCGGGCCAGCAGACTGTATTCTACCTGTAGGGCTATAAACTGGCTCCAGCCCATCAGTTCGGCAAGTGTGTTGCCTTTGGCTACTACCCAGGCCGGTGTATCGCTTATTGCGACATAGGTAATTTTGCCTTGTTTTATAAGATCATCCATGGCACGCATCACTTCATCTATCGGGGTAATATCATCCCAAATGTGCAGATATAGTACATCAATAAAATCAGTCTTTAAACGCTTAAGGCTTTCCTCTACACTGCGCATCATGTTTTTGCGGTTATTGCCGCTTGCGTTTGGGTTGGTAGTATTATCCTTTAAGGTGTATTTGGTGGCCAGCACAAAATAATCCCTGTCATGATTGCTCATGTAATCGCCAATAATTTTTTCGCTGGTGCCCAGCTTGTATACATTAGCGGTATCAATGAAGTTGCCGCCGGCATTGGCGTAGGCATCCATTATCTCAAAACTGGTGGTGGCATCGGCTCCCCAGTCGCCTTCTGTGCCAAAGCCCATTGTGCCCAGGCAAAGTTCAGATACTTTAAGGCCCGAGCGGCCCAATAATTTGTATTTCATAGGAATGATGTTTTAGAATGAACGCTTAAGACAAAACTGGTGTTTTGCAAGCGCAAATAAAAATGCCGGGTAAACAATAATCACAGGCAATTGTAAATATATCAAACAGCATATCATGAAAATAATTACCCTGCATAAACCGGTTAATCAGAATGAGCTTTTTGAACATATACAAGAAAGATTAAACCTTCTTTTTAAAGAGCAAAGGCAAAGTAATATCAGTTTTATAATAAGCAATACGCCCAATGGTATCCAGATAAAGCAACCCGAATTATATGAAGGGGTTTTATTTAATATAGCGGTGCATTATGACGAGCTGCATATAACCCGTAATGAACACTACGTAGATGATGTTAATTCAATAACAATCGAATCAATATTAAACAGTCTTTTTAAGGATATATCTGGTGCCCGAGGTACCGATTTGTTGCGGGAGGGATAATGTTTTCACTGCCATAAATCATACTGCGGCATCTCGCCACAGTGTATAAGCAATGTTTTAGAGAGGCGGCCGGAGGCCTTATAATAGTTGCCACTCGGCTGGAGCCGAGCGGCTGTAATTTTTATTTTACCGGCTGGAGCTGAGCGGCTGTAATTCCTTTTACCCGTTTATCCAGCTAAATTTGTATTCAAGCATTGGATTTTTCATTCTTTCGGCAACACGTAGTAAGCGGTTAGGCAGGGTCATAATATAATCACGGGCCTTTTCACCATCTTCTTTTAAATCTGTAACGCTTTCAATATGCCAGTCTTCTATTAATTCTCTTAATATATCTACATAATCAATTGCAGTATATATACCCAAACGCTCGGCGGCATCAGTAAAGTGCCCAAAAGTTTGGCCTATTTTTAAACCTACTTCACGAAGAAAGTGGGCCGGCATAACAATTTTTTTGCGCATCATATCCTCAAAAGCCAGCATAGCCTCGTTTGGATCTACCTCAAATATTTTCTCTATAAAGTATTTATAGGCTTTAGCATGGCGGGCCTCATCACCGGCAATTACACCGCACATTTTTGATAGCAGGGTATCGCCATCTTTTTTGGCTTGCGAAGCCACACGGCGGTGAGATACATTTGTTGCCAGTTCCTGAAATGATGTGTAGATAAAGTTACGGTACGGATCATGACCGGTACCTATATCAAAACCATCAGCAATTAAGTATTGGGTTGATACCTCCATCATCCGCATATCAACACGGCCTGAAAGGTATAGGTATTTATTCAGCAGGTCGCCGTGGCGGTTCTCTTCGGCTGTCCAATGGCGGGTCCATTTCATCCAACCACCTTCTTCATTATCAGATACACCTTCAACCATAGTTAACCATGATTCATAGGTAGGTAAAGCTTCTTCCGTAATAGTATCACCTATTAGTACGGCCATCAGGTCATATGATAAGCCTTTAGCGCTTTCCTGTAATTCTTTTATCTCGCTGAAAAAAGTACTCCTTGAAGCATCGGGCAAAAAATCTGACGGCTGCCAGATAGTGTCAATAGGTTTCAAATATTCGTTCATCTTTTCAAGCATGAACTTCTCAATATGCCCCATTACTTCCTTGCGCTTTTCTTCAAAAAATCTCATACAAATTTATTAATGTGCAAACTTAACGATTTTAATGTTAATATCATTTTTGGTGCTTTATAATCAATAGCATCCTTCATACAATTTTATAAATTCTTAATTGACGGGAGTTGTTAAAAATAAGAAAATAGTTATTGTAATTCAATAGCATTTTCGGATACAATTTTATTTATAATTAAGCTACCGCTTTAATGTAGTGTCGCTGTTACCGGCATTAGCGCATATCATACATAAGGTATGTAATACAAACAAAAAAGCTCCACAAGTGTTTTATTCTACCATCGGCTTCTAGTTAATTAACCGTAAAGAAACAGACATTCTGGTTTCAGTTAAACAGGTATTGTTATTCGGTTTTATATATTCTGTCATTGTCTCAAAACTTCATCAATATGAGTAAATACTTTCTCAAACAATGTAGGGGATATACCGAATAGTTACAACCTACAGGTACCTTACACTTTTAAAACCAATCTGTTTAAAGGTAAAAATCAGTTGTTTTAATAGAGCTTTTACTTAAAATGCCTTATTCTAAGTATACATAAGCTATGGAACACTACATCGACATTTAAGCTTTTAAAGTTCATTACCTTTGTGGCAACAGTCTTGGTTTGCTTTTTGCAACATTGGCACGCATACTTATAATTAAAATTATATTTAGCAGCTTTGAAGTATCATTATTCAAAATTTATTTTCATTTATATTAACAGCGTTTAGCAGGCACTGATACTATTTATACCTTTATAATTTAAGTAACCAACGGATGTTTGTTCAGATCTCAAAGGAAGAATACCAAAAAGAAATATCAAAGAAAGCCTGGTACCAAACCAATAACATTATTTGGACTATCATATTTCTATATCCCACACTCAGTATTGTCGATTTTATTTATGCTAATTCTATCTGGCTTCAATTTTTTATTGTAAGAATTATAACTGTACTTATAATTTTAGGTTTATACAACCTTTTCCAAACACGCAAGTACAATTACCGCCTGCTGCTTCACATTTCTTTTTTCCTGTTATCGGCAACATCGGCTATACTATGTAATGTTGTTAATATTCAACAGCAAAACATTTATTATTTAATATACGCTGCCATATTACTGTTCTTTAATCTTCAGGTTTTTTGGGAACCCATTAACTCTATTATTCAAACGCTGCTTGCTATATTATTATTGGCCATTTTTTATAACACCTTAAGTGAATACAGTTTAGATTTAGTTGTTAGTAACGGCGGGCAATTTTTCTTCATTATCGCTTTTATATCGTGCTTAATTCCTAATGCACGTTATAAAGTAATTGCACGCGAGGTTCGCTCACAAATATTGATTGAAAAATCAAATGACCAGTTAAAAGGTCAAAACCGCGATATCAACGAAAAAAACAATATTATAGACCGGCAATACGAACAGCTACGTAAGCTGGATGATCAAAAAAATAGCTTTATTAATATTGCAGGGCATGATCTTAAGAACCTTATTGGACAGATAATAATGAGCAATAACATGCTTAAGGAAGAAGATTACCGCCTTAGCGCCGATCAGAAAGAATACGCCGCTTTTATTACAGAATCTGCCGATAAAATGCAGTACATGCTAAATAAGCTGATGGATGTTAAAGAAATCGAATCGCCTGAAATGAGGTTTAACATGGAGATTTTTGATATTAACCAGGAAGTATTGCATGTTTATAAAGGCCTTATTGAAACCGCCCATATGAAGAACATTCACCTGGAGGATAGTATTTTAAAATTGCCGCTTAATGTTAGGCTTGATCGTGTATTTGCCGGCCAGGTGTTTCAAAACCTGCTCTCAAACGCTATTAAGTTTTCACAAACCAATAATAACATTAAAATTGTGACCAGTTTGCAGCGTCAAAAATTTGTTTTTGAGATAATTGACGAAGGTGTAGCCATTGGGCAGGAAGAGCTGGATATGATGTTTAATAAATTAAAAACATTAAATGATACATCCGGCATTATTGAGAGCCGGCTGGGTTTAGGCCTTTCCATAGCTAAACTGATGACAAAAGAACTTGGCGGAGAATTAATTTACCGCAGTGATGACAACGGCAACTACTTTAGGGTAGAGTTTTACGTAATAAACTAATATTTACAACATCTGATGAAGAGATTATTTACTTTTTTAGCTATCATACTTCTGAGCTCCGCTTTGTTTGCGCAATCGCAAACTATTATATCATTTAAAGCAATGGGCCATAATGATGACGAGCCAATATTTGGAATGAGTGGAGCTACCTCATTTTATTATAAAATACCTCCTCAATATGAAATAAATGGCGGTAAACTGGTAATATTTTTCGAGCCTTCGCAGGCATTAGTAAAAGACAAATCGTACATTAACCTGATTATTGGTGCAAAACCGGTTTACAGCGGCAGGCTTACAAAAGATTCTATCCAAAGAATTGCTATTAACTTAACCCGGGCAGATATTACTGCCGACAACTTTTTAAAAGTGCAGGTTAAAACATCATTAAGTATTACTGATGATAAGTGCCGCGATCTGGACAATCCGGCCATGTGGGTAAAAATCAAGAACTTCTCATTCGTATCATTGATTAAAAGCAATAAAAACTTCTTTAATAAAATAAATATCAGCAATTGCTTTGATTCAAAATCGGCTATTGTTTATCCCTCAAACCCAAGCCTGCATGATCTTAAAGCGGTAGCATGGGCTTACTCCCGGTTAAAGAAAACCTCCATAAAAAACATTGGCGTATATGAAGCAAAGAACCTGCCCGATAGTGTTAGAAACTATATAATGGTAGGGAAGATACCCTCATTGCCTGCTGATAAACGCCGTTTAATAAAGGTAGCGGCACAAAACAACCAGGGTATATTTTATCTGCATAAATCTGTTAGTACAATACTGGATACTGTAACAACTATTGTTAATATGAAGGGCCGCTTTGTGCCTGTTAAATCTATTACGCAAGATGTGGTACCTAACGAGATATTGTTTGTATCAGGCGGTGACGATGCCGGTTTTGAGAAATCTATTACCGCTTTGGGTAACATGAATGTTCTTAACTCAACCTTTGGCGATTATGTATTAGTAAACAAAGCTCAAAACACCTTCTTTAAAACTATTGACGAGAACCGCTCAAAACTATCGTTAAAGCAAATTGGCGGTGTTAGCGATTTCTTATCAGGTATTGGTTCCTTAAAAAGTGCCTTTAACTTTAAAAACAGTGATTTTAGCTTTACACCTAAAGAAGTTGAAATAAGAATTATAGCTAATTACAGCAGCTTAAACCCCGGCGACCGCGGTTTTTTTAACATCTACCTTAACGGCTTACTGTTAAGCAGCGAAAAGCTTGATGCATCCGGCAAACTAAATACATCTGTTACCATTAACAGGTATCAGCACCATAAATACAACACACTTGAAGCCGAGTTTAGGTTTTACCCTAATAGCGGCAATTGCTCCAATAGCTTTACCAATTTCTTTGCCGAGATTGATGTAGATAAATCATACCTGGAATCAAAAAATCCATTCATAACAAGCAACCTGAGCTTTTACCAATATCCCGAAGCATTTAATGGTGGTACAACACGTATAATAGTATCAAAACCATATGCAAAGTATGCTGCGGGTGCACTTGGCGAAATCATTTATGAGCTAAACAATAATATCAACGCCAATAACTTTCCTGAATTTATGTATTCAGATCAGGTTGATGCGCCGGAACTAAAGAAAAATAACATCATAGCGTTATTAACAAAAGATGACCCTTTGCTGAATGAATTTCCTGACGCGCCAATAAAGTTTAACCGCAACTTCAGGCTTTATAATACAGATAATAATACCGTTGTATACTCGCTGTCAGATACCACATCTAATGGTTTAGCGCAGATATTTTATGGGCGAAGCAATAACGCAACTTTGGTTTTAACCGCTACCGGCAAGCACCTTGCCAATGCATTTTTATCTGCCTCAAAATCAATTACCGAGCAGCTTTCAACATTATCAAGTAATGTTTGTATATCTGATGTTAACAATAATAAATACTTGTTCAACATCAACAAATCAAGCGAAAACCTGGAGTATATTGATACCAAAAGCTCGCTTACCCGGTTTTGGGATAGCTATAACCTTTACATACTACTGGCTATATTGGTGTTAATATTACTATCATTCTTATATGTTCGCTCAAAGGTGCAGAAATCACAGGAGCTGTTTAATGATTAAGCTGCTTAGTGCTTCGGGTTTAAATACCTTATTAATTATTTCATGAATATGTCTGTTCCTGAGTTACTGATTAATGACGGGTTTATCACTAAAAAAGACCGGGAGGAAATTGAGGCGTTCTCTGCCACATCGGGCATATCATTTGTAAAAGTTGCTTTAACCTTTGGCTATATATCACGTAAAAATTATGAGCGGTCATTATTAAATGCGGGGTACACCTTTGCATCCATAAGAGATATGGAGTTTGATACCGCGGTGTTAAGCAAAACAGACCTGCAATTTGCTTATGAGCGTGTAGCTATGCCGCTGCGTATTGAAAACAATAAGGTTATTACATTAATGGCCAACCCCCATGATGAATTATTTTTAGATTTTATACGGTTCACTTATGATCTGGAACCTGAAATAATTATAGCCTCAGACCTGGAAATTATTTGGCTTAGTAATAAGCTTTTAGGCGACAAATATGTAAAATCTGCCGTGTTTGAACTTTTAAAGCGCGACCCTGATAGCTCGGCTGTAGTTACCTTCACTTCGCCGCAGCTTATATCATTGTTTATATTAATTGCGCTGGTTACTATTGGAATGGTTTTAAACTTTAAAAACACTTCCATTATTATTAATGTACTATTAAGCTCTTTCTTTTTAATTGCTATTATTTTTAAGCTCTTCCTGGCACTTGTAGGTTCGCGGTTTGAGCTGCATCAGGCAGTAACAAAAGACGAGCTTAAAACTTTAACCGAAGACGATTTACCAACATACACCATATTGCTGCCTGTTTATAAAGAAGACAAGCTTATAAAAAAACTGATATGGAACTTGCAGGCGCTTGATTACCCCAAGTTTAAACTTGATATTAAATTAGTAATAGAGGAGGACGACGACAAAACTTTAAATGCAGTTAAGGATTTGGATTTCCCGGCTATTTTTGAGGTAATTGTTGTGCCCTTCCACATGCCCAAAACAAAACCTAAAGCGTGTAATTATGGGCTGCACTTTGCAAGAGGTAAGTATTTAACCATTTATGATGCGGAAGATATCCCTGATACCGACCAGCTAAAAAAAGTGGTTAAGCTATTTGCTAAACTGCCCCCCGAGTATATCTGCATACAAAGTGCTTTAAATTACTTTAACCGTAACGAGAACTTTCTTACCCGTATGTTCACCCTTGAGTATTCCTACTGGTTTGATTATATGCTGCCCGGGCTGGATACCCTGGATATTCCTATCCCGTTAGGAGGCACAAGTAATCATTTTAAATTAAATGAACTGATTGAGCTGGGCGCATGGGACCCATTCAACGTAACTGAAGATGCCGATTTAGGCGTGCGTGCCTATGCCAAGGGCTACAAGATAGCCATCATTAACTCTACTACTTATGAAGAGGCAAACAATGAACCTTTTAACTGGATCCGTCAGCGTTCAAGATGGATCAAGGGTTACATGCAAACCTACTTGGTACACATGCGTAACCCTATTGCCCTATGGAAAAAAATTGGCTGGAAAGGTTTCCTGGGCTTTGGTTTCTTTATCGGTGCCACGCCTTTAACCTTTTTGGTTTACCCTTTGCTGCTTACTTTTTTTATAAGCTATGTTGTATTTGACCTTTCATCCATCCGCACCTTGTTTCCTGATTGGGTATTATTCATGGCTATTTTTAACCTAATGGTTGGCAATATTTTAATGATATATGTAAATATGATGGCCGTATTTAAAAGGCGTTATTATGAGTTGATATTGTTTGCGGTGGCAAATCCCATTTACTGGCTAATGCACTCTGTTGCCGCATATAAAGGCTTGTACCAACTAATTGTAAAGCCGTTTTACTGGGAAAAAACAAATCATGGTTTAAGTAAGGTTAACAATTCTACAAACGTTGTTAAATGATTACCTCAAAATCTGTATATCTGCTAACATTAAGTGTAATACTGGTTATTTATTACCTGGTATGCGGTGTGTATTTACATAACCTGGGGTATTATAACCATGAGTCGCTCTTTTATATAGAGAAAGCAAAAATCTTGTTCGAGGGAGTAGGCAACCGTTTAAAAGTAATGGGGTTAACCTCACCTATGATACCCTTTTATGCCACATTTATATTTACCCCTCTCGGCTTTACACTGGCCCCGGTACTGGCATCGGCAATTGGCACCGGGGTATTGTTTTATATAATTGCCAGCACACTTATTAAAAGGCTTGCCGGTGATTTTTATATGTGGCTACTGTTAGCCATGTTCCTGTTTCATCCCGGCATACTTTATACTGCATGCTCAGGCAAAAGTATTTACCTGGTACTTATTTTCTTTTTCCTGTTCTTTTTAAATCTGTTTAAATATTACCGGTCAAACACAACGTTTCACATATCTATCGCAAGTATATGCTTAGTAACACTCATATTTTGCGATTATAAATTCATTTGGCTTACCCTGTTTTTTCTGCCGCTGATATTATCCATCACCATACACAGTTTAAATTTAGGCGAGCAGGAATCTATTTTCAGGCTGTTTCAAAGCTTTAACAGCCCATCTTTAAGGCGTAAGCTTATTAACAAAACATTCTCTCTGTACATTATCCTTTTTGCACTGCCGCTGGTAGGTGTACTGTGCTATAAGCTGTTAAATTTAACCCATGCAAATGATTTAAACTACTTTAATGAAAGCCCCTATGCCACCTGGAATGTTTTAATTGATAAGCTCAGTTTCGATACACAAAGCACCGGTAAAATTTACCGTATTCCCGAAATATCTATGTTGGTATCGGCCCGTGTATTACTGTTTTGCCCAATGATATTTGTAGCTGTATACCTGTTAAGAGAAAGCACTTATCAAGTACTAACCATACTAACCCCGTTTGCCTTAATAGAGTTTATGCACATTAAATACGACAAGGTTTTTATAGCCTATCAGTATTACCTACTATTTATTGTATTAACTTTCTTATGCGTTATCATAAAATGGCAAACGGTTAAAAATCAGCAAGCATTTAAGGTGATACTGGCCATAATAGTGCTTGTACAAATATACTTTGGCGGTTATTACTTAAAAACATCGTCAATTGCCGAAGAAAAGAATTTTATAAATGTGCTGTTAAATCGTACTAATGACCCCTCCCAAACAGAAAACGTGGATGTAGCCAATTACATAAGCAGCCTGCCAGGTGACATGCGCATACTTATGGACGATGCCACCGCCTACCCCATTGTAGCCTTTACCCACAATATACAGCCTTTAATACTGCCTTACGGAAACACCTTTTTAAGCGCACTGGAGTCGCCGGATAAATATGCCGACTATGTAGTAATAGCCACCGCCCAAAATGCACTAACCGGCTATACCCAGCTAAACAATAAATACATCATAAGCATTAAAAAAACCATTCCCGATGTAATTTTCCGCAAGGTATTTGAAACTAACGACTGGATAGTATACCGCGTAATAAGCAATAAGCAATAGGATAAAACTCTGGTTCAGGAAAAGCAATACCAGTGGTGCTGTTGTCAATGTAGCCCCGCTATGCGCTCATACGCCTGCAGGCCTTACGCACAATGGCCGGTATCCGCTGCTATCGGGTTTAGACAACATGGCACAGTTATTATGCTTTTAAGAATTAATTATGTCCAAATCAAAAAAAATATTTTTGCGTGATGGAAGAGCTCCTATTCCTTTAAAAGAATCAACTTCTAAAGTAATGAGCGCCAATAAAGCCAAAAATACAAAGCCAGAAATCCGATTAAGAAAAGCATTGTGGAGTGCTGGTTTAAAAGGTTATAGACTAAACTGGAAAAAAATTCCAGGTCGACCTGATATAGTTTTTGTAAGCAAAAAAGTGGCAATATTTGTTAACGGCTGTTTTTGGCATCGTTGTGAGAAATGTTCACCAAATTTCCCAAAAACCAATATAGAGTTTTGGTCGAAAAAATTTTCTACTAATATTGAGAGGGATAAAAATAAAATTACTCAGCTTGAACTTTTGGGCTGGAAAGTTTACACCATTTGGGAATGCGATATTCAACATAAGTTGTTGACAATTGTTAATATGTTGGCAAGTAAATTATTATAATACACTTATCGTACTTAAATTCCGTGCATGAATAAACTGTCAGTAATTGACTTTTTTTGTGGCGGTGGGGGCTTTTCTGAGGGGTTTAGACAACAAGGTTTTGAGATAGTTAATGGCTATGATCATTGGCGTCCGGCTGTTAATACATACAATCAGAATTTTGGCGACGGGAAGGGGATTTTACAAAATATTTTAGATTTTGAAGGTTCAACTGATTTAATAGAACAACTTCCAGATACGGATGTGATTCTGGGTAGCCCTCCTTGCGTTAGTTTTTCAAGCTCAAATAATTCTGGAAAAGCTGACAAATCTCTAGGGGTAAAACTTACCGAAGTTTTTTTACGAATTGTTGCGGTTAAAAAACACCATCCGAAATCACAGCTTAAAGCTTGGTTTATGGAGAATGTAACTAATTCAACAACCTATTTGGCAAGAGAGTATAATTTTAAAGACCTTAACCTAACCGAATGGGCAAAAAAAAACAGGCTAAGCCCTAAAAAAATAGCTATTAAAATCGAAGGGAATAGTGCAATAATTAATTCAGCTGAATACGGTTCGGCTCAAATTAGAAAACGAGTTATAACTGGCGAAATAATCAGGCAAAGCAAATTGGTAATTCCTGATAAACTGTACGGCATCGTCGGGAAAGATTTAATTCCATTTAATAATTTAAGTGTAATAAAACGCGCTTTACCGAAACCAAACTCCACAAATTTATCTGAGATTGTTACAGACCCCCTATATCCGCAAATTAAAATTCCTGTTACAGATTTAACAGATCATTTTTATGACACGGGTTTGTATGCGTCTGAATGGAGAAATTCAAAAACCTTAAAATGCAATCATCCATATATGGGAAAAATGTCTTTTCCCGAGAACGAATATAAACCAAGTAGGACTATTACGGCAACTAAAATTGGCACATCGCGTGAAGCACTAATTTATAAATCCGAATTTAATAGGATAGGTAACGGAGAATACCGAACTCCTACTGTTCGTGAAGCAGCTTGCATTATGGGTTTCCCTATAACCTATCAATTTATGGGAACTGAAGGAACTAAATGGAGACTTGTAGGTAACGCTGTGTGCCCTTCCGTGAGTAGGGCATTCGGAAATTTGGTTAAACAAGAGCTAAATATCAAAACCAGTTCATTAGTTCTAATAGCAGATGTTCAACCTGGTATACACAACCTTAATACTTTTTCCGAGAAGGAGTTCAATAAACCCCCGAAAAGAAAAACGGGATCAAGGTTTCGTAGGCATCCCTTTAAAGATGGAAATCTTACTGTTACTTTATCTAATTATGATATAATGTCGGAGGACAAATGTACCGGAAAATGGCAAACGTCTGTCCAATATGGTAGTGGCGAGGGATTCCCAAGTTTTAGTTATATCGACAACTTTTATTTACAATTAGAACCAATCATAAACAAATTCGAAGGTGGAAAGAAATTTATTAAAACTATAAACAATGGGTTTTCTTCTAAAATTGCGAGTAAAGATATTCTTCAAAAAATGTATGAAGAACAAATCAGTATTGGAGATTTTTTAGAGCCTACTGTATTAATAGAAAAAGTTGCAGATATAATTAACACAATGACTTTCGAGAAAAAAATATTTGATTTTAATGAACAAACTATTTTTTCGAAAAAAGTTGTTCCCAAAAAACAAATATTAGCTTTATATGCACTAAATAAAATTTGCACAATTGCAAATCGATAAAAGAAATCCTAACCTTATTATTTATCATGCCGGATAAAATATTCACAGAAGCGGAACGAATTGAGGCGCTTAAAAATTTACAGCCTACAGGTGAAAAAAAACGTATAAAGTATAATCATACAGATATTTTATATGATGTATATGAAATACCTCTTGAATATTTAATATACAACGCTCATAACGGCCGAATAAGAAGTTTGACGCGATCTCATGAAGCCCAGTATTTGCCTTTAAACGCACAGCTAACCGATGACAAAAACACCATTGAACAATTTCTATATGATTCTGCTAAGGCTAAAAATGATAAAACAATCGAAAGTATAGAAAATACTGGCCAACAAGAATTCGGAATTATCACAAAGGATGGGGTTATTATTGACGGCAATCGTAGGGCTATGATTTTAAATCATATCAATAAAAAGAACAACACCAAGCTAAACTTCAAGGCTGTAATATTAAAAGATAAATTAATTGATAATAGGAAAGAGATTATTACTCTTGAAACAAGTTACCAAATGGGCGTTGATAGCAAGGTTGATTACAACCCCATAGAAAAATATATAAGGTGTAAAGAACTTCAAGAATTTTATACAGTTGGTGAGATAGCTGAAAAAATGGCTGAAGATCCAAAAAAAGTACAAGAATGGCTAGATATCTTAAGTCTAATGGAAGAATATCTTGTGCATCTCAAAACTCCTGGAACCTATATAAGACTTGAAAAAAGAGAAGGTCATTTTGTAGACTTATTTAAATATTTAAAATCGTATAACGGAAAAAATAATCAATCTGTAGATTGGGCGTATTCTGACGCTGATGTAGAAGATATGAAATTAGCATATTTTTCATATATAAGACTTGGAATTCCAGTAGCCAAAACACGTGTTATAGCCCGCCCAGCAAATGGCAATAGTTTTTTTTGTTATGAAGATATTTGGAAGGAGTTCATTGTTGAACATAAGAGCGTAGTTGAAAAAGTACCAGAAATAGATTTCACAACTTTAAAGGAAACACTCAAAGAAGAAAATAATACCGTAATTATTGAAAAAATAGATAGTGATTGGAGAGATAGCGTCGAGTCTGAAATGGATGATAACCTATTTTACTATGAAGGAGTTCTTGGAGATCGTCAGAATGAATTAAGACCATTACGACTTTTAAAACGTGCAAAAAGTACACTTTATCAAATTGATATTGGTATTTTAAAAGATGAAATGGATGATGAAAAAAAGAGTCTTATCAATGATATAGATACCATAGTTCAATCATTTAAGAAATTATATTGATTGGTATGACTATTAGAGTAGTTGAAACTTTGCCTTCAAAAGTAGGTAATCGTGAGCCGGTCGAGTCTTGTGTAATTTTTATTCATGGTTTTGCTGGAAGTAAATCAACGTGGAATACATTTTCGAACCATTTATTCAATCAATGGACATTAGATGATTCTTTTGGTCTGGAATATGATGTTCATACAATAGAATCGGATAATCCTCATATTGCTCGATTTAAACAGTGTTTCTTTGGCGGTCCTCCAATAGATGTTTTATCTAATAGTTTAAATACTACTATCAATGAGATTTGTCGTGATTATAAAAATGTGATAATAATAGCTCATAGCATGGGGGGCCTCATCGCCAGGCAATATTTGGTAGACCTAGTTAAAAACACAAAAAATGTAGGTAAAATAAGAGCTTTAATAACCTATGCCACTCCTCATAAAGGCTCTGCTCTTGCTAGTTGGTACAAGTTACTAGGATTAAAATTTTTTGTACTGCCCTTTTATTTTATCACTAAACAAGTTGTTCAGATGTGTAGATATGATTCTTCATTTATTGACAAATTAAATAAAGACTGGGATTTTCTTAGAATAGATTCCAGAATAGATTTTAAAAGGATTGTGGGGGAAAGAGATTTCATTGTTGACCGTGAAAGTGCTGCACTTACCTTAGGTTTTTCATTATATGACTCTATCGCTAACAAAGGGCATTTTGATATAATTAGGCCTAAAAATCATGATGATAGAGCTTTTATGATTACTTATAATTATTTAAAAGATTTTCGATCGAATTTAGAAAGATCAGCTGAGAATGCAGAATTAGACATTTTAACTCTTGAAGAACAAGAAGATGAAGATGCGGATGAGTGATATTTTGTCACTCTTAACATTTATTAACAACAAACTCTTGAATTTTAAAAAAGATTCCTTTAAAATCTGGCATCAACCTACTCTCCCATTTGTTAGCTATTGTACAATTCCATCAACTCTAACATATGATAAAATCAAAATTACAGAACCCTTACCTCGGCATTAACTTATTAACCAACCCTACAGCAACATGGAGTTCACTACCAATCTGTCGCTGGCTGTAACCTTTGGCCGCGAGTTGGGCTACTTTTGGGGCTAATAGGTGCTGGTTTAAATGGCGGGTACGCAGGTGCAGGCGTTCGGGGCCGTTGCCTTCAAACTGCATCTGTAAAAAATTGCCGGGCTTTGTAATTCGGCAAAGGCAAACATTGTCTTCGCCATATATCTGCGCGGAGCTGCGCTGCTTTATTTGTTTAAGGTATCGCAGGTGCGGGTCGGCGGCGCTTGTACCAATGGAGAAGGCGCTGTCGGCCAGGTTTATCAGCAGCTTACTGCCGTGCATGTCGTCGGTAGAGATAGGTGAGCCGGGGTTACGGCGTTTGGGTGTATGGGCCAGCACCAGGATAGACAGGTTATAATCGGTTTTTAGCGCTTTGAGGTGTTTAATAAGGTTAAGTGCAACAGATGAGTTTTCGATACCGCCGCGCAGGCAGCTGATGTTATCAATAATGAGCACCGTGGCTTTTACCAGTTTTATTTTATACTCAATGCCGGCAATAATTTGTTCGTCGTAGTTGCTATAGTTGCCATTTAGGGCGTTATCGGGGCGAAATTCGGCGCGTAAAAAACTAAACGGGAAGTTGTGATCGCCTTCGGCACCCGTATAACGCTGGTAAAATTGCTTTGTAGAAAGTTCAAAGTCGATATAAAGCACCCTGGCAGGTTCGGCATACATGGTAAACGGCGCAATGGCCTTGCCCCGGGCTATGCTATTACCAATTTGCACCGCCAGTACCGATTTACCCACGTTGGTATCGGCAAACAGGATACACAGTTCGCCCTCGTGCCAAAGCTCACCAAAAAGCATTTTAGGGGCGGGCTCCCGTTCGCCAAGTTCCATCCAGCGTTTACCGGTAGCAACTGAGAACAGGTAACGACATGTTTCAGGGTCGACAGGCGAGTTATCTATCGTTTTTGATCTTTTAGCCGGGCGATATTTTATGCCCCTGGCTCCGGCACGTATTTTTTCAATACATTCCGGGCGTTCGGCAGTATGGTTGTCGGTCATTTTGAGGTGAAAAGTATTTGTGAGGGGCGAAAAGCATTGGCTGGAAACGCCCTGCTTATCAGAGGATACAGGTTGTACCTTACACACAAATATATTAGCTGCAAATACTAAAAGTGGTGGCGCAATATTGTCAGTAGCTAAATATTAACTACCTGGTTATAAGCTATTTATTTATATCCACGGGTGTTCACGGCCGTGAACGTGAACACTTGAAGGGGATTTTAGATTGCAGATCAGGAAACTCTTCTAAACAAAGAAACCCCCAAGCTTTCGCAAGGGGGTTTAACTTTAAGATTGGGCACCGACCTACTCTCCCACATTTTACTGCAGTACCATCGGCTCTGGCGGGCTTAACTTCTCTGTTCGGAATGGGAAGAGGTGGACACCGCCGATATAGGCACCTGA
>JAQBNZ010000050.1 GCA_028288285.1 Mucilaginibacter sp.
TTGGCGACTCGGCCAACCGGGTAATTCTAAAAATTTATGCTAATGTTTTAAAAGGCAAGAACAATAAACGCTGGCGCATTGAGCATGCCCAGATAGTATCGCCTGATGATATTAAGTATTTTGGTAATGATAATATTATTCCATCTGTACAGCCTACACATGCCACATCAGATATGGTATGGGCCGTTAAGCGTTTGGGACCTGAGCGTTTAAAAACAGGATATGCCTACAAACAATTAATGAAACAAAACGGTTGGATAGCGCTGGGTACCGATTTCCCTGTGGAAAACATTAACCCTATGTACACCTTTTATGCCGCTACTGAACGTAAGGACCTGAATGGTTCGCCTGCAAGGGGTTTTCAGATGGAGAACGCGCTGAGCCGTGTTGAGGCATTAAAGGGCATGACCACCTGGGCCGCAAAAGCAAACTTTGAAGAAAAGGAAAAAGGCAGTATTGAGGTTGGTAAGTACGCCGATTTTGTGATACTGGATAAAGATATAATGAAAGTTAAAGGCAATGAACTACCCAATGTTAAAGTAATAAAAACGTATATAAATGGTGTTAAGGTTTATGAGAAGAAATAAGCGGGAGTGCTATTTCCTGCTTATGTTGGGTTTCGTTCTTTTTAATTCAGCATGTGCGCAGAATCCTCCCTTTACAGGGAAAGCATATGTGCAGGAAGAGCGCTCAGTTGAGCAAGCAACAGTATTATTGAACAATGAAGGTAAGGTTGTACCGCTGCAAGGCTTGGAGAATACCAGGGTAGCGAGCATTCGTTTTTCAAGCGCATACGCTTTAGCGTTTGATAGCCTGCTAAACAAATACGCCAAAATTTCATCATTTAACGGCAATGAGTACCTTGGGCCAAAAACGCTTGATATGTTGGCGATGGATACCAAGTTTTACAACACGCTTGTTATCCAGGTAAATGATGCCGACCTGAATAATCCGCTGATAGTGAACTTTATCACAACCAATCAAAAGCTGAAGAACATTGTTGTTTCGTTTTTGGGGAACAGCGCATCGCTCATTAAACTAAATGATGTTACTGCTCCGGTTATATGGTCGGCAAGGATATCACCGGTTGCCGCATACTATAGTGCGCAGGCCATATTTGGCGGCGTGCCTATCACCCAAAGACTTACTAAAACTTATTCGGCAAAATACCAGTCGGGCACCGGATTTATAACCGAAAAGATTCGTTTGCAGTATACCGTTCCGGAGGATGCAGGGATCAATTCAGATAATTTAAAGGCCATTGATGATATTGCACGTGAAGCAATCGCTAACAGGGCAACACCGGGTTGCGTAGTATTGGTAGCCAAAGATGGCAAGGTGATATTTAACAAAGCCTATGGTTACCATACCTATGATAACCTGCAGCCCGATAAAATAACCGACATATTTGACGTGGCATCCATGACCAAAGTATCGGCCACTACTATGGAGGCAATGCAGCTATATGATCAGCAAATGTTGCATTTAGATTCAACTGCCGGCACTTATCTCTCTTCTACACGCAAAACCAATAAAAACAACCTCACTGTTCGTGAGATATTAGAGCACCAGGCCGGGTTAATACCTGATATTCCAACTTTTACAAAGATAAAGCCAACCGATTATTCGGCAGATTCATCAGCAGCTTTCCCAACAAAGGTGAATGATGGTTATTACTTAAGAAAAGGGTATTTTGAGGATGTAATGTGGCCCGATGTATTGCAGTCGCCCATTAAAACCCGCGGGCAATATGTGTACAGCGATGTTGGCCTTGTTATGATGCAACAGATAGTAGAAACATTAACCTCAACCCCGTTAGATGTTTTTGTACAGCAAAATTTTTATAGCCCGCTGGGAATGCAAACAGCAGGTTTCCATCCATTGTACCGCTTCTCGACAGACCGCATCATCCCGACCGAAGATGACAAAAAAGACCGCCACGCCTTGCTTGATGGCTATGTGCATGACCCTACAGCGGCTTTAATGGGCGGTGTTGCAGGGCATGCGGGTTTATTTGCCAGCGCTAATGATATTGCTATACTATACCAAATGATGTTGAGCCGTGGCTTGTACGGCGGCGTACAATATATAAAGCCGGAAACGGTTGACCTGTTCACAGCCAAGCAATCGGCTGTTAGCAGGCGCGGTTTAGGTTTCGACCGCTGGGACCCTATTGCCGACCGTCATTATCCATCTGCACTGGCATCAGACATGACTTTTGGCCACACCGGCTTCACTGGCACCTGCGTTTGGGTTGATCCTAAATATAACCTGGTATATATATTCCTATCTAACCGTGTAAACCCAACCGTGGGCAGCAAATTAGGCAGCTTAAACATACGGCCGCGCATACAGGATGCGGTTTATGAAGCTATACAAAAGGGGATGTAATTAAAAAAATCATAAAAGTAAAAAAGCGGCACGTGCCGCTTTTTTACTTTTACAACAAACGCGTCATTGCGAGGAACGAAGCAATCTTTGACATGCTTGTAGTCCACTTTTCTGTCGGGGATTGCTTCGTTCCTCGCAATGACGAGTTAAAAACTAATCGTCTAAGTACTTTTTAAATATGTCTTCACCTTTATAAATAACTTTATACAAGCTGACATCATCGAATACCCTTATAACTACTTTTCCTTCATCATCTACCGAGGTTCTTAACAATATACTATCCTTACAGCATCTGGTTTCAACCTCAAGCTCTTCGTTCACCGGAAGCTTAAATTCAAAACACTCCGGCTCATGCACAATTATCATTTCTTGGTTTGTATCATTAGCAATGCTAAAAGTTGAGCCGGTTTCTTCCATTTTATCATTTAATCTATCCATTCAAACTTAGTATAAGGCACTAATGCTTCTGGTATTTTAATGCCTTTATCTGTTTGGTTATTTTCTAATAATGTAGCCACTATACGGGGCAAAGCCAGGGCGCTACCGTTTAGGGTATGGGCCAGTTGCGTTTTCCCTTCAGCATTACGGAAACGCAGTTTTAAACGGTTACTCTGAAAAGTTTCGAAGTTTGATACGGATGAAACTTCCAGCCAGCGTTGTTGTGCCGCGCTCCAGGTTTCCATATCGTAAGTTAAGGCGCTACCAAAGCTCATATCGCCGCCACAAAGGCGTAATACACGATAACGCAAACCCAACTTTTGCAATAAGCTTTGCACATGGGCGCTCATGCCTTCCAATACTTCGTATGATTTGTCAGGATGTACAACCTGTACTATTTCCACCTTATCAAACTGGTGCAAACGGTTTAAGCCACGTACGTGCGCGCCATATGAACCAGCCTCGCGGCGGAAACAAGGCGTATGTCCGCAGTTTTTAACGGGCAATTCATCAGCTTTTAAAATCACATCACGGTATAGGTTGGTAATGGGCACTTCGGCAGTGGGTATCAGATATAAATCATCCACGCCAACATAATACATCTGTCCTTCTTTGTCGGGTAATTGCCCTGTACCAAAGCCAGATGCTGCATTTACCATCAACGGCACGCTTACTTCGCTGTAGCCTGCTTTTTCGGCCTCATCAATAAAAAAATTAATAAGCGCACGTTGCAGCTTGGCACCTTTATTTTTATAAACCGGGAAACCTGCGCCGGTTATTTTAACACCCAGTTCAAAATCTATCAGATTGTATTTTGCAGCCAGTTCCCAGTGTGGCAGGGCATTAGCCGGCAGCTCAGGTATACTGCCATTTTCAAGCACCACTTCGTTTTCTTCAGGCGTAATACCTTTTGGTACTGATGAATGTGGCAGGTTGGGTAACAAAACCAGCTTATCTTGCAGCTCTGCTTCAAGCGCAGCCAGTTGTTCGCCAAGCTGTTTACTTTCTTCTTTCCATTTACCGGTATTGGCTTTAATGGCTTCTGCCTCATCTTTTTTGCCGGTGCGCATTAGCTCGCCAATTTGCCTGGCGGCTGCGTTAGCTTGTGACGAAACAGTATCTAACAGGTTTTGTGTTTGGCGGCGTTTTTCATCCAATCCAATCACTTCATCTACCAATTCGGGCTGTTTAAAATTTTTTACAGCCAAACGTTCTAAAACCTGTTCCCTGTTATCGCGGATATAACTAACTTGC
>JAQBNZ010000251.1 GCA_028288285.1 Mucilaginibacter sp.
TCGCCACCTCCTTCAACTTGAATTCCTTGCCGGCGAGGGCGGCGATGAAGGTCAGGGCGAAGATCGCGACGACCAGCCCCATCGCGGGAATGCCGAACTTCGGCAGGCCCCCCAGCAGCACGCCGAACACGACGTTGGCGCCGATGATGAACAGCAGCGGCTTCCACGCGGCGCCGCCGATCTTCTCGCCGTCCTCGGTCTCGACCACCAGCGCCTGGAAGGTGACGAACAAGCCGATGGCGGTGAGCAGCACGCCGAGCATCAGCGGGAAATAGCCGGGGCCCATGCGGTCGCTCCGGCCGACCGTGTAGCTGGTGGCTCCCCACGCGAACGCGATGCCGGCGGCCATGAAGATGAGCCCCGAGAAGAAGTCCTTCTGGCTCTTGATTTTCATGCGGTCTCCTGGGACGGAAGCTGGAATCGGCGGATTGTGCGGGAACAACCCGGCCGTATCGATGTGGCTTCCACCTACACCCGATCACCCGACCAGAACCTGACTTCGGAGATCTTTTTTTAATCGAGCGGTGGAGTCGCGCTCAAGACCTCTTCCACCGTCGTGTGTCCTTCCGCCACCCGCAGTGCCCCCGCCAGCCGCAGCGGACGCATGCCGTCCGCCACGGCCTGGCGCCGCAGCGGCGCCATCGCCGCCTCGCGGGTGACCTGCTCCTTGAATGGCTCGCTGATGGTGAGCAGCTCGTACAAACCCATGCGCCCGAGGAAGCCGGTCATGCGGCAGTCGACGCAGCCCACCGGCCGATAGGGCTGCCAGGTGCCGCTGATCTTCCAGGGCTTGACCACCTCGTCCAGGGCGGCGCGCGCGGTTTCGGCGTCGGGCTCCTTGCATTGGCGGCACAGCGTGCGCACCAGGCGCTGGGCCAGCACGCCGACCACCGTGGCGTTGATCAGGTAGGCCGGCACGCCCAGCTCCATCAGGCGGGTGATCGCGGAAGGCGCGTCGTTGGTGTGCAGCGTGGAGAACACCAGGTGGCCGGTCAGTGCCGCCTGCACCGCGATCTGCGCGGTTTCGTCGTCGCGGATCTCGCCCACCATGATCTTGTCCGGGTCGTGGCGCAGGAGGGAGCGCAGGCCGCGCGCGAAAGTCAGGCCCTTTTTCTCGTTGACCGGGATCTGCAGCACCCGCGGCAAGCGGTACTCGACCGGATCCTCGATCGTGACGATCTTGTCGCGCCCGGTGTGGATCTCGGTGATGGCGGCATACAGCGTGGTGGTCTTGCCCGAACCGGTGGGACCGGTCACCAGCAGCATGCCGTGCGGCTTGGCGGCGAGCCGGCGAATCGCCGCAATCGCCGGTGCGCCCAGCCCCAGGTGCTCGAGCCGCAGCGCTTTGGCCTCTTCCGTCAGCGACTGGCGGTCGAGCAGGCGCAGCACCGCATCCTCGCCAAAGATATTCGGCATCACGGAGACCCGGAAATCGATCTCGCGGCCGTTGACCCGGACCTTGAAGCGGCCGTCCTGCGGAATGCGGCGCTCGGCGATGTCAAGCTCGGCCATCACCTTGATGCGCGAAATCACCTGCTCGGCCATGTCCTGGCCCTGCACCTGGGTGATCGGCACCAGCACACCATCGATGCGGTACAGCACATGCAGGCAGCCTGCGTCGCACTCGAGGTGGATATCGCTGGCCTGCAGCCTGAGCGCATCGTAGATCGTGGAATTGACCAGCTTGACCACGGCGCTGGGGTCGTCGTTGATGGTGGCCAGCGTGATCACCGCGGCCACCTCTTCATCGGTACGTCCGGCAAGGTCGGCTTCAAAGCCGTCCATCGCGCGCTGCAGGCGCTCCTGCTGGACAAGATATGCTTGCATGTCCTCGGGGTGGGTCAATGCCACAGTCGGCACAATGCGGCCTGCGCCGCAGCGGCGCAGCGCCCAGTCCTCGGCCGCGCCGTCGAACGGGTCCGACAGCAGCAGGTAAGTGACTCCCGACGCGGCGCGCCCGACCAGCAGGCCGCGCTGCGCGCACTCGGTGAAGGCGATGAGCTCGAAGTCGGGCTGCAGTGCCTGCAGCTCGCTCATCGCCAGCACAGGATAGCCGAATTGCTGGCCGAGCGCGGCCATCAACACCTCGGCCGGCCAGCCGCTTACCTGCTGCAGGGCGGCCAGCACGGCGATGTCCTGCGCCGAACACGCGTTCCGGGCCTGTTCCAACAGCGTCGGCGTCAACTGGAAAGACGGCGCGGCGTGGCTCATTGGAGGCTTCCGGCCAGGTCAAAAATCGGCATATACATCAACACCACGACGGTACCTATCACCAGGCCAATCACGACCATCAGCACCGGCTCGAGCAGGCGCGAGGCCCAATCGACCCAGCGCGAAAACTCGTCGTCCGCGAAGCGCGCGGCGCGCTCGAGCATCTCGGCCATCTGGCCGGATCGCTCGCCGACTTTCACCAGCGACTCGGCCACCTCGCCGGCCAGGCCGGCGCCGACCAGCGCCACCGACAGGCTCTGGCCCTGTTCCACGGCCAGCCGGCATTGGCCGAGCGGCCCCTGCTGATGCGGGCCCAGCAGGCCACCGACCATGCCCATGGCGCGCGGCAGCGAAATCCCGGATGCCAGCAACAGACTGACCGCGCGGTAAAACCGGGCCAGCCGGAATTCGTCGGCGCGCGCCGCCAGCCACGGCAGGCTCAGCACCTGGGCCAGCAGCCAGGCGCGTCCGCGCGGCTGGCTCACGCCCCAGCCGAGGGCGCCAAACCCGGCCAGCAGCGCGGCCAGCGCTATCTGCCAATTGTTGTAGATCAGCTTGCCAAAGGACAGCAAGATTGCCGACAGCCAAGGGATTTCGCGCCCGGAGGACTCGTACACAACGGAAAAGCGCGGCACCACGTACCCGAGCAGGAACAGCGTAACGAAACCGCCCACCGCCAGCAGCATGGCTGGATAGATCGCGGCCGACTGCAGCTTCTTGCGCAGCGTCTCGAACTGCGATTGATAGGCGATATAACGGGTCAGCGCCTGCGGCAGGTCGCCGGTGCGTTCGGAAGCACGCACGGTCGCGACATACACTTCGGAGAAATGCTGCGGCGCCGCCGCCATCACGTCGGACAGGTTGCGCCCTTCGCGCAACGCCAGCAATACTTTCGCCAGCACGGCGCGCACTGGCGCGACACGCTCCTTCGCATGCAGGGTCGACAGCGCCTCGGCCAGGTTCATGCCGGCGTCTAGCAGCGCCAGCAACTCCTGGCTGAACAGGATCAGTGGAAAGCGCGCACGTGCCGCCGATACGGACGCCGCGCTGCCTTCCGCCGGCGTCTCGATCGCCAGCACGCGCATGCCGCGCGACTCTGCCTTGCGTACTGCATCGGCCTCGATGGTGTCGGTGAACTCCAACACCCGGGCCTGCCCGTCAGCGCCCTGCACTTTCAGGCGCAGGCGGTTGACGGGTGCACCAGGATCCGAACCTGTCATACCGCTACCGCCGATGCCATGCGAATACTGACGCCAAATCGCTTCATTACCAGTCTCACGGCTGCACGACCACGTTCCATTTAAAACCGATCCCCAGCGTGAAGACCTGTTGGGGGATCGGGTAGCGCCCGCGCACAATCACCGTATCGTTAGTCTTGGCGGTATCGCCTTCGCCGACCGCGCCAA
>JAQBNZ010000098.1 GCA_028288285.1 Mucilaginibacter sp.
TCTCTTCCCGGCTCTAACCTTCTTTGAGTACACTTCTTCGCGCTCTCTGTTTTCAAAATCTCCCATAAAATGTTTATCGTAATAGTTTTGGTTGCTAAATATAAATATTTTTTTAAATCGCAACTACTAAATGCGATATTATTAAGCCATTTATATGAATCTTTTACGCAATTAAAGCATAAGGGTTGCGTTTTTAGGCTTTTTCCTCCTCCTCAAGTAATTGTTTTTCATATAGCTCAAAATATGCGCTTTTCTGATCCATTAGCTGGTTGTGGGTGCCCTGTTCAATTATTTCGCCATTATCTAATACCAATATCTTATCGGCATTTTTTATGGTTGATATACGGTGCGATATAATAATACTGGTTTTACCCTGCATAATCCGGCCCAGGTTGCTCAATATCTCCTCCTCGGTGCGGGTATCAACCGCCGAAAGGCAATCATCAAAAATGAGTACCTGTGGCTGTTTAACTATAGCTCTTGCAATACTTACCCGCTGCTTTTGTCCGCCTGATAAAGTTACGCCACGCTCGCCAATAAGTGTTTCAAAGCCGTTTTCCAGTTCCATAATATTCTTGTAAACGGCTGCATCTTTAGCTGCCTGCTCTACACGCGGCATATCAAGCACATCGGCACTAAAGGCTATGTTGTGCGATATAATGTCTGAGAATAAGAAAACCTCCTGGGGTACAAAACCAATCTGCGCGCGGTAACTATTAAGGTTAAGGCTGGTGATAGGTTTATCATCTATTAATACCTGACCGCCTGTAGCATCGTACATGCGCATAATTAAATTGCCTATAGTTGATTTTCCTGAACCTGTGCGGCCAATAATTGCCACCATTTCGCCGGGATTGGCTACAAATGATACCCGTTTTAAGGCATTGATGCCGGTATCAGGGTAAACAAATGACACCTCTTTAAACTCTATTTTACCTGCAAGGTGCATTGCAGGAGCTTCGGGCGAAATAATCTCAGACTTCTCGTGCAAAAACTCGTTAATACGCTTTTGTGAGGCCGCGGCACGTTGTATCAGTGATGTAACCCATCCTAATGAAATAACCGGGAAGGCAAGCATATTTAAATACACAATAAACTCGGCAATATTACCGGGGGTAATGTTACCCTTCATTACCTCCACGCCACCTATATACATGGTAATTACGTTACTCAAACCTATCAGGAGCAGCATTGCCGGAAAAAACATGGCCTGCACCTTTGCCAAAGCCATGCTTTGCATTTTATAATCTTCGCTTTCATCAGCAAATTTGCCGCGTACAAAACCCTCACGCACGTAGGATTTAATCACCCTGATGCCCGAAAAATTTTCCTGCACAAAGCTGGACAATGTGGAAAGGCGTTTCTGGATCTGCTCGCTCCGAAACTCTATAATCGTATTCACATAAAATATGATAACCCCTAAAATAGGTAAAGGCAGTACAGAAAATATTGCCAAACGCACATTCACGGTAAGCATGGCGTATATAACCAGTATAAAAAGTATAACGGTATTAATAGTATACATTATACCCGGCCCCAAATACATGCGCACACGGCTTACATCCTCGGTAACGCGGTTCATAAGGTCGCCGGTGTTATGGCGGCGGTAAAAAGCAAGGGACAGGCGCTGGTAATGGCTGTATATTTCGTTTTTCAGATCGTACTCAATATGTCGCGACATAAGTATAAGGGTTTGCCGCATAAAGAATAAGAACATCCCCCTCAACAAAGCTAATATTAACACCAGCATACCAAACAGCATTAAGCTGGAGCCAAATATATCATAGATAATGTTTTGCCTGTTAAAACCGGCAAACAGCTGATAAACGCCTATGTTTTCGGTAACCAAATCAAAGGCCACACGGATAACCTGTGCCGGCAAAACACCAAAAATGTTTGATATAATAACAAACAGTACACCCGGAACCAGTCGCCAGCGGTATTTATAGAAAAACTTATTTAGGTATGCGAGTTCTTTCATGTTTTTAGTCCGGAAGCCGGTATGCCCGAAAATCCAGAAGATAGAAATTCAAAAGTACGGTAAGTGGATTGGAATTCAAAAGAAGTCGGTAAGTCGTAGGTCAGAAAGTGCGAAAAACAAAATTGCACACTTTCGCACTTTCTCCACTTTCGGACTATAACACTTTGCCACAATAAAAAAAACAGCTACTTTTGTACCGCCGAGAAATCAAAACACTTTGCCGTTATTACAATGCCTGCTCAACTACAAACCGACAGTATTTTTAACCAGCTTGAAACATACGGACATAAAAAGGTTGTGTTTTGCAGCGATCCTGATACCGGTTTAAAAGCAATCATCGCAATTCATGATACTACATTGGGCCCCGCTTTGGGAGGTACCCGTATGTGGGCCTACAGAACCGAAAGAGAAGCTTTGGAAGATGTGTTGCGCCTTTCAAAAAGTATGACTTATAAATCGGCCATTGCAGGGCTTAACCTGGGTGGTGGCAAGGCGGTTATTATAGGCGATTCGCGCAAGGACAAAACCGAAGCGCTACTGCGTAAGTTTGGCAGGTTCATAAAAAATTTAAACGGAGAATTTATTACAGCCGAAGATGTAGGTACTAATCCTCGTGATATGGAATACATACGAATGGAAACCCAGCACGTAACCGGTGTGCCCGAAACTATGGGTGGCAGTGGCGACCCTGCTCCGGTAGCAGCTATGGGTGTTTTTATGGGTATGAAAGCGGCTGTAAAAGAACTTTATGGTAATGACAGCATAACCGGCCGCTCGGTTATTGTGCAGGGGATAGGCCATGTGGGCGAACAATTGGTGAAGTTGCTGCGCGATGAAAATGCCAAGGTTTACGTAAGCGATATTGATGATGACCGTACACGCCAGGTATCAAAAAAATATGGTGCCGAAGCCATATCAAATAATACTATATTTGATATTAATGCTGATATATATGCGCCTTGTGCACTTGGTGCAACTATAAATACAGAAACTATTAACAAACTGCAATGCGCTATCATAGCCGGATCAGCCAACAACCAGTTGCAAGACGAAGATGTACACGGGCAAATGCTGCTGGACAAAGGCGTACTGTTTGCACCCGACTATGTGATTAACGCTGGTGGTATTATCAACTGCTATTCGGAGTTGATGGGCTACAGCAAAAAGCGTACAATGCAGCTTACCGAAAATATTTATGAAGCAACACGAAATGTTTTAAAACTTTCTAAGGCGGAAAACATTTCTACTATTGATGCGGCAAATAAAATTGCCGAGAAACGGATAGCAGATATTAAAAAAGTAAAATCAACCTATTAATAATTATCATATCGGCCCAGATTAACGGGCTATAATCGTTCTTATAACATGTTAAACAGAAGACACCTTAGGGTAAAAGTGTTACAGTCGCTGTACGCCTTCCACCAGTCAAACACAAAAGAAATAAAGGCACATGAAAAATTCCTGCTGCAAAGTATTGATGAGGTTTTTGAAATGTACATATGGATGCTATCGCTTATTAACGAGGTAGCTGAATATACCTCGCGAGACGCAGAAGAAAGGGCCAACAAACATTTACCTACGGCCGAGGATTTGAATGCCAATGTTAAATTATTAAGCAACAAGTTTATCTTGTCGCTGGTTCAAAACAAGGAATTTATAGCCGCTGTAAAAAAATACAAGGTAGAGTGGTCTTTTGACCCGGAGCTGGCAAAATCATTATTTGATACGTTAAAAGCCTCGCCTGATTATGCGGATTACCTGGCAAAAACCGATGACAGCATCCAGTCTGATAAAGATATTATAAAATTCATTTTCAAGAAAGTTATTCTTAAATCATCATTAGCGGAGCAGGTTTTTGAAGATAAATTTATTTTTTGGCCGGTAGACCGTGAAGTATTACAGGCATTGATAGCCAAAACGTTCAAGAATTTCTCTTTTGATGATGAACTGGAGAAAAATAAGCTTGCCGAAATAAGCGGCAATTGGGTTGAAGACCGTGAGTTTGTTGTTAACCTGTTTGAGCAAACCATTCGCCATGATGCTGAATATCAGGCGTTAATAGCAGAAAAAACTCAAAACTGGGAACCTGATCGTATAGCTATGATGGATACTTTATTAATGAAGATGGCTATTGTAGAATTTATTAATTTTACATCGATACCTGTAAAGGTTACCATTAATGAGTACCTGGAAATATCTAAAGAGTTTAGTACTCCTAAAAGTAATTCATTTATTAACGGTATATTAGACAAGATTTTATTTGAACTTAAAGCCCAGAATAAAATAAGAAAAATAGGCAGAGGATTAATAGAATAACAACCAATGAAAAAGCTTTTTTTATGTACAATTGTTGCCGGTATGCTTATGACTGCCTGCAATTCAAATTCAGGAACTAATACCGCTACTGCAACTACTGCTGATGCCGGTAATACCAGTGCAACCAATGCACCTGCAATTAAATTTGAAAAAGAAACACATGACTTTGG
Organism: Mucilaginibacter sp.; assembly: GCA_028288285.1. Classification (GTDB taxonomy): domain Bacteria; phylum Bacteroidota; class Bacteroidia; order Sphingobacteriales; family Sphingobacteriaceae; genus Mucilaginibacter. Next base: position 4,468 of record JAQBNZ010000098.1, read on the forward strand.
CAAACTTAAGGCGGGTGATAAAGTAACTTATGCCTTTAAATTTACCAACACCGGTAAATCGCCATTGATTATTAAAGACGCGGTTGCAACTTGCGGCTGTACTAAACCTGAGTGGCCTAATACACCTATTAAACCTGGCGAAGAAGGCGAAATTAAAGTAACCTTTAACAGTACCGGCAAAATGGGCCTGCAGGATAAACAAATTACCATTACCGCCAATACTAATCCTGCGCAAAGCATGGTTCATTTAATAGGTGAGGTAACTATTTAATTATATATACAAAAAAAATGACAGCAACTATTTTATTACAGGCCGGTGGAGGCTTAGGTTACCAGCAATTAATTATGTTCGGGTTAATTGCAGTGGTATTTTATTTTTTCATGATCCGCCCGCAAATGAAAAAGCAAAAGGACCAGAAAAAATATGTGGACGAACTTAAAAAAGGCGATAAAGTAGTTACAACTGCGGGTATACATGGCAAGATATATGAAATTGCCGATACCACTTTTCTTATTGAAACTGAAGGCGGTGGCCGTATCCGTTTTGATAAATCTGCGGTATCATTAGAAGCTTCAAAAGCATTGAATACTCCGGTTGCAAGTAAGTAAGCTAAAAGCTTAAGGCTTAAAGCCACAAATACAATTAATGCAAAAAGCGGAAAGCCTGAAGCGGAAATAAATTTCCCTTTTCTGCTTTCTGCTTTTCGCTTTCTGCTCAACCGCTTTAAGCATAAAAAATGGCAATAATTAAACTATCTGCAATTGAACGCCGGCGCTTATCAGCGTTTATAACCTGCCTGGTGGTGGCTATTTTTGCCTGGTTGTTTACTACTTTGTCTAACCCTTACAGGTATACTATAAAACAGGCTATCAATTTTAAAAATGCACCCTTAAAGCGGGCGTTTCATCCGTTACAGTCTGATACCATTGAGGCTGTTATACAGGGAACAGGTTGGCAGATGCTCTTCTCAAAAATGAATGAGCAAAAACCGGTTTGTATTGATCTGCGTACGTTGGATAGCAAAAGTTTTATTGTGCTTAATACCCAGTTAAAGCAAATTAACCTTAAAAAAGAACCAGATCATCAGATTATCGGCTTTAATCCGGATACCCTGTTTTTTGATTTCTCAAACCGTACTGTTAAAAAAGTGCCGGTGCAACTGGTAAGTGCAATTAAGTACCAGCGCCAGTTTGCACAATCAGATAATTTAAACATTAAACCTGCTTACGTAACCATAAGTGGCCCGGCAGAGGTGTTGGCTAAAATAAAATTATGGAAAACAGACTCTGTTAAATTGAACGGTATTAACGAGAGCTTTAACTCGCGCGTAAACCTACAGGCGGTTAAAGAAGGCAACCTGGATATAGTGCCAAAAAGTGTGTTTGTTAATATCCCCATTGATGAATTTACCGAAAAAACAATTGAGGTACCGGTTAAGCTGGTTAACAATCATAGCTACTATGATGTAAAGATATTCCCGCAAAAAGTTAAGGTTACTTTCACTACATCCTTAACCGATTACCCCGATGCTAATGAAGACGATTTTGAAGCTGTTGCAGACCTGGATAAATGGCGCCTAAGCGGTTACAGAGCTTTGCCGGTACAGCTTCTGCGCATACCATCGTACAGCAAAGTTGTGAAGGTAGAGCCGGAAAATATAGATTTTATTGTTAAAAAGTAATGTTTAAAGTAGGCATCACCGGCAACATTGGCAGCGGTAAAACAACTGTTTGCAAAATTTTTGAGGTATTAAGTATCCCCGTTTTTTATGCTGATGATGAAGCTAAAAAAGTAATGGTAACCGATGATCTGCTGATAGCCGGTATTAAACAAACGTTTGGCAATGAATCTTACTTTGCTGATGGTGCTTTAAACCGTAAGCATATTGCAGGCATTGTATTTAACAATAACAATGAATTGATTAAGCTGAACGCTTTAGTACATCCTGCCGTTTTTCGTGCTTTTGATAAATGGGTTTTGCAATTTGATAATAATGTGCCTTATATATTGAAAGAAGCCGCTTTATTGTTTGAGAGCGATTCTTATAAAATGTGTGACAGAACGATAATGGTTTCTGCCCCGCTTGATCTGCGCATAAAACGTGTTACCCAGCGCGATGGTGTATCTGCCGAAGAAGTGCAAAACCGCAATACCCGCCAGTTTACCGAAGAAAAGAAGCGCGAAATGGCTAATGATCTTATTATAAACGATGATACACAACTGGTGGTGCCACAGGTTTTAAAACTGCACCAACTGTATCTGTCTCTTGCTCCCGATAAATGATAATTGACGATTTTGTTGTTTTTGATGCTAACGGTTTGTACTGCAAATACGGCGACTTTTACCTCGACCCAAAACAGCCCGTAAACAAAGCAGTAATTACCCATGCACATGCAGACCATGCTGTAAGCGGCAACCACCATATTTATACCACTACTGCCACCCTTGCCTTTATGCAATTGCGCTATGGCAAAAGTGCGGGTAAAGTTATTTATACCGTAGATTATAACACAGCGTTTAGTATTGGCAATGTACAGTTAACCTTTATCCCGGCGGGTCACATGCCGGGCTCTGCACAAATATTAATGGAATATCAGGATACCCGCTACCTGTATACCGGCGATTATAAACTACAGCCCGATACCACCTGCGAGCCATACCAATACGCAAAAGCGGATGTGCTGATAACAGAAAGCACTTTTGCCGACCCGGATGTTATGCATCCCGACCCGGTGGAAGAGATAAAAAAACTGAATGACATAAAAATAAATATCCTGTTAGGCGCCTATAGCCTGGGTAAAAGTCAGCGATTAATAAGGATGATTAATGACTATGCCCCCCAGAAAAAGATACTGGTGCATCACAGAATTATGCCTATAAATGCCATTTACCAAAAAATGGGATTTGAGTTAGGTAACCACCAAATATATGGGCGCAAGCTTATGAAAACACAGGAGGAATGGATATACATTGTTCCTCCATTTACTTTTGATAGCTATTTTAGGGCTACAGGAGTGAAGAGATTGTTTGCATCCGGATGGAAAAACTTGCAGGTGAATGCTCAGGACACGCTTTTTATATCAGACCATGCCGACTGGAATGACATCATAAGAACTATTGAACAAACCCAACCAAAGCAGGTTTGGACTTTACATGGAAACGGTATACACCTGAAAAATCATTTTAATAATAATATTTTTGTGAAATTACTGAGCTGATGTTGCACGAGAATATTGATTATTATATAAACCAGGACGGTAATTTTGTATTTACCAAAGAATATCATCTTAAGCGTGGTTACTGTTGTAAAAACAAATGCTTGCACTGTCCCTGGAATTATGGTCGTGAGAAGCAGACTGATAAAACAAGAGATAAATAATTATATTTGCAGGCGTTTTGTAAATAATGGGAATAGAGGAAGATATAAAAAGTACAAACTTTGAAGATAACTACCACAAAGTAGTTGTGAACCTCAACTATACTTATGGTTGGATCACTAATTACATGCGCCCTGAATTTGAAAAATTCAAACTTACCCAACAGCAATTTAACATCCTGAGAATATTACGTGGCCAGTATCCAAAGCCGGCAACTGTAAACCTTTTAAAGGAACGGATGATTGATAAAATGTCTGATGCGTCGCGCATTGTTGATCGTTTGGTGCAAAAGGGGCTGGTTTCTCGCTGTACCAATGCCAGTGATCGCCGTGCGGTTGATATCCGTATTAGCGAGGAAGGGTTAAGTATCCTTGACAAAATGAGTGTCGAATTCAAAACAAGGAATCTGTTTAAGCAAAACCTCACCGAGGAAGAGGCCGGCCAGCTGAGTGATCTGCTGGATAAGATGAGGGGTTAAACCTCTTATATTAGAATCAAGAGGTTAGAGTCAAGAATCAAGATCAAATTATATAGGTGTTTGTGTTCTAACATCCTTATAATCAACAAGCTATAGTCAAAAATCAAGAAGAAAATATACCCTGTGTTTGTGTCCTCACAAACACTTTTGAAAATATATAAGTGTTTGTGTCCTCACAAGCACTTTTTTATTTTAAGCTTTTTCGGTGTTTGTGTCCTCACAAACACTTTTTAGTTTTTAAATTTTCTCATCGGGATGGTATTAGAGGTGTTCCGCTTTTGTTCCGCTCTGTTCCGCTTTTAGCGGAACGGAACACTTTTGCTATTTCATAAACCTACTTTACGCAAAGCGGAGCGAAGGTTGACCAGTGTAATATATTAGGGGTGAGTCACTTAGCAACTAAGCCGTAAACTGGGGCTGTAACTTCTTAAATCCTACCGAGAATAACCACCCAACTAAGCTGCCATAAATTGCCCCGCTGATAACATCTATAGGGAAATGCACGCCTACATATACCTGTGCAAAACAAATAATTGCTGCCCATAAAACACAGGCCGGCAATACCCAGGGCCACTTTCTAAAAAATATACAGCTTAAAAATATGGCTATGGCAAAATGGTCGGTGGCATGAGTAGAAGGGAAGCTATAACCCGTACCACAGGGTACCCTGCTAATTACTGTAGCTGAAGTCACTACATCTCGGCATGGTCGAACCCTTACAACATATTTTTTTATGATGCTGGCACTGCTAAAATCAGCAAAGCCTGCGGCTAATGCTAACATTACAATAAGTATAGCGCCTTGTTTTTTATATCGCCAAAGGCAAAAAGTAATAATAAATAAGTAAAGCGGAATCCAAAATTTGGGATTGCGCATTAACGGCATAATCAAGTCGAAAAATGCGTTTGACAGGGAGTGGTTAATAAAATAAAAAAGATGCCTGTCAAATTCTAATAGCTGGTTGGGCATTGCTTTTATACGGATAGATGTGAATTAAAAACACAAAATGTCGACAAATATAGCCAATAAAATGAGGCTTAATGTATAGGAATTTTACACTGGTATCACTTAAATAATTCTATTTTTGTAACTTATCATTTATTTGAATTTTGACACTTATAAAATCAATTTCGGGAATAAGGGGCACAATCGGCGGCGCAGCCGGTGAAGGCTTAACTCCTTTGGATATAGTTAAGTTTACTTCAGCTTTTGGTAGCTGGGCAGTAAAAAGGTCCGGGTTAAAAAAAATTGTTTTAGGCCGTGATGCGCGCCTTTCAGGTACCATGGTTAACAACCTGGTTATTGGTACTTTGCAAGGTTTAGGAATTGATGTAATTGACTTGGGCTTATCTACCACCCCAACCGTTGAGGTTGCTGTACCAGATGAGCAGGCTGCCGGTGGTATTATCCTTACTGCAAGCCACAATCCTAAACAATGGAACGCACTTAAGCTGCTAAATGAAAAAGGGGAGTTTATTAGCGATATTGATGGTAAAGAAGTTTTAGAAATTGCCGAGAGCAGCGATTTTATATATGCTGATGTAAACGATTTAGGGAAGGTTATTAATGATGATACCTATCTGCAAAAACACATCGACAAGATTTTAGCCCTGCCTTTGGTAGATGTTGAAGCAATTGCTAAAGCCGATTTTAAGGTTGTTATTGACTGCGTTAATTCAACCGGTGGCATTTTTGTACCTGCATTGTTAAAAGCATTGGGTGTTAAAACTGTTCATGAATTGTATTGCGAGCCTGATGGCCATTTTCCGCATAATCCGGAGCCATTGCCTGAGAATTTAATTGCTTTATCGCAAGAGGTGTTAAAGCAAAAAGCTGATATAGGTATAGCTGTTGACCCTGATGTTGACCGCCTTTGTTTTGTATGTGAAGATGGCGGCATGTTTGGCGAAGAATATACGTTGGTGGCAGTTGCCGATTACGTATTAAAAAATACCAAAGGCAATACAGTATCTAACCTTTCATCAACCCGTGCCCTGCGTGATGTTACTGAAAATGCCGGTGGTGAGTACCATGCAGCAGCGGTAGGCGAGGTAAACGTAGTGAACAAGATGAAGGAAGTTAATGCTGTTATAGGCGGTGAAGGTAACGGCGGAGTAATTTATCCTGAGTTACATTACGGCCGCGATGCATTGGTAGGTATAGCATTATTTTTAACCCATTTGGCTAAATATGGCAAACCTGTATCGGTGCTTAAAAGTTCATATCCTAACTATTTTATCTCTAAAAATAAAATTACGTTAACTCCCGAAATGGATATTGACGCCTTGTTATTAAAAGTTGAAGAAAAATATCAAAAACAACCACATTCAACTATTGATGGCCTGAAAATTGAGTTTGATAAAGAGTGGGTACATTTGCGTAAGTCTAATACCGAGCCTATTATCCGCATATACTCTGAAGGCAACTCAGAAACCATAGCAAATAACCTGGCCAACAAGATAATAACAGATATAAAAGAGATATTACAGCTTAATTAATTAGTTAGTGAAGTGATTGCTTAAACCGGTCATTTTAATTCACTAAATCAACAATTGCAACTATGCGTGTTTACTTTGATAATGCCGCTACTACAGCCCTTGATCCTGAAGTTTTAAAAGAAATGTACAAGGTGATGGAGAACCATTTTGGTAACCCCTCATCTATACACTCACATGGCCGCGAAGTACGTACATTAATTGAGCGGTCACGCAAAACTATAGCCGGTTTGCTGCATACTTCGCCTGCCGAAATATTTTTTACCAGTGGTGGTACCGAGGCTGATAATACTGCTATCCGTTGCGGAATTATAGATCATAAACTAACACATGCCATTACTACTAAACTTGAGCACCATGCAGTTTTGCATACGTTGCAGGCAATGGAAAAAGCGGGTGTTATCAAATTAAGCTACACCGATGTTGATAGCAAAGGCAATGTTAATTATGATCACCTTGAAACTTTGTTAAAGAATAACGAACGCAGCTTTGTATCATTAATGCATGCCAATAACGAGCTAAGCACTATTACCGATTTGGACAAGGTTGGCGATATCTGCGAGGCCTATAACGCTATTTTCCATAGTGATACTGTACAAACCGTTGGCCATTACAAGCACGACCTAAGTAAGCTTAAATTACATTTTATGGTATGCGCGGCACACAAGCTGCATGGGCCAAAAGGTGTAGGTTTTTTACACATTAATCATCGTGTTAAGATAAACCCAATGATATATGGTGGCTCGCAAGAACGTAACATGCGTGGCGGCACCGAGAATGTTTACGGTATTGCCGGATTAGCCAAAGCTTTAGAAATGGCTTATGCCGAAATGGATCAGCACCAAAGCTATATTCAGGACCTTAAATCATATATGAAGAGTAAGCTGGAGCAGGAAGTACCGGGCGTAACCTTTAACGGCGAAACCGATCCGGCTAAAAGCTTATATACGGTATTGAATGCATCCTTCCCTGAAATGGAAATGGCAGATATGTTGTTATTTAACCTGGATATTGCAGGTATATCCGCATCAGGCGGCAGTGCGTGCAGCTCGGGTACAGATATAGGTTCGCATGTGTTAACAGCTATAGGTGCTAACCCCGACAGGCCTTCTGTAAGGTTCTCTTTTTCAAAGTATAACACCAAAGACGAAGTTGATTACACTGTAGCAAAATTGCGCGAATTATGCATGGTGAGCGCATAATTGGGCAATTAAATTTCTTTTTTAGAAAACAATAATGCTTATTCATGGGTTGTTTTATATATAAATTTAAAAACAAACCCTATGATAACTAACAGTGAAAATACCTGGGGCGATGATGCAAATAATCAAGCTCAGGGCAGCGGAGCAAACTCATTTAATACACCAGATAACAGGGATATAACAAACAGGGATTTTTCTGACGAAGCAGCAGATGATGAATTGTTAGATACAGATAATGATTTGGTGACAGATGAGGATGCAGATTATGATGATACTGATTTAGACGATACCGAAGGTGGGGGCACAACTATCACTGGTAGTGATTCAGGTGGCTCAGGATCTGCAAATAGTCCGGATGAAACTCCTGAAGAACGCGAGTCTGACAATGAAGGGACAGGTTATTCTACTCAAACAGAGCTTAATCAACCAAAAGAAGGAGCCGACACTTCATATAGCGAACAAAATGATGTGACTCCGCCTAACCCGCATGAGTTCCCATCGGTAGGGGCAGCAACCAAAACAGATTTTGCCAGCCGCCCACAGGGCCGCACAACGGGCAGAATGGTAGGCCACGAGCCAGGTACTGAGGGGATATAATTTAACCCTTTGTCATCCTGAGGAACGAAGGATCTATTTACCGATTAGATTCTTTGCTATGCTCAGAATGACAAATTTGAGGATTTAGGCTCAGGATGACCCAGCAAATGTCATTTCCCTTTGAGCATCCAAAGGATTTAATAACTCAGAATGACAAATTAATAACAAACAAAAAAGACCATCTATTTCAGATGGTCTTTTTTGTTTGTTATTTCTAAATTGCAACAATGAATTTAGAAATGCTGTTTCATGTGCCTTTTATAATTATAATGGCAGTAATTATATATAGTTTGTCTCATAAAGTTCGTAAGGGTATGGATCCATTTCTAATAAAGCGAGATTTGAAAAGGCAATTAAGCAAACCGTAATTTAATATTTTAGATGAACGTACAAGAACAAATCAAAGAGTATATTACCAGCCAATCTGAACCAAAGCGTAGTGATATGCAAGAGTTGCACCATCTCACACTTCAAGTTTTACCAGGTTGTAAATTATGGTTCGACAATGGTAAAAACAGCGAAAATAAAACTGTTAGTAACCCTACTATAGGCTATGGATTTTACACAATGAAATATGCTGATGGAAAGAGCAGGGATTTTTTTCAAATTGGTTTGAGCGCAAACAAAACCGGAATCTCTGTCTATATCCTGGGTATCAAAGATAAGACATACTTAGCCCAAACGTATGGTAAAGAACTAGGCAAGGCGAGCGTGACCGGGTATTGCATTAGGTTCAATAATTTAAAAGATATAAACATTAATATACTTGAAGCAGCAATACGATATGGGGTTGAGGTTACGAGTGAAAATTAAATTTCAAACTGAGACACCAACACTTTTTGTTATTAGCATAATAGTTTACCTTATGTTATTTGCTTTTTAGTTTACGATAGAAAGTTCGCCCTTTTAAGGCAATAAAAAAACAAAGAAGGCCATCTATTTTAGATGGCCTTCTTTGTTAAGTAGTATTTATTATACCTGTGGTTCAGGCTTTTCTTTTTCTGAGACCGGGGTCAGCATTTTTAAAAATGATGCCAGCTTTTCCTTCATTTCGCGCCTGTCTACTATAAAATCAAGGAAACCATGTTCTTGCACAAATTCAGCAGTCTGGAATCCTTTAGGAAGATCTTTTTTGATGGTTTCTTTAATAACCCTTGGCCCGGCGAAGCCTATAAGAGCGCCCGGTTCGGCAATATTAATATCGCCCAGCATAGCGTATGATGCAGTTACACCACCGGTAGTAGGGTCTGTTAATAAAGATATATAAGGTACTTTGGCCTGGCTCAATAAAGCAAGCTTAGCTGATGTTTTGGCCATTTGCATTAGTGAAAATGCCGCCTCCATCATACGCGCACCACCAGATTTTGATATCATAAGGAAAGGAACCTTATTAGCAATGGCATAATCAATAGAACGGGCAATTTTTTCGCCCACTACAGATCCCATTGAACCACCTATAAAGTTAAAATCCATACAGGCAATAATCAGTTCCTGGCCGTTCATTTTGCCATGCGCAGCGCGTATAGCATCCTGCAAGCCGGTTTTCTTCTGTGTTTCGACTATACGGTCGGTATATTTTTTACTATCAGTAAAATGTAATGGATCACCAGAATGCAGATTGGTGAACAATTCGGTAAACTGGTTGTCATCAAACAATACTGAAAAGTATTCTTTTGAACCAATGCGTAAATGGAAGCCGCAGTAGTGGCAAACGTATTGGTTTTCTACCTGTTCTGAGTAATGCAACGGTTTCTTACAATTTGGGCATTTGTTCCAGATGCCGTCAGGGGCTTCTTTCTTTTCCTCCGTAGTCGTAATTATCCCTTTAATTTCTCGCTTAAACCACGCCATATCTATTTCTAAGTCTTTCAAGTAATGCAAAGAAACAAAATATTTTACATTTGAGACGTTAGATATTGGATTTGAGATAAGATTTAGTGATTACAAAGTAGATAGGAAAGCAATAAAATGAGAAGAATTCCAAAAAAACTCTCCTCTCATATCTTAAATCTCATATCTAAATTATAACTTCGAGGCCCAAACAAACGCTCATGGATTTAAAAAATTATAAAGGTGTTCTGCACGGCGATCAAGTGCAGGAGCTATTTGAAGCAGCAAAAAAACATCAGTTTGCATTGCCAGCGGTAAACGTTATAGGCACAAATTCTATAAATGCCGTAATGGAAACAGCTAAAGCTGTTAATTCACCGGTTA
>JAQBNZ010000072.1 GCA_028288285.1 Mucilaginibacter sp.
CATGGGGCCGCAAGGAAGGTGGCTTTATGTGGGCTCCGGATTGTGTTTATAAAAATGGTACGTATTATTTTTATTTTCCTCATCCTAGCGGAACGGAATGGAATAAAACATGGAAAATTGGAATTGCTACAAGCAAAAAGCCAGCAAGTGATTTCGTAGTGCAAGGATACCTTGAAGTAGGTAACGATAATTATGCGATGATTGACCCATGTGTTTTTATTGATGATGACGGACAAGCTTATTTTTATTATGGCGGTGGTAACAGATGCGCTGGAGCCAAATTGAAAAGCAATATGTCTGAATTGGCGCAACCTTTAGTATTTATGGAGGGGTTAAAGGATTTTCATGAAGCTACATGGGTGTTTAAAAGAAATGGATTATATTATCTCACTTATGCCGATAATAATAAAGTAAATGGAAAAGGCGCTAACAGGTTGAATTATGCAACCAGTAAAAGCCCTTTAGGCCCGTGGACTTACAGAGGTGTTTATTTAGATCCAACGGGGTGTGACACAAGCCATGGTTCGGTGGTAGAATATAAGGGGCAATGGTATGCTTTTTATCACAACGATGTACTTTCAGGACGGGGAAACCTCCGTTCTATCTGTATGGATAAGCTATATTTTAATGCTGACGGAACGATTCAAAAGGTTATTCAAACGGGAAAGGTCAATAAATAAAAAAGGCTGCTCTTTTCAGCATGATCTTCTTAAAATTACCAATGAAACATAATTAAGGCCATGAAACCAATCAAGATTTAAAAAGCACATCCATTGTAATTTCATTTTGTACGAGTCCCGGATAACTCTTGATATTTTTAACCCCATATGTAGTTACCATTGTGGTAAATAACGATTTTTTGGTTTTCGTCTGAGCCTGAAATATTTTAAGTTTATTATGCACATCATAAATGACCAGGCTTTGTCTACTTCTTATCTGATATCAAATTATCCGAAAAGAACTTCAGCATTTTGGTTTCAATTCGTTCGCCTATCCTGTTGACGTGCGTACCATCATATATTTCAAAGCTGTGCGCAATGTTGTATTTGTTCAGCTCGGCATCCAGTAGGTTAAGGCTGGCGGCAATGTAGGTATCCTTGGAGCCAGCATCAAAAGCAATGGCATGTAGTTGCTTTAGGTTGGCGATGTATTGATCGATGGTAGTTAAAGGCATATTGGCGGCCCACTTTTGCAACACCATGGACTGCTTATCGCCAAAAGGCATATCTAAATATAAAGGAGGCTTATTTGGATTTGGCGACCATGCTGCAGCTGATGCATACATGTATCTTAAACCTGGAGCAATCTTCTTAATATCGTCGTAATTGGAGTTGGAATCAGTCAAAAGTTGGGGGTTTGACAAATTTGTAATTCCAGCTAAAAGCGAACTCGGACTAAGCAGATATATGCCCGAGAATATCTCAGGGTGCTTTTCGCCGATACGCATGGTACCGTAACCTCCCATGGAGTGGCCTGCAAGTCCGCGGCTTTCGGGTTTTGCTATGGTACGATAATGCGCATCGATATAAGCTACCAGGTCTTTGGCGACAAAGTCTTCCCAATCGCCGATAGTTGTTGAATTGGAGTACATACAGCCAAAAAATTTATTGTAAGCATTGGGCGTGACGATGATTATTTCCTTTGCGCCGCCTGATGAAATTACCTTGTCCACTATAGCAGGCAGATTGATCCAGTGCCTGGTGAAGCCATACCATTTGGCATCATCATCGCCAAAGCCATGTAAAAAGTAAACTACCGGGTAATGTTTTTTAGGGTTGGTATGATAGCCCGGCGGCAGGTAGATAGAAACATACCTGTCCACAGAGTCACCTGCCAGGTTACCTTCAAGATGTTTGCCATGCACTTTAACACGCTCGACGGAACCTTTTAACGTAACGGCGTTTTGCCCGTAAGCTACGGAACCAAAAAACATAATGAGCACAAACAGCAGCTTAAAAAATAACTTGTCGACATTTAATATTGACTTCATAACAAGAAAGAATTTATTTGGAAAATTAGGAAAAAAGGGGAATTAAGCCAATTGCTCTGCGAAAAAATCAAAACTTCACAGGAATTGCAATAACCAGAAAATATCTTTTCAAGCATTAGCGCCGTTATTAATACGCCTCACTTAACTACAGTTGCTATTTCCTATTGGTGTTTCTTAAATTGTAGTATTAGAAACTTTATAGGAAAATTATAATAAAAAAATGTAGACATAAGTCTTTATTGGAACATATTGTATGTTTGTTGCAAATATCCGGAAAGTATATCTATAGGATGAAAAAGAACTCTTCAGTTAAAAGCGCCAATGTTCGTATTAAGGATATCGCCGTTAAGGCGAAGGTGTCAACCGGTACAGTTGACCGGGTAATACATAATCGCGGCCGGGTGGCTGAAGATGTTAAGGAGCGTGTGTTAAAGATTATTAAAGAACTTAATTACGAGCCTAATCTGTTGGCGCGTGTATTAGGTTCGAAAAAGAAATATTATCTGGCTGCCTTATTTCCCGATCATCAGTATGATGCGTTCTGGCTTGCGCCCAAGGCCGGTATTGAAAAGGCAGAGGCTGATCTTAAGCAATATGGTGTACAGATAGAGCAATTTGTTTTTAACCCGCATGATCCTGATTCATATGTAAAACAGGCAACAGAATTAACTAAAAGAAATCCTGATGGTATTCTGCTATCGCCCATTTACTATAAAGAAACTTTACCTTTTTTTGAGCAATGGAAAGGTAATCATATACCCTTTGTGCTTTTCAATACTCAAATTACCGATTATGATCCCTTAAGTTATATTGGCCAGGATTCATACCAAAGTGGTTTATTAGCTGCCAAAATAGTTCACTTTGGCCAACAAACGCCATGTTCGGTTTTAATAGCGCATATTGATGAACAGATCAGCAATGCACAGCACCTGGTTAAAAAGGAGCAAGGATTCAGGAACTATTTTTTACAGAACAACGTAGATCATCAATTTAACATCCTGCGGGTTGAGCTTCAAAGGTCAAGTCAGTCGGGTTTTATCAGAAAATTGGATGAGATTATTGACAGTAACCCCAATATTAAACACATTTATGTAACAACCTCACAAGCTTTTGAGATTGCCAAATATTTGGAGCAGAGAAAGATCACAGGTATTAAAATAATTGGTTACGATCTTATAGCGCCTAATCTGCATTATTTAAATAATGACCGGATCAGTTTTCTGATCAACCAAAATCCGAAAGGGCAGGGGTATTGGGGTATACATCAGTTGTGCGATTATTTAATCTTCAAAAAGGAAGTTCCTATCATTAAATACCTTCCGCTTGATATCGTCACGAAAGAAAATTTAAATTATTTCTTGGACGAATAATCCTCCATTTTAAAAATTTCTTCTTCTTTCTCAAAAAAATTGTCAAAAATTTTGATAAAAGTATAAATAATGTATTTTTGTGTGTCCGCACACGCAAAAATTATATAAGTATTTATGCTAACGATATGGCAAAACAACTGAGCGCAGTTTTTATTCCCGGCATTTTTGGAAGTGATCGTTTAGATGAGCTGTCGATATTACTGGATACTCACCAATCACACCTATTAGATAATCATTTATGGACGAATAACACTTACACTCCCAAAGTTAACTTTGCAGTTGCCTATACCGTAGATAGCATATTGTTAAAATATAATGTGATTGAAAATGAACTGATAGCCAATTACCGCGAGATTAACGACCCGGTATACGAGGATAGTTGTGTTGAGTTTTTCATCAAATTTGACAACGATATAAATTATTACAACTTGGAATTTAATTGCATGGGAACAGCGTTAGTGGGTTATGGTTCAGGTAAGCATGGCCGTATAACTATCCCCAAAGTGGCAGTAAGCACAATAAAAAGCCGTAGCTATATCAAAACTATGGCAGGAGACATACATTGGCAATTGAGCCTTGTTATCCCGTTTAAAGTATTTGTTTATAATTTTTTCACCTCATTAAAGAATAAAGCTTATAGTGCAAACTTTTATAAATGTGGCGACAAAATGTCCTACCCGCATTTTTTAAGCTGGAATAATATTGATCATCCTACTCCTGATTTTCATTTGCCTGAATTTATGGGAAAAATAAATTTTATTGTATAAAAAAATAATATAAGCAATATGGCCACAACCCAAACCCAAGCCTTACCCAGGCAAATAATCAGTCCTACAGCTATTATAGCTGCGCTGTTTTTCATCTTTGGTTTTGTTACCTGGATGAACTCCATATTAATACCGTACTTAAAAATTGCTTGCCAGCTCAATAATTTTGAATCTTATTTTGTGGCTTTCGCTTTTTATATTGCTTATTTGGTTATGGCTGTTCCTGCATCAGCTGTACTTAAAAAATTCGGTTTTAAAAATGGAATGGCCGTTGGGTTAATCATTATGGCAGCAGGGGCGCTCATATTTATCCCGGCCGCGCTTACCAGAACTTATGTTTATTTCCTTGCCGGTTTATTTATCCAGGGTACAGGCTTAGCTGTACTGCAAACAGCATCAAACCCTTACATTACCATTTTAGGCCCCGCAGAAAGCGCTGCAAAACGCATCAGCATTATGGGTATATGTAACAAGCTGGCTGGGGCAATAGCGCCTATTATTTTAGGTGCCGTTGCTTTAAAAGACGTAGATGGGTTGCTGATACGCCTAAAAACGATGAGTAGCTTAGAGCGCGTTGAAGAGTTAAATAACCTTGCCGCGAGGGTTATAGTGCCATACCTGGTTATTGTGGTAGTGTTGTTATTGCTGGCAGTATTTATCTATTTTTCATCATTGCCTGAAATTGATACTGAGCATGAGGATGAAAATGTTTTACTCAGCAATTCAGGTAAAACCCGTATCACACAATTTCCCCATTTAATTTTGGGAGTTATTACGTTGTTTTTGTATGTGGGAGCTGAAGTGCTGGCCGGCGATTCAATTGTGAGTTATGGTTACTCGCAACATATTTCTTTAAATACCGCCAGGTTTTTTTCAACCTGTACGCTTTGCTCCATGATTATAGGTTATATAATTGGTATTACCTGTATTCCAAGATATTTTACTCAGCAAAAGGCACTGGTATGGTCGGCCATATTAGGAGTAATACTCACGGTTTTGGCCTTAACAACTTCAGGATATGTTTCGGTTTTATGCATAGCTTTATTAGGATTGGCTAACTCCTTAATGTGGCCGGCAATATGGCCGCTGGCTTTAGCTGGTTTAGGTAGGTTTACCAAAATAGCCTCATCATTGCTGGTGATGGGTATAGCGGGAGGGGCACTGATTCCCTTGCTATTTGGCAGATTAGTAGATGTGTTTTCTAATCAGATGGCTTATATTATTCTGCTGCCTATTTATTTATTCATTTTGTATTTTTCTATAGCAGGCTATAAGGCAGGAAAGTTAAAGATTAAAAAAAATAATTGAAAATGTGTGCGCACACGCATGCTGTGATAAAATAATTGATATATGAACAATAAAAAGGGACTGATTTTAGTAACCGGCGGAACCGGCTACATTGGCGCACATACAGTTGTTGAATTACAGCAAAGTGGTTATCAGGTAGCGATTATTGATAATCTGTTAAATTCAACTGTTCAAATAGTTGATCAGATTACAGCTATTACCGGCCAGCAGCCTGATTTTATTAAACTTGATCTGCGGGAAAAACAACAAGTGGCTGAATTGATTAATAGTTACCCTAATGTAGAAGGAATTATTCATTTTGCGGCATCCAAATCCGTGTCCGAATCTGTTGGCGATCCTTTGCTATATTATGATAATAACGTTTGTTCGTTGGTGAATTTGCTACATGCAATAAAAGGAAAGCCTATCAAATTTGTTTTTTCTTCATCATGCACTGTTTATGGCGAACCTGACCAGTTGCCGGTGACAGAATCAACCCCCACAAAAGCTGCAACATCACCTTATGGCAATACCAAACAAATAGGAGAGGCTATACTAAAAGATGCAGCGCAGGCACACAGCCAGCTTAAAGTAATAGCACTACGGTATTTTAATCCGGTAGGGGCTCATCCCTCGGCTCTTATTGGTGAATTGCCTAAAGGTGTTCCGCAAAATTTGGTACCATTTGTTACACAAACCGCTATAGGTAAACGCCCGCAATTGATGGTTTACGGCGATGATTATCCAACTCCAGACGGCAGTTGCATCAGGGATTATATACATGTGGTTGATTTGGCTAAGGCACATGTTGCTGCAATACAGCGTATGCAGCAACATGAAATGCTTGATGTTTATGAAACATTTAATATCGGTACGGGCAAAGGTAATTCAGTATTAGAAGTGATTAATGCTTTTGAAAGGATCACTAATGTTAAACTTAATTATCGTATTGGCCCAAGAAGGGAGGGCGATATTATTAAAATATGGGCAGATGTTAGCAAAGCTACTCAGGAATTAAAATGGACCGCCCAGTTAAATTTAGACGATATGCTGTCATCAGCCTGGGCATGGGAAAAATATATTAATAATAACCCCTTTAAAAATGATTAGATTAACAAAAAACAGTTTACAAGCTATCCTGGTAGGGGTGCTCGGCTATAGGCAGGGTTTAGAATAATATTTAAAAAAATAAGTGTGTGCGAACACGCAATAATCAGTTGCTTTAAACTGATAAATAATACATAATGGGTTACAATTTTTCAGCCATCATTAAGAATTTCAAAACGGAACAAGGAGATTTTGAAGTAGAGGCATTTGGTTCCGGTCATATAAATGATACCTTCCTTATTAAATCAGCTAACGGCAGTACCGATTATTTGCTTCAGCGCATTAATCACTATGTTTTTAAAGATGTAGAGGGTTTAACCAATAACGTACTTGCGGTTACCAATCATCTAAAATTAAAACTACCGCCTAATGGCAACCCTTATACCCAAGTACTCACTTTTATCGAAGGCAGCAATGGTAAATATTTTTACCGGGACGAGCAGGGTAATTATTGGAGAATGAGTTATTTTCTGCATGATACGCAGAGCTATGACTTAGTTACCACAACTGAGCAGGCATACCAGGGAGGGGTGGCGTTCGGTAAATTTCAGGCTGATCTTTCTGATCTTGATCCATCTGGTCTAATTGATACTATTCCTGATTTTTTGAATGTGGAAAAAAGACTAAATAACCTGCACGCCGCCATTCAAAATGACAAAGTAAACCGGAAAAAAAATACAGAGGAAGAAATAAATTTCTTAATCAGCAGAGAAGCCGCTATGAGTGAATTGCTGAAGTGGGGCAGGGAAGGCCTTATACCTTTGCGTATAACCCATAACGATACAAAATTCAATAATATTTTGCTTGATAAGGATAATCGGATACAGTGTGTAATTGATTTGGATACAGTTATGCCCGGGTATGTTGCTTATGATTTTGGGGATGCCTTGCGCACAATTATTAATACAGCAGCCGAAGATGAAAAAGAACTAAGCGCCATACAGCTTAACATTCCTCTTTTTGCTGAATTTACCAGGGGATATCTGAGCCAAACACTTTCCTTTTTAACCGAACAGGAGCTTCACTCGCTAATTAAAGGCGTGCTGCTTTTACCTTACCTGCAATCTGTTAGATTTTTAACAGATTACCTTGAGGGCGATGTTTACTATAAAACCCTGTTCCCCGAACATAATCTTCAACGCACCCAAGCCCAGGTTCAATTACTGAAAATGATTGAAGAAAAACAGGAAGAATTAAAAGGATTTATTGTTTCAGAATGGTTGAATTTGAAAGGCAAGCAACTATTGCACCAATCACCGCTGAAGGTATTACATGTCAAAAAATAAAATAGCATTAACCAACGATTTGGATATTGATCTTTTATTGAAGATGATAAAAGCCAAATACGATACTTACCCTTGCAATACGGTTGACGGCTTGAAAATTGATTTTGAAAAGGGATGGGTTCATTTAAGGAAATCAAACACAGAACCAATAATCAGGATATATGCCAAGGCTGATAGCGAAGAAGCTGTTATACAACTGGTTGAAAAAGTGAAAACCGCGGTACAACTAATGCTCCCGGAAAAAAAAATGGCATAGATGGGGGGGAAGGAAAGGGATGAGCGTTTATTCTAAAAATACTGTCACAAACAAAAATTTGGCTTATGAATTTCATAAGCCAAATTTTTAGTATATTGCTTTTTGAAGCCCTATGATGAGTACTAATAAATATACGCAGCCAACAATAAAGGAAATTGCTAAGAGGCTTAAAATTGCTCCATCAACAGTTTCCAGGGCATTACATGATCATCCTAGTATAAGCTGGGTTACAACTATGCGTGTACAAAAACTCGCGCAAGAGTTAAATTATGAACCCAATCTATCAGCCATATCTTTTAAGCAACGCAAATCATTCAATATTGGGGTTATATTACCAAACCTTTCAGAAGTGTTTTTCTCTACCGCCTTATATGGTATAGAGGATATGGCAAGTACCAAAAAATACAATGTGCTTATTGGCCAATCGTTAGATAATCCGCAGCGCGAGGAGCGCATTTTGCTTTCAATGAAAAACTCAAGGGTTGATGGGATGATTGTGTCTGTTGGTAAAAACACCATTAACTACGATCATTTCGACCTTTTGCAAAAGTATAATATTCCCATTGTTTTTTTTGACTGTATCCCCGAAAGGAAAGATATCCATTTTACAGCCTGCAATTTGCAAATCGGTATGTTAATGGCTATAAACAAACTTGTTGAAAAAGGAATTACAAACATTGCACTTATTAACGGCCCTAAACAATTGGTAGCCAGCAAGCAAAGGCAGCAGATATATTTCCAGGGCCTGAAGAAAAACAATCTTTCATATGATGAAAAACTGATTGAGTTTACCGATCTTTCAAAGGAAGGTAACCAACAGGCTATAAGTAATTTACTCAGACTTGAGAATAGGCCTACCGCAATAATTACATTTAATGATTACCTGGCTTTGGATGCCATTGCAATTGCTAAAGAACAAAATTTGGTAATTAATAAAGATATTTTTTTCATCAGTTTTGCCAATTTGCCCATATGGGAGTATATGGATGACCGCCCCATGGCATCAATAGAGCAGTTTCCTTACAAGCAAGGTGAACAGGCTGCTAAAATTCTGTTTTCGTTAATCGATAGTTTACAAAGCGATCAACCCACTATAGAGTATCAACAAGTTATCTTCGAGTCAAAATTAATAACTACGCTTCAGTAAAATAGATAAAAATTAAGATATTCTGGGTAATTAATCTCGATTTTAACAAAAACCGATCTTCGTTCGCGTAAAATATTCAAAACTCTTCTTTTTTATCACTTAAAACTTACCTGTTTTAAGTGTAAAATCAAAAATTGCCAATATAGTGTACAAAATACACTCTTTTTTTGGTGCTTATTGCCATATTTTCAGAATAAACACTTTAAAGTTATCATTTTAATCATAAAATGCAATTTATGCAACCGTTTGCGCAGTTTACGCAACCGTTTGCATAAAGTTAAGCGGAGTGTTAACTTATTATTAATCCCCATATTGTATAAGGTTAACATAACAGCCGGAGCGGCTTTTTAAAGAAATAACCTATTTATAAATTTTTTTAATAATAATGGATCAAACAAGCGCTATAACTGATAATATTTCTGAAATTCTTTCGCAGTTTTTGATTGGAGAAGTCAGCTCGATTGTACCTTACGGTACCGGGCATATCAATGAAACCTATTTTGTTAAGAGTGTTAATGCAGACGATGCCGATTATCTTTTGCAGCGCATTAATCATCATATTTTCAAAAATGTATCGGTACTTATAAAAAACATTTTAACAGTAACTACTCATCTTCGCAAAAAGCTGGAAGCCGTTGCCGGGGCTAACCCAGATCAGGAAGTGCTAACATTAGTATCTACCAAAAATGGCGAGTATTATTACCATGATAGCAAAGGCAACTACTGGCGGATGTATTATTTTTTATATGCCAACAGCTACGATATTTTAGAAAACCAACAGCAGGCTTATCAGGGCGGAAGAGCATTTGGAAAATTTCAATACCAACTGGTTGATCTGAATGTGGATTTAATACAAGAAACTATTCCCAATTTTCATAACGTTCAACTCAGGTATAACCGGTTCGAAGAGGTTTTACAGAATGGTGAAGCTAATAGCAGAGTGCAAAATACTACTGTCGAAATAGCATTTGTTAAAGAACGGGCCGAAACTATGGTGAAGGCCTGGCAAAAACTTTTAGAGTTACCGGTAAGGGTAATTCATAACGATACCAAATTCAATAATGTTTTATTAAATAAGGACGACCGTGTACAATGTGTAATTGATTTGGATACGGTTATGCCGGGTTACGTTGCCTACGATTTTGGAGATGCCATCAGAACCATCATTAACACAACAGCAGAGGATGAGAAGGATTTGAATAAAATAAATTTGAATATTCCTTTTTTTCAAGCATACGCCCAAGGGTATTTGGAAGAAGCAGCCTCCTTTCTTACCGATGAAGAAGCAGAATCGCTTTTAACAGGGGTGTATCTCATTACTTACGAGCAAATAGTCCGCTTCCTTATGGATTATTTAGAAAACGACGTGTATTACAAAATACATTTTCCAGAACATAATCTGCAACGTACGCAGGCACAAATAGAGTTACTTAAAAAACTTGAGGCTGCAGGCGATGAATTGCGAAAGATTATTAAGAGCATAATTAAAATGAATAAACTGATCAGTAACTAAATAAATACTAATGCACACGCTCTAACGAAAACTAAACATTATGATTGAAAAACTCACACAAAAAAAAATCAGGTTCGTTCGCATGAGCATGGTTTTCATTATCAGTATACCAATCATGGGTATGATAAGTGAAAATGCCCATGCAGCAGTGAAACCTATAGCACCCGTCATACAAAATGTGGATGACTTGGTGGTTAAAGGTGTTGTAAAAGACAAAGATGGCCCACTGCCAAGTGTAACAGTAAGCCTAAAAGGCAGCACTAAAGTTTTTACCGCCACAGATATCAACGGTAATTTTAGCTTGAAAGTTCCGGAAAATGGTGTGTTGGTTTTCAAAGCCATTGGTTTTACCACACAAGAAGTACCAGTTAACGGAAGATCAACTATTACTGTAGTACTAGAAGGACGTGTATCGGCCTTGAACGAAGTGGTTGTGGTAGGCTATACCTCCAAAGCACTATCCCAACTCTCCAGTTCGGTATCGGTTGTATCCGGCGAAAAGTTACGTGATGTAACATCTAACGACGTGAACAGCATGTTGCAAGGTAAGGCTCCTGGTGTAATCGTATCAAGCTCCTCAGGTAGTCCCAGTGCGCAGCCTAATGTTGTAATAAGGGGTTCAAGCTCTATTACGGCCGGTTCAGCGCCATTATATGTGGTTGACGGCGTTATCGGTGGTACTGCTAATCCAAATGATATTGAATCAGTAACAGTTCTGAAGGATGCGGCTGCAACCGGATTGTACGGTTCAAGGGCAGCTAACGGTGTTATTATCATCACTACCAAATCAGGCAAGGCGGGTAAGAACGAGGTTAACTTTAGTCTCACTACCGGTGTAAATGATGCTACTACGGGAAATTTTAAATTGATGAATGGGCAACAGCTTTATGATTATCAAAAAACGTTTTATGACCCAACAACATTTAACAGAGACAGGCCAACCAGTTTGCTTTCACATAATACCGACTGGATGAACCTGGCCTTTAGAACGGCACTTACACAAAATTATACAGTATCCGTATCTGGAGGTTCAGAAAGAACGCAGGTGTATGTTTCAGGAAACTACTACAATGAACAAGGAACGCTAAGAACAACTTTTAACCAGGCGTATAACTTAAGAGCCAATATAACGCATAAGATTAGCAATAAGTTTAAACTAAGCGTTAGATTGAATACTGGGTTCCAAAGAACAGCTGACGATGCTTCTGGTAACTATGGAGCCATTGTAGGCGCTACCCGCAATCTGCCATGGGATTATCCTTATAACCCTAATGGATCTGTACGTGAGGGTACCGAAAGCGACTGGTTGGGCAGAGAGCACGATAACTTCTTGCATGGTTGGCAGTACAATTTAAATGATACCAAGCAAACATTTCTTAATGGCGATGTAAGGTTGGATTATTACATTGCTCCGGGGCTGTCTTTCAGTAGCAGCAACAGGGCTGGGTACACCAATTCAAAAGGTGAGGTCTATTATGATGTTAGATCTAAGGCGGGTATGGGCTTGGGACAATTAATTAATAATTTAGGTTTCCAGAGCAATCTTATCACTTCAAACCAGTTACATTACGAAAAAAACATTGGTAAAAATAGTTTCAGCGCCATTGCCGTAGCTGAGGCCGAAACAAATTATGCCGATGCTAATAGTCTTTTAGGCCAGGGGCTGGTTGCAGGTTTGCATGTAATGAATGCCGCATCTACTATTCTTAGTTCGGGAGCTTTAAATGGCTCAACTAACGAGAATTCTTTCAGCAAGGGATTGGTTCAGGTAGATTACAACTATGATAATCGTTACTTTTTGGTAGGCTCATATATAAACGAAGCTTCATCAAGGTTTGGTGCCAATAAGCGTGCGGGTAACTTCTTTACTTTAGGAAGTTCATGGATACTGAGCAATGAAGGTTTTATGAAAGATCAAAAAACATTTGATCTGTTAAAGCTGAGAGCCAGCTACGGACAAACCGGTAATGCTCAGATTGGTAACTATCAAACACTTGGTTTATACAGCTTCTCGTCACAGTATGCCGGTTATTCAGCTTCAGTGCCAGCACAATTGGCTAATCCCGATTTAACTTGGGAAAAGGCAAAAACTGTTGACGTTGGTTTGGATGTAAGCATGTTTAAAAGAATCACTTTGAATGTGGATGTGTATGACAAAACATCAGCCGCATTATTGCTGAATGTACAGTTACCGTATACTACAGGGTATAGCTCTGTAATACAAAATGTAGGATCTGTTCGAAACCGCGGACTTGAACTTAATTTGAGTACGGTTAATTTGAAAGGAAAATTTAATTGGGAAACCAATTTCAACATAGCCTTCAACCGTAGTAAGGTAATTAAACTGGATCAGGGAAAAGACATCATTACAGATAACGGATTTACGCCACCAACCATAGTAAGTGTTGGACATGATTTAAACAGCTTTTACATGCGTAAATGGGCGGGTGTTGATCCGGCAAACGGCGATCCGCTTTGGGAAAAAGTTACTACTGATGCCAGCGGCAATAAGGTTGTTACTAAAACCAATGTACTGAGTGATGCAACACCTCAATTTGTAGGTTCGTTTTCCCCAAAATTCACAGGTGGCTTTACAAATACGTTCGGTTATAAAGCATTTACGCTGAGTGCATTCTTCAACTTTGTTAGTGGTAATATGGTGTTTAATTCATCAAGGCAAAACTTTGATTCGGATGGTGCCTATGAAACCGTAAACAGTATACAAATGGTTAATGGCTGGAGCAGGTGGACAAAACCTGGTGATATTGCTACGCATCCAAAAGCGGTGTTTGGCGGTAACAAAAACTCCAATAAGATCAGCTCACGCTACCTGGAAGATGGCAGTTACTTAAGGTTACGTAACGTAAGGTTTGGTTATGATCTGCCTAAAAGCTTTCTGTCGCGCATAAAAGTATCAAGTGCAAGAGTATTTGTAAGTGGTGACAACTTATGGACGTTGACTAAGTATTCGGGTATGGATCCGGAAATAGGCTTAGGCCCGGGCGGAGGTAATTCTGTAGACAGATATCCTATCAGCAGAAAAGTATTATTTGGTATTAACCTTGGATTATAATAAGAAAGATGAAAACATTTTTAAAAAAAGGATTATTAGTTGCCATATTATTGACAACTTTCATCACTGCCTGTAAAAAGGATTTACAACCGTATGACAGTAAAACTGATGCTAACGCGTTGGCGGGTCCAGACGACTTACAAACTGCTACCTATGGTGTTTATGCAGGATTGGTTAACGCAGACTATACACGCTTTGAACACATTTTAGGCGAATATCAAAGTGATGATGTTGCTTTAAGCGGTACTACCACTGATCCATTGTATAACGTATATAACTATACTGATTTCCCCGGTAATAATATTACCACCTCGTTTTGGCGCCAGGCTTATAAGGTTATATTTTCAGCAAACCAGATTATTGAGCGTATCCCTGACGGGCAATCGCCTGCGTTAGATCAACTAAAGGGCGAAAATCTGTATCTGCGTGCAATGGCTCATTTTGATCTGGTAAGATTTTTTGGCCGTCCGTATCCGCAAGGAAGTGGAAATAACCCCGGCGTTGTAATTGCAAACAGTACCAAAGGCGCGGCTTTGCCAAGCCGTAGTACAGTAAAAGAGGTTTATGACTTCATGATAGCCGATCTGTTAAAGGCAGCAACCCTGATGACCGTAGGTAAAGATTCAAGGTTTGCTTCAAAAGAAGTGGCTTATGCGCTACTTGCACGTTTGTATCTGTTTAAAGAGGATAATGCAAACGCTATAAAGTACGCTAACATGGTAATTGACTCAAAGCGTTACCAGTTATTAGCTACCGAGCCTTATAAAAAATATTTTACTGCTGTTCCTGAAAGTAATACTGAAACTATTTTCGCTATCAGGCATACTGTTGCCGACAACAGGGCTAAAGGTGCTATCGGATCAATGTATTATAATGATCCTATTACTCAAGCAACCGGATGGGGAGAAATGTACGCATCATTATCATACGTTAACCTGCTAAACACTTATCCTAACGATGCCCGCCACAGCTTTATTGAATTACAGCGCGGGCCAGCTGGCGATACATTGAAACGCGGTAATGTGCCTAAGTTTTATATTAATAAATACAACTGGCAGGAAAATGTTGCTAACTTAAGCTCACCGGTGTTCCTTCGCTTAGCCGAAATGTATATGATAAGGGCTGAAGCTAATGCTAAATTAAGTAATAACCAGGCTGCTATTGATGATGTGAACCTGATCAGACAGCGTGCTGGTTTGAGTGGAACACAGCTATATACTGTTGCTGATTTGAAAGGACACGCCTCTGTGTTAGATGTAGTATTAGAAGAGCGGAGACTTGAATTTGCCTGGGAAGCCCAGCGTCCGGGCGATCTTTTCAGAAACAACCGCCCTATGGTTAGAGCTTATCCGGGTTTCCATAGCCTTGACAGGTATAACCAAACGGTTCTTCCAACTGATGCCCGCGTTATATTCTTAATACCAAGCCGTGAACTAAGCCTTAATCCAAACTTAGTGCCTAACCCATAATGAAAAATTTAAAAAAGGCAACCGGGTTATTTTTTCTACCTGTTTTTCTGCTGGCTTTTACTACAACATCGGTGCATAAGCGCACTGGTGTTGTAAAAAGCAAGCCGGCAGATGAATACTACTCTTTTGAAGATTTTGCTACCGTAAAGAAATTTGACGTGCATATCCATATCAATACAGAAGAGCCTTATTTTATAGAACAGGCTAAGAAAGATAATTTTAATTTTTTGGATATTGTGGATGACCGCCCGTTTGGCCTGCCAATGGCCGAACAGCAAAAGATAGCCATCCTTGATCTCCAGAAGTACCCGGGCCTTTTAAATTTTGCAACAACATTTACCGTAAAGGATTATAACAATGAGGATTGGGTACAGCAAACTATTGCTGCATTAAAACAATCATTTGCAAAGGGTGCCAAAGTCGTTAAGATATGGAAAAACGTTGGCATGGATCTGCGCGATAGTAAAGGGAAGTTTGTAATGTTAGATGATCCAAGGATAGATTCAGTAGTTTCTTTTCTTGAAAAAAACCACATTCCGTTAATTGGCCACAATGGCGAACCGAAGGATTGCTGGCTGCCGCTTGATAAGATGACTTTCAGTAAAGAATACTATTCAGCACATCCGGAATACCACATGTACCTGCATCCTGAATATCCTTCATACCAGGCGCAGATAGATGCGCGCGACCATATGCTGCAAAAGCATCCGCACCTTAAATTTGTGGGGGCGCACCTGGGCAGTTTGGAATGGAGCCTGGATGAATTAGCTAAACGATTGGACAAATATCCAAATATGAGTGTTGACTTGTCTCGGATGTCAAACTTGCAATTACATACGCTGAAAGATAGAGAGAAAACACGCAATTTCTTTTTAAAATACCAGGACCGTTTGGTTTATGGTACTGATAAGGCCATTAATGCCACTACAAAACCGGAAGAACTTGCAAAGACTACGCACATTAGCTGGGTGAATGATTGGAAATTTTATGCTACAGATGAACTAATTGCATTGAAAGGATTTGGCGATCTTAAAGGGCTTAAGCTACCTAAAAAGGTAATTGATAAAATTTATTATCTGAATGCAAAGAAATGGCTTCAATAAAAACTATAAAACATATGGGAACTGAAACTTTAGCCGCAAAAAATGAGGTGTCCGGAGAAGTCGTCAATCCGCCAATGCCCCTACGCCGGATAGCATCTGTTGATGTTTACCGCGGGTTTGTTATGCTGCTGATGATGGGCGAGGTGCTTGCCTTTTCAACAGTAGCGCATAAAATACCGGATAGTACTTTCTGGAATATATTGTCATTTAATCAAAGCCATGTAGAATGGACCTGGTTAGGATTGCATGATATGATTCAGCCTTCATTCACTTTTTTAGTTGGTGTCGTATTACCTTTTTCTATCGAGAGCAGGAAAAATAAAGGAGCCACTAAATGGAACCTGTTGCAACACACTATTAAACGTTCAGTCATCCTTATATTGTTAGGCATATTCCTTCGCTCTCTACATAAAAGCCAAACGTATTTTACTTTTGAAGATACACTTACGCAAATTGGTTTAGGTTATACCTTTCTGGTTATTTTAGGATTTTATTCACAACGTGTGCAGGTTATTGCGTTGGCTGTAATACTAATAGGTTATTGGCTGCTATTTGCCTTATACCCGCTACCGGGGCCAGGTTTTGATTATGCATCAGCTGGTGTAACCGCTAATTGGGAACATAATTTACATGGCTTTGCAGCGCATTGGAACAAAAATACTAATGTTGCCTGGGCATTTGACAGGTGGTTCCTTAATCTTTTCCCACGCGAAAGTGTTTTTCTTAATAACGGAGGTGGTTATTCTACACTTAGTTTTATTCCAACATTGGGAACAATGATCCTGGGTTTATTTGCCGGCAATACATTAAGCTCTACTGTAACTGCTCAAAAAAAGGTTAGGTTTTTCATAATAGCAGGTATTAGCTTAATTGCTGCAGGTGTTTTATTGCATATAACAGGCATAAATCCTATAGTTAAGCGTATCTGGACACCTGCCTGGACCTTATTTAGCGGAGGTATCTGCTTTTTGTTCCTGGCTTTCTTTTACCAGGTAATTGATGTATCCGGTAAAAAAAACTGGTCATTTTTTCTGGTGGTTATCGGGGCCAATTCCATAGCAGCCTATTTTATGGCCGATGGTGGCGTACGTGCTTATATCAGCCAGGCTTTAACAACGCATTTGAGGAGGGATTATAGTGGAATATTTGGTGTGGAGTACACAACACTGGTAGCAGGGGGCTTAGCCTTATTAGTGGAGTGGCTCATCCTATACTGGATGTATAAGAGGAAAATATTTATCAAAATATAACAAGGTAAATAATCATTTAAGTCCATAATCAACCATTTAAAGATAACTTATCAATATGAAACTTAAACTTTTTTTATTGGGCACTTCCTGCATTCTGATGCAAAATTGCTCCCGGAGACAAGGTTCTGTCGCAAATGCAACCGATGTTAAAGCTACCGACATTGCCTATTATACGGCCGACGATTATAAAAAGGTGATAAAATATGATACACATGTTCATTTAAATGTATATGATACCACTTTTATTAAAAAATCTGAGGACGATAATTTCAGGCTTTTAACTATAAATGTAAACACCAGCTACTATCCGCCGGTGCAAGATCAACAAAAGGTGGCTGTAGCATTGATTAAGGCATATCCTAATGATTTAGCATACACAACAGCCTTTGCATTGGATGACTGGGGAACCAGCAAATGGGAACCACAAACAATAGCCTACCTCAAAGAATCATTTGAAAAAGGTGCCATAGGTGTAAAAATATGGAAAAACATAGGTATGGGGTTAAAAGATAAAAACGGGAAATATGTAATGATTGATGACCCAAGGTTTGACCCTATATTAGATTATATAGAAAAACAAGGAAAAACAGTATTGGGGCACCTTGCCGAGCCTCGTAATGCCTGGTTACCGATTGACTCTATGACGGTAAGCAATGATAAAGGGTATTTCTCCAAACATCCCGAGTATCATATGTACAAGCATCCTGAAGCACCAAGTTATGAGGCTGAAATAGCTGCACGGGATAATATGCTTAAAAAACATCCTAAGCTACGTTTTGTAGGCGCGCATTTAGGCAGTTTGGAATGGAGCGTAGATGAATTAGCTAAACGTTTGGATGAGTTTCCGAATATGGCGGTTGATATGGCGGCAAGGATTGCTCATTTGGAGTTGCAATCGCAAAAAAACTGGCAAAAGGTGCACGATTTCATGATCAAATATCAGGATAGATTGATTTATGCCACAGACCAATCTGTTTTAAAAGAAGGGCTTGAACCTAAGTTAAGCGAAAACACACATCACACCCGCGAGCTTGATTGGAAATTCTTTACCTCATATGATGAGATGAGTGTGTCAAGTTTCACGGGAACTTTTAAAGGTTTGAAATTGCCAAAGCAGGTAATAGACAAAATATACCATACTAATGCCGAAAAATGGTTTCCCGGCATTCATAAAGGTTAAGAAATTAAATAAAAAATAAATCATATACAACTAAATTTTACAAGAATGGAGAGTAATCGTAGAAATTTTTTGAAGCTTACCAGCCTGGCGAGTATAGGCGTAGCCAGCAGTAGTGTACTAAAGAGCTTTGCTAAAGAAAAAACCAAAAGCAGTGCAGATAATTATCACTTTGATACCTATAAGCAACAGTTTAACATGAGTGGATACGCTGCGCCTAAACTGGATACTGTAAGAGTGGGTTTTATTGGTTTGGGACAAAGAGGACCAAGCCATTTGAAAAATATGACCAAGCTGGGAGGAGTAGAAATTAAAGCACTGTGCGATCTTCGCCCGAGCAGTGTTCAAAAAGCTCAAAAAATGCTTGACGGGACATCGCACAAGCCTACACTATATTCAGGTTCTAAAGACGAGTGGAAAAAAGTTTGCGAAAGAAAGGACATTGATGCCGTGTATATTGCCACTCCATGGGATATGCATGTACCAATGGCCGTATATGCTATGGAACATGGCAAGCATGCATTTATTGAAGTGCCTGCCGCTGTTACTTTAGAGGACTGCTGGAAAATGGTGGAAACCTCAGAGCGTACCAAAAAGCATTGTATGATGCTGGAAAACTGTTGTTATGACTTTTTTGAACTGCTTACTTTAAATATGGCACGCCAGGGATATTTTGGTGAAGTTATTCATGCCGAAGGTGCCTATTTACATAATCTTCTTGAACTCAATTTTAAAAAGGATGGTTATTGGGATATGTGGCGCTTAAAAGAAAATGCAAAGCGTAACGGTAATATTTACCCAACTCACGGTTTGGGCCCGGTATGCCAGCTTATGAATATTAATCGTGGTGATAAACTGGATTACCTGGTATCAATGTCAGGCAATGATTTCGTGATGGGAAAAACGGCTAAAGAACTGGCTGAAAAAGATGACTTTTATAAGCAATTTGTTGGTAATCATTTCCGCGGAAATATGAATACCACCAGCATTCGTACCCAAAGCGGTCGTACTATTATGCTACAACATGATGTAAGTTCTCCTAACATTTATTCCAGAATACATAAAATTACCGGAACTAAAGGATCGGCTCTAAAATACCCGCTTCCCGGCAAAATTTCTAACGACTCAAAAGAAAGCTGGCTAACAGAAGCGGAGATGAAGGATTTGGAGCAAAAGTATCAGCCGGCTATAGTTAAAAAAATTGGTGAGATGGCTAAGGAAGTAGGCGGCCATGGCGGCATGGATTTTTTAATGGATTGGCGCGTAATTGATTGCCTCCGTAACGGATTGCCGCTTGATCAGGATGTGTATGATGCGGCTCTTTGGAGTTCTATATCGCCTTTAAGCGAGCAATCAGTAGCCAATAGGTCAAGCGCTGTTACCATACCCGATTTTACCAATGGCTCATGGAAAACAAATAAACCTTTTGATATTTTGTTGGAGCAGGGAGGAACTACTCAAGTAAAACTATAAAATCTTCTTCATTTCAATAAATTGGTTAGTGACGGCTTCGGCCAGGCATCCGGCAGCTGAAAAGCTCCGGATGTTTTTCACCGAAGATCTGCCGGCGGCTTTTTAAAAGGCAGATAATTTTAAAGAAAGGCGTATTCTAAATTAGAATTTAATATCACGGAAGGAACAGTGTGATTATTTTAAACTGCTTAAAACGAATTAGAGAGCATTATAAACTGGCTATTTTAATAAGTTCACCTATTTGCCTTGACAGTCGGGTTAAATTCTGTTTTGTTTGGCAAAGAGCTGTGGAGATATCTATGGGCTTGTTACCAATTGCCAATAGTACATTGAAATACTTACTGAGCTTTTCATTAGGTTCAAGCGGTATTT
>JAQBNZ010000147.1 GCA_028288285.1 Mucilaginibacter sp.
GGCGGCGTTTGGAGCCTGAAATACATACAAGTCGGTGATGTCTGTACTCTTACCTTTCACGTTAGGTGCATCGGCATGGTCTGACGCCCATATTATGCCACCGCAAAGCAGTGTAAGGGCTATGCCAGAGCAGGCAATAATTAATCTTGTCTTTTTCATTTTATGTTGAATAAATGTTTACAATAGGCGTTTAATGAGCTACGATATTAATAGGCAGGCAGTTTCTTAATATTAAAATGTTTTTCAAAAACATTTAGTTGAAAATCAATGTGTTGAATTATAATCCCAATGATTAATTTCTTAAAAGTTAAAATAGATTTTTGTTTTTTCGGTCAAAAGGCGGTATGCCCTTATCAACATACCAAAATGATGATATAACTGAATTCGACGACGGTGCTTACGTCAGAGACTTTTGGGTTTAATGAGCATTTTGTACAAATGCCGGTTTGCATTTTGATCAGTGGTACGATAACAAATTTGCAGAGGATTCCACACTAAACGGGAAGGTATTTACAAGCCGGCAACACTAATCATCAGCCCGGGAATCAATTTCTATTATCAGTTAACAGATAAAATGTTAATCGTTTTCTTAGTATAAAACTAAGAAAAAATATTTCGTAAATCAACATGTTTATTCAAAAAAATGAAGGTTATAGGCGCAAATGTTACCAATGCTTTTGACGCTAAGTATTATTCAAAAGGGATAGATAGGTATCCTTGATCAAGCGTATGACCGCAAACAGCAGACCATTAAGTCTGAGTTGGTTATCATCTGTAAAATCGTCCAATATAGCACTATCTTTGAGTACAAGGGAAGCCTGTTCTCCTTGCAAATGGTATCCTTGTGCTTTTTTAGAATTTGGCTCCGATACCCAACGCGAAGCTCCTTCCAATCGCCGGTATAATGCCTGGTCCGGGATACTCACTTGTTCTTAAGGTAAAATAACGTTTATCCGCCAGATTGTTTACACTGAGTTTGATATTATAACGCTCAATTTTTAAGGTGGACGACCAGTCCATCACCTGGTTAGCCGGAATGATACCAACAGAAGGGTCATCGCTCCTGACAGCATTGCTGGCATCGCCAAAAGATTTAGCCGTATTACTTAATACAAAAGTGGTTGAGATTCCCTTCAAAGCGTAGGTTATCCCTAAACGGTTCACTGTTTTTGGCGCGTATTCTACCTCTTTATTTTTAAATTGACCGGATATGTAATGTGCATCTACATAAGAAAACGAATCATAAAAACTGATGTTGCCAAAAGCAGTTCGGGGAAAAAAGGCCTTTGTAAGGTTCAGTTCCACATAGCTTTCAATCCCTTTATGAATACTGTTTGCGATGTTCGTTCTCAAAAGAAACTCTTTTCCCTCGGCATCAGTCTGTTGTATGATGCCAATCCGGTTATTATACCGGAGATAAAAACCACTGATGTCAAAATTCAGGTAATTTTTAACCGCGCCGCGCCATCCCAGATCTGCATTGTATCCCTTTGAGTCTTTTAGGTTAGGATCTACCTTTGCCGAACTGCCAAACGGAGATAATTGCTCATAAGTGACCGGACGGTAAGCCTGCGAGATATTGGCATAAAAATTCGTTAAAGCGCCGGTCAGGAATTGAGCGCCTGTTCCTGCCAATAGGAAATGGCGGTTTTTTGAAAAATTGCTTCGCAATTCATCAGCTCCGTCATCCACATAGCCATTAATAGTCGATCTTACAAATTCATAGCGGAGTCCGGGTGTAACCGTTAACTTTTGCCCAATCCTGAAAATATTTTCTGCGAAAGGTGCAATGTTGGTGGTGGTAAAATCCAGACTATATTCAAAATGCGGATCCAATAAACTTAAATTGAAATCTGATCCGGTGGTACTGAGGCCACCGCCTTCCCGTTTCATCCTGCCATAAAATGCACGCATACCGGTTGCCAAAGTGTTATGCATATTACCCAAATCGTAATTGGCTGTCAGGCGTAACTCATTGGTACTACCATGAAAGAATTCCCGCTGAACTTCCCTGTTCACCGGCTCTAAGGTTACCGTGCTGATACTGTCCGGCTCGCCTGGTCCTCCATCTTCATTTTTCCAAACCAGGCTGCGCTCACTAAATTGGTATGCAGATTTAAAGGAAGCTTTTACATTGGCGGAGATACGATAGTCTGCTTTACCTGTAATAATATTCCAGGGACTGCTGAGCCAGTTGCGGGCACGATAAGAGGCACGGCTGTCCTGGTTGAATTGTTCATCCGTAAAGCCGCCGGGCATCTGAATGCGGTTTCTCAAAATAGAATATTCCAGGCCTAACTGTAACTTTTCATTGGCCTGATAATTTAGCCCCGCAAAGCCGGTAAATGACTGGTATTCTGCATTTGGCCGCCAGCCGTTCACATTTTTATATTGAATAAAGCTATAATAATTCAATTTGCCTGACTGGCCGCCTGCTGAGATAAAAGAATTGAACAGGCCAAAACTTCCACCGGTCTGCTGAACGTTAATCTCAATCGGTTTATTTGTTGGGCCCCGTTTGACAATATAATTAATCACCCCGCCAAACTGTGGACCGAATTGCAGCGAGGCAGCGCCTCTGGTTACCTCAATCCGCTCGACAGCCTCAAGGGGAGGGAGGTAATAGGCTTCCGGGTAACCATAGATATCTGCGGCTACATTATAGCCATTCTGACGGATGTTCGTCTCGATAGATTGTGTCGGGGTCAGCCCACGATAGCCTATCCCGTTTGAAGGAAAGCCGCTGCCTTCTGTTTCTGAATAATTAGCCCCGGGAATGCGTCCCAATACTTGCCTTGGGTTATTTTGCGCAGTATTCGCATTCAAACTATCAAGTAAAATGACTTCTGTTTTCTTTCCCGAATATACTACGTTGTCATGCACATCATTTAAGTAACCCATTCCAGTAAGTGCCCTATAGCCTTTCACCACTACTTCTTTTAGCTGGTGACCAGAATTGATTAAGGTGAAATTTAATTCATACGCTTCTTTTTCTTTAACGAGTAAGGTCTTTTCTAATTGCTCGTATCCGGTTGAAGATACCCGGATCTGATAAGTTCCGCCTACTAAGGTAAGTTGATAAAAACCTTTGTCATTACTTAACGCGGTTTCTGAAGCATTAATTATCGTAACAAGCGACCCGCTTACTGCATCTCCTTGTTCGTTTTTAATAAATCCATGTATAACGCTTTTATGTTGTGCAAAAACGGAGGGAGCAGTTAACAACGTGAGTAATAAAAAAAGCGTAGTTGAAAAGTATAAATTCTTCATTTGACTTAAATATGTAGCAAAGTTATTTTTATTTAGAATAAGTCCAAATACAAATAACTTTAACTATGTTGGGAATACCTCCCTGGTTGTTGGAAAAAATCAAATGCGGATTAATATTTCTATGAACATCTTAAAATCCTTGTCTGTTTTCATTTTGGCCGGACTCTTTGAAGTTGGAGGAGGCTACCTCGTTTGCTTTGGCTTAAGGAAGATAAGCCCTGGTGGATAGGTGTACTTGGCGGTTTAATGCTGGCACAATATGGTTGTTGCTACCTGGCAAATGCAGGCTTGAAAGGGTTTATGCGGCATACGGTGGAATTTTCATTGTGATGGCGCTGATTTGTGCCTGGAAGGTAGACGGATTTAAACCGGATCGCTGGGATATTATCGGTGCGGCAATAGCCTTGGCAGGTGTCTGCATTATTATATATATGCCCAGAAATGAATAGTGTTGAATTAAATTCTTTGCCAGTTCCAAGTTGGATAAGCAAAATATTGTCTTATCCGAAGTTTTTAATTTAGCGGTCGGCTTTGTGGTGGCAATAATTCGGTCCGTTAACAAAATCGCATAAAGTTTCCGCTTTAACCCTTACTTTTGGATGTAAATTCTTATGCAAGCTTTATGATATCAAACGTCCTTATAATCGATGATGAGAAGAGACTTAATAGCTTACTTACCCGGATAATCGAATTAGAAAACTATAAAGTATTTCAGGCATTTACCGCCAAGGAAGGTTTGAAAATTCTTGCGCAGGAGGATATTTTAGTCGTAATAAGTGATGTTAAGCTTCCTGACGCCAACGGAGTGGAGCTGGTCAAGACATTAAAAACCGTAAAACCTTTTATTGAAGTAATTTGCCTTACAGCATATGGAACGATTCCTGATGGCGTAACAGCAATTAAAAATGGCGCCTTTGACTATATCACAAAAGGCGATGACAATGATAAAATTATACCACTTATCAGCAAGGCTTCAGATAAGGCTATTTTACAGTACCGGTTGTTTCAAATCGAAAAGAAGGTCATTAAACGTCATAGTTTTGACAGTATCATTGGTGTCTCCAGGCCAATCAAATCTGCTGTTGAATTAGCGAAAAAGGTAGCTCAAACTGATGCTACTGTATTGTTGCTTGGCGAGACGGGAACGGGAAAAGAGGTTTTTGCCCAGGCTATACATTATAACGGTCTTAGAAAGAATAACAATTTTGTGGCTGTTAATTGCAGCGCTTTTAGCGCTGAATTGTTAGAAAGCGAATTGTTTGGACACAAGGCTGGGGCTTTTACCAGTGCCGTAAAGGATAAAAAAGGCTTGTTTGAAGAAGCAGATGGCGGAACACTTTTTTTAGACGAAATTGGAGAAACAAATATTAATGTACAGGCTAAGTTATTGCGGGTACTGGAAAACGGAGAATTTATAAAACTTGGAGATACCAAAACATATAAGGTAGACGTAAGAGTTATTGCAGCGACAAACAGGAACCTGGAAGATGAGGCCGAATTGGGCGTGTTTAGAAAAGATTTATATTACAGGCTGTCTATATTTAATATTATGCTGCCGTCTCTAAACGAACGAAGCGAGGATATTCCTCTTTTAGCTGAATTCTTTTTCAAAGAATTTGCCTCTAAATCAAAACAACATATTACCAAAATGGATCCTGCGTTTGTGCAGCAGCTAATTGCTCATACTTGGAAAGGTAATATCAGGGAATTGAAGAATCTGATAGAAAGGGCTGTGATTATAGCTAACAGCGATATATTGACAATCGACCTGCTGCCCTTTAACTTTATTACAGGGCAAACTAAAAGCAATGAATTATTTGATATGGCAATGATGGAAAAGAATCATATCAGTCACGTTCTGGTTTATACCAACGGGAACAAAATGCAGGCTGCACGTTTGCTTAATATAGGATTAACAACGTTATATCGAAAGATAGAAGAGTACCATTTGGGATAAAACCTTATCCCAATGATTGTATGGGTACATTATTAAAATCATAGTTTGTGGTTTCCCGTCTTTAGGACTGAATAGGCAATTTTCCCATTTGAAGATATGGAGTAGGTGCTGCGTTCGCATTAATTTCATTAACAATGATATGGTGACAATCTTATTTATAGCGCTGCAAATATTTTTTATATATCTCCTTATTCTTCTGTTAAAGGGCTCAGAAAAACTCAAAATTCAAAACTACAGGGAAATAGCAATAACACTGTAAACGAGGATGACTTTCTTGAGTCGATAGAGGAACGGATAATTATCCGGTTTAGATAACCCAAATGGTTATAATAAAAAAGCCTTTCATTTTGAGAGGCTTTTTTTTGGTGTAAGAATTCTTAAAATATTCATTTAAAGCTTCATAATGTACTTTTTAAAAGAAATGGCAACAATGTGCATTCTTTTGGTATAAGGGTTTGCACAGTTAATCGGCAAACATCCATTAACTGAAAACAGCAAAAAGAAAATGGAAGATGAACGAATTATTGTAAGGTCCGCGACCCGTCGCGGACGTCATATTCGCAGACCAGATTATTCATGAGATGGAAAGCTCCGCAATTAAAAGAGGCTCAGGAATTTCCAAAAGATCAGCAGCCTAAATTCTCCTGACCGCACCCTTTTGAAAAACAACCCTATCATAATGAGAGGGTTGCTTGGAAAATAAAAAGAAAATTTTCACTTGTAATCAATTTAAATTACTGATTAACAGGATATTAATATTTAATAAACTTTATTGGTATTCGCTTTGCCTCTGTGTTCGAAATTAAGAACATGAATACTATCATTTTATTCCTTGCTATCCTATTCATATGGTGGCTCATTTTTAAATCTATCGACTGGTTCGAAAAAATCTAATTAACATGATCGCACTATTTATCATCTCCATTGCAGTTTTCCTATACATGGTATACGTACTGCTTAAACCCGAAAACTTTTAACTAAACACAATGAACACAGAATTATTTGGAATCATTGCCTCCTTAGTTATCACACTGTTGATAGCTATTCCGTTGGGCAAGTATCTGGCAAAAATGTTTGGCGGCGAAAAGGTTTGGACAGATTTTATGAAGCCTTTAGAAAATGGTATTTATAAACTATCCGGCATCAACCCTAACGAGCCGATGAACTGGAAACAATTTTTAAAAGCCATGATGTGCATTAACCTGCTGTGGCTGGTTTACGGATTTTTTGTATTAATGCACCAGGATAAGCTTCCGCTTAACCCGGATGGTAACCCCGGCATGACCGCCGACCTGGCCTTTAATACCATCATCAGCTTTGTGGTAAACTGTAACCTGCAGCATTACAGCGGAGAAAGTGGCGCTACCTATCTTACACAGCACTTTATTTTCATGTTTCTGCACTTTACGAGTGCAGCAACCGGTATAGCCTGCGCAGTAGCCTTATTCAAGGGTTTTCGCGAAAAGACAACAACCGACCTGGGCAACTTCTGGAACTACTTTGTAAAAAGCATTACCCGTTTGTTATTGCCGCTATCTATTGTTGTAG
>JAQBNZ010000076.1 GCA_028288285.1 Mucilaginibacter sp.
CCATCTTGCAGGTTAAAACGCATCTGGTAACCAAACACGCTTAATGTGCCTGTCCCGGTGCGGTCATGCTTTTGCGCGCCGTTATCCATCACATGCTGCATCAGGTCGAGGTATTGTTTCATTGTTAGTTGATTGAGTGAGGGGTTGATTGGGTGAATAGTTTTCAGAGCGCCTAACCACTCAATAATCAACTGCTCACTCAATCAACTTTTTTAAAACACAAATAAAAATAATCTATTTTTGGAATCCTACGGATGTGTAAAAATACATCCTGTGTTAATCAAACTTGAATGATCGTATTTCCAAACGCAAAGATAAACATTGGCCTTAATATAATCAGTCGCCGACCGGATGGTTACCATGATCTGGAGACCGTTTTTTACCCGGTGAAAATTAACGATGTGCTGGAGGTAATAGAAGCTCCTAAACTGAGCTTTGAATTTTCAGGCCTGGACATCCCCGGCAACCTCGACGATAACCTTTGTATTAAGGGCTACCATTTGCTGAAAAAAGATTTTGACTTGCCGCCGGTAAAAATACACCTTCACAAAAATATTCCCATAGGAGCAGGGCTTGGCGGCGGCTCTTCCGACGCTGCTTTTTTTATCAGGCTGATGAACGAAAAATTCGGACTGGGTTTGTCGTCTGAAAAAATGATAGACTATGCCCGGCTGCTCGGTGCCGACTGTGCTTTTTTCATTGATAACAAACCTGTGTTTGCTTTTGAGAAGGGTGATGAGTTTGAACCCATCAAATTAGACCTCTCGGCTTATGAAATTGTTTTAGTGATGCCAGATGCCCATGTATCTACCGCAGAGGCTTACAGAGGCGTAAAACCGGCCCCAGTTAAAGAATCATTATACGAGCTGATAAAAACACCCATAGCGAACTGGAAAAGGCATATTAAGAATGATTTTGAAGGGCATATATTTCGCGATCACCCGGTTATACGTGGCGTAAAAGCTGAGTTGTATGAACATGGTGCGCTATACGCCAGTATGAGCGGGAGCGGAGCATCTGTTTTTGGAATATTTGAGACCACCCCCAATTTGCAGGGCATGGAAGAAAACAACCAGGTTTTCTACAACGTTTAAAAATTGCCGTGAGAGTTTTGCTCACCGGTAATTTAATGAGTGGTCTCAAATCTCATATCTAAGATCTCACGTCTGTTGCTAATTAATGTAGTCCCTGTCCTCATCACTTAGTGTTTTGGGGTCATCCTTTCCGTGGATGTCGTCATAATGGCTGCCGATATCATATTTTTTATTTTTTGGCCGACCAACCAACACGCCTAAAATAAATGCCGCTACAGACACAGCCGTCATCACCGCTACTTTTGGCAGGTACACATCGCTAAACAAAATAGTGAATTTCACCTCGTCGGTGTTTTGCATAATGATGATGGTTAGCAACACCACAATGATAAGCGCGAAAATATTTTTAATGCTCATAAAATTTCCCCTGGTTATAATTTATACAATATGCGGTTTTTAAATGTTTTTTAAAAATTGGTTTGTTGATGATGCCCGGCATTGAAAATTTTGCCGGCAACAATTGGACAGGACAATAGGACAAGGCAGATTCCGACGAGACAATTTTGCCGGTGTTAAAACTCCTCGTCAATTTCTAATTCTTGAAGATTTTTTAAAGGTTTAAGCGGCCTCAATTTTCGTCGATTTTCTGGCAGTAATTATGGCTCATAATTTTAATGAGCGTGCAATTTTTAGTTGATATTTTTCGCTCAGAATTTGAATTTGTATACAAGTTCTCATCTCTCCTCATTTCTTTAAAATCTCACTATTTTATTTCAATACACTTACTGCTTAATTACGGCCATTAAAGTATTGGCGAATTAAAACCTTAATTGACTTATTGTAATATATTGAATAGTAACTTACTAAATGTATAATTAAGTACATGTAAATATAAATACTATTATTTTTAGTATTTCTGGTTTTAAAAAGATTAAGTTTGTTAAACTTTAATGTTTAATAATCTATATATATAATTGATTAACATGGTATTATATTAATTAAATAAATTGAAATTTTACTTTTATTTTTCAAATTTATGTATTTATCTGTGCTATTTTCATATTACTTGCCAATATTAATTCAATACACTATCTAATTTTTGGATTTTGGCTCTCGCCGTACATAAAGTATTTGTTGAGGGTATTTTCTGTCGGGAAATTATTATGGCTTACAGGGGCTTAAATGCAGGCTATTTTGAATGCGCACTTTACCCCTGCCTATGTAGGTTTTGGATGTAGCCGTAACTGATATTAAAGAAAAAGTAAAGGAAATTATGCCCTGGTTTTACGGCGTGCTACCTGCTTTTGGGCAAACGGAAACAGGAAGATAGTAGATAGTATAATGAGCGCGCCTACCCAAAAACCACCTGTCATTTTATTCATATTGCCAAAAAAAACAAAGGCCATAATGATGCCATATACGGGCTCAAGGTTAGTGATAAGCGCTACCCGGAACGCCGAAAGTTCGCGCATTACTGATACACCGGCAACGTAAGCAAGCGATGTGCAAACTGTTCCAAGCAGTAGTAAGTACCCTATATCTGCAGGCTTGGGTACCATGCTTTGGTTAAACCCATTGGTAACAACAAGGTATAAAGTTATCCAGATAAAGGCTCCTGAAAGCTCATAAAATGCTATAATAGGAGCCTCAAGTTTTTGCACAAACCTGGAGTTAATGATAGAAAAAAGGCTTGCCATTAGTGCGCTTGTAAGCCCCGCTATGATACCCTTAGTGTAATGTGACTCGAATTTAAAAATCAAAATAATGCCGGTGATAATTAAAATTCCGGCGACTATTTCCATTTTAGAGATTCTTTTTTTATTGATCAACGGCTCCAGGATGGCGGTGAAAAGTGTCATTGAAGAGAGGCAAACCAGCGTTACCGGAACAGTAGAAAGCTTGATAGAAGCGAAGAAAAGTATCCAGTGGCCACCTACTAAAGCGCCTGTAAACACCAATTTTGGATACGATTTAATGTCGATTTTATGAGTTTTTTTGCAAAAAATGATGTAAAAAAACAAAGAAATGACGGCAATTATAACCCTGTACCAAACCAAATTTACTGCAGATATGGTGATAAGCTGACCTAAAATTCCGGTAAATCCCCAAACAAAAACAGTAAGATGAAGAATAATGAGGTTCTTATTCAGGCTGGAATTTGCAAGTTTTGGACGCATTATTTTGGTGCTTTCAGGAGTAAAATATAGCCCAATAAACCAAATAAAATGTTAGGAATAAACACTGCCATCAGTGGCGGAAAGCCTCCTTTTACGGCAAAAACCAACGCGAATTTATTGACTACTATATATGTGAAACAAATAAAAATTCCAATTCCTAAAGGCAAACCAACGCCTCCGCGCACCTTGCGTGATGATATGGCAACACCAATACAGGCCAGTACAAATGATGATAAAGGCTCAATAAAACGGCGGTATTTTTCAAATCGCATATCAATTATAACACCCGTTCCGCGAGTTTTTTCTTTCTCAATTCCATTGTTCAATGCACTTAATGACATGGCTCCATATATGTTGCTGGCCACATTATCATGGGCTTCAAAATCAACCGGGCGCATGTCTAAAACGGTATCAATAACGGGCCCGTTGGTGGTGAGTTTTTCTTTTAAACCGTTCACATATCGTATAGTAGGACT
The DNA here is from genome assembly GCA_028288285.1 of Mucilaginibacter sp. Lineage (GTDB taxonomy): Bacteria > Bacteroidota > Bacteroidia > Sphingobacteriales > Sphingobacteriaceae > Mucilaginibacter. The sequence continues at coordinate 3,688 of JAQBNZ010000076.1, forward strand.
GATTATTTTCCACCTGTTTTTGAGTGTATCGTATGAAATACTGGGGGCAGTTAAACGCTCTTTTAGCTCGTCACCGTCATATTTTTCAAGCATAAACTGGAAACCTGTTTTGGTTTCGGTATTGAAAGATTGCATAAAAACGAACGTGTTTTTATCTAATTGTATGTGCACTTCAGCCTTCGAAGGGTCGTCACTTTTAAAAAAATTGGCACCTTCAAAGGTTACTTTTAGCTTATTAGTATAAGGTAAAAGGTACAAATTGGCCAATAAGGATACAGTAAATATAAGCGTTGAAGAGATTGCATAAGGCCTTAAAAACCGGTAGAAACTCGCCCTGCTGGTTAAAATAGGTACAATTTCTGTTTGATTGGCCATCTTGGCCGTAAAGAAAATAACCGCTAAAAAGTTGATAAGCGGCGATAGCATCATCATATAAAAGGGTATAAAACCCACATAGTAATGAAATATAATTTCGTTTAAAGTAGCGCCTTCACCCAGAAAATTATCCAGGTGTTCAGATACATCAAATACAACAGATATCACCATAAAAATGCCCAGGGTAAACAGGAAGGTACCCAGGTACTTTTTAATAATATACCGGTCAATAACGGTTAAATATCTGTGTAGGAATGTCCTCATTATAATCTTGTGCCTAAACGGTTTACCATTATTTTTTTCCAATCATAAAACTCGCCCGATATGATCTTTTTACGTGCCTCTTTAACAAGCCACAGGTAAAAATGCAGGTTGTGTAGAGTTGCTATCTGCGCACCCAGCATCTCGCCAGAGTGTATAAGGTGCCTTAAATAAGCCTTGGTATAACAGGTGTCGGCAAAAAGATCACTATCTGCCTGAATAGGCGAGAAATCATTTTTCCACTTTTCATTTTTGATATTTATAATTCCATCCTTTGTAAAAAGCATACCGTTACGCGCATTGCGGGTAGGCATTACGCAGTCAAACATATCAATACCTAAAGCAATGTTTTCCAAAATGTTAACAGGCGTACCTACGCCCATTAAGTAACGTGGTTTTTGCTCTGGTAATATATTGCATACAACTTCTGTCATGGCGTACATTTCTTCGGCAGGCTCCCCAACAGAAAGGCCGCCAATGGCATTGCCTTCGCGCTCAAAAGAAGCTATCACCTCTGCCGACCGTACCCGCAAATCTTTATAAACCGACCCCTGTACAATAGGGAACAGAGTTTGGCTGTAACCATACTTAGGTTGGGTGGTATCAAAGCGTTCGCAGCAGCGTTTAAGCCAGCGATGGGTCATTTCTATAGAGCGTTTGGCGTAGTTATAATCGCATGGGTAGGGTGTACATTCATCAAACGCCATAATAATATCGGCACCAATAATACGCTGTATATCCATCACATTCTCTGGCGTAAACAGGTGTTTTGAGCCATCAACATGTGAGCGGAAGGTAACGCCCTCTTCCTTTATTTTACGTACTTCGGTGAGTGAGTACACCTGGTAACCACCGCTATCAGTTAAAATTGGGCCGTCCCAGCCATTAAATTTATGCAGGCCGCCAGCTTGTTCAATTGTATTTAAACCTGGTCTTAAGTATAAATGGTAGGTGTTACCCAGAATAATCTGCGCTTCAATATCATTTTTCAGCTCACGCTGATGTACGGCTTTTACCGTGCCGGCTGTACCAACAGGCATAAATATAGGTGTTTCTATAACTCCGTGATCTGTTGTAACCTCGCCCGCGCGGGCTTTTGAAAGAGGGTCTTGTGCTGTTAAAGTAAATTTCATTTAGTACCGCAAAATTAACAAAAGTTACGAGAGGTTATGGAGGTATAAACGGTTAATAATATGAGTGTTTAAAACTATATCGATACGAGTTCCCAACCCTTTCCGCCATAGGCGAAGAGGGGGAGGTAGGAAAAAATAACTCAGTCGCTTGGCTCCAGTCCTAAGGTGTTGGGGAAATTGGTATTGCTAACAAAATTCCCCTCTTGAGAGGGGGCGCGTTGGTGGTGCGGCTACAGGGGTGTGTTATTCACGCACAAAGGACACACCCCTACACCCCTCTCAAGAGGGGAATCGCACAACCCGCCGCTTCTTTTAATCTTCCGAACACCTGTGGGCTCCAGCCGGGTGACAACTATTATAAGGCCTCGGGCCTGTAACCGAGCGACGACAGAGAACCTTTTCTTGCGCAGCGAAGGCGGCGGTTTTATCTACTTATAACCCTTTACAACTTTTACAACAAAATCTCGCTGATTTTTAACAAATTTGCACTATATATTAAGGTAATTGGAAGCTTATATTCAAGAGGCACTATTCGTATTATTTCAGCTTTGTTTTATTGTTCAGCTGTATTATTTGTTAATTAATCATAGCCGGCTTGCGGAGTATCAGCCTGTGCAAGCGTTGCCAGCGGTGAACATCCCTGTTTCTGTTATTATAAGTGCCCGTAATGAGGCCCGTAACTTAACTGAAAACCTGCCTTATATATTACAGCAAAACTACCCTGATTTTGAGGTAGTGGTGATTAATGACTGCTCTGCCGATAACTCAGAGGATGTACTTAAGGACATTCAAAGGGAGTTTTCGCATCTGAAAATAGTTACCATTAACGAGCACGAACGCTATAAAACAGGTAAAAAGTTTGCCTTAACCTTAGGTATAAAAGCTGCTAAAAATGAACATTTATTATTTACAGATGCCGATTGTAAACCGGCTTCACTAAACTGGATAACCCGTATGGCTGCCAAATTTAGTCCATCGGTACAAATAGTTTTAGGTTATTCGCCTTACAGCCGTACCCGTAATTACCTCAATCCTTTTATTCGCTTTGAAACTTTAAAAACGGGTATTAACTATCTATCTGCAGCTTTAAATGGCGGTGCTTATATGGGCATTGGCCGTAATTTAGCCTACACCAAATCGTTGTTTTTTGGTGCAAAAGGTTTTGCGTCGCATATGCAAATTATATCAGGCGATGATGATTTGTTTGTAAATCAAAACGCTACCCCTCAAAATACAGTAATTGAAATACACCCCGATACTTTTACTTATACTGATGCTAAAACCACACTTAGCGGTTGGTATAAGCAAAAAAAGCGCCACATGGGGGTAGGAAAGTTGTATAAAAGCATCCACAGGCGCATGCTAAGTCTTGATGCAGTAAGCGGATTTTTATTGTATGTTTTATTTATATTATGCATTGTATTTAATTTTGAGCCAGTGTTGGCAACTGGTTTAATAATATTTAGGCTAATACTGCAAACTTTGATCTACCGAAAAGCGTTTAAGAAGTTAAATAACAACGACATGGTATGGTCCTTACCAATTTTTGATATGATTTATTATATCTATTTAAATGTGTTTGGATTGATTGGTACATTTATAAAAACCACCCGATGGAAATAAACGCACATTTCACCGAGAATGCCAAGAACGACTTTCATTTAGTAGTAAAAGCAAGGGAGGGTAACCAAAAAGCCTACGCCGACTTGATGCATCGGTATAAAGATTCTATCTATTTTATGGTGCTTAAAATGGTTAACAATAAGGAAGATGCAAATGATCTTACTGTTGAAACCTTTGCTAAAGCATTTGAAAAGTTAGATAAATACCAGCCAGAATATGCTTTTAGCACCTGGTTATTTAGAGTAGCTACTAATAATTGTATTGATTTTATTCGCAAAAAAAGGCTGAATACCCAATCAATACATGGTATGTTGGATGAGGATGGTGAAGAAAAACCACTTCAAATAAAGTCTGACGGATTAAACCCGGAAGAAACATCCATTAAAAAGCAGCAGACCGAAGAACTGAAATTATTGATAGAAAGTTTGCCTATCCGCTATCGTAATCTTATCACTTTGCGTTATTTCGATGAGCTATCATATGAAGAAATAGCACAGCAACTCGATTTGCCACTGGGTACAGTTAAGGCACAATTATTTAGGGCCAGATACCTTTTAGGCAATATTATTAACCGCCATAATAAGGATGACATTTGATATTCTGCTAAAGTATTTCCCTGATATTACCGCAAAGCAACAGGAGCAATTTGCCCGCCTGCAAGAACTTTACACTTTGTGGAACAGCCAGATAAATGTAATATCACGTAAGGATATTGACCTGTTGTATGAGCGCCACGTATTGCATTCATTAGGCATAGCCAAAGTAATGAGCTTTTTACCCGGCGAAAGCGTGCTTGACGTAGGCACAGGTGGTGGTTTCCCCGGTATCCCATTGGCTATTTTGTTTCCGGAAACCCAGTTCCATTTGGTTGATTCTATCGGTAAAAAAATAAAGGTAGTAAATGAGGTGGCTTCGGCATTGGGGCTAAAAAACGTTAAAGCATCGCACGCACGTGCCGAAGAAATAAAAGAGAAATTTGATTTTGTGGTATCTCGTGCGGTTACACAATTGAAAGATTTTTATCCCTGGGTAAAAGGCAAATTCAACAAAGCATCTAAAAATAAATTACCTAACGGGATACTGTATTTAAAAGGCGGCGACCTTACACAAGAAATTGCCGACGCGGGTTTAGCCGTTCAGCAATATCATCTCAAAGACTACTTTGAGGAGGAGTTTTTTGAAACCAAGCAGGTTATCTACGTACAGAGATAGCGGTAATAGTAATTTTATTTAACAAGTTTGGCAATTGCCTTATCCATAGAGGATCCCGCTGTGCATTACTTAAATTATCAATTCCAAAGACAACAGGAATGTTGTAGTTTCCTTCCTTTATTAGATGTTTTGTATCGTTAAATGATTTTAAAGCACTTATTACAGCGTCTTCACATCCATCACCTAAGCTTTTTACTACGGTAATATTTCCAATTGTTCCGTTGGCTAAAATGTCAAAATTAAAAACAGCAGTACCCGTAGTGTTGTTTTGTCTTGCAATACGTGGATACCGTATTGCTCTGGATACCTGTTTGTAGAGATTTACAAAGGTGGTATCCTGGCGTATAGTCTTATTAGTGTCTGGTTTAAAACATGTTATATGATGTGAAGGGAAAGGCTTTGAATTATTTCCGTAAACAGTGGTTGATACTGAAAGAAAAGATAGGCAGAACAGAAATGCAAGGCAGGATGTATTAACTAAATTATTTTTAGGTACTGGTTTAAGCATGGTTAGGCGATTTTGAATTTAAATATATCAAATTCTTTTGAGTGTACCACCCTTACACAAGAAATTGCCGACGCGGGTTTAGCCGTTCAGCAATATCATCTCAAAGACTACTTTGAGGAGGAGTTTTTTGAAACCAAGCAGGTTATCTATGTAAAGGGATAGCTGCTTACTTCATAATTTTTTTTTGATTATAGCAGGTGTTACTGTACTTGTTTTGCTTCATCAGTAACATATCCTTCAACAATCACCTGTCCTATGAAATCTTTGCTCCCTGCAATTTTACTGGTTACAGGCTTCGGATAGTATGATTTTTCACCATTCTCGCCTGTTAAAGCAAAAGTTACCATAAGATGGTACATGCCGGGTGTTTGTGAAACAGTTTCCTGGTAGCTTTTTAAAGCTCTAACAACTTCTTCATCGCAGCCAGATCCTATGCTGTTTATCACCTTTATATCGGTTAATTTATGAGCATCATTTAACCTCAAACTAACCAATACATTACCTATAACTTTTTTATCACGGGCTGCTGTTGGATAGCGGGTAGATTTTGACACATATTTCATGAGATCAGTATAAACAACATCATGAGGCGGCGGTGGTAACAACTTGTTTGCCGAAGTTGCTTTATAAGGCTTTTCCATCACTGGTGGAGGTGGCGGAGGAAGCTTAACTTTACCTTGCTTCATGGTTGGAGGCGCCGGCGGAGGCATCTTAACTTTACTTGGCTTCATGGTAGGAGGCGCTGGTGGCGGAGGCAGTTTAGGCTTAATGGTATCGTTGGTATCAGGGAATACTATCATTGGGTTGTTCCTGTTTTTGGCGCTATCTACCATGATAATAGTTACCCTTAGCTTGTGTTCTTTTAATAAATAGCTAATGTCGCCGGGTGTTATTGTGTTTATTTCGAAACGTTTTTTAGTGCCATTCTTTTCTTTAACAGTAATATAATCTGAATACATAGTCATCTTACCGTCGATGATTTTTAGGCGCTTAATCATCACAGGTTTATCCACCTTAGTGGTTTTGGGGCTTAGGTCAATAAACCCGTAATCTTTAGCGAATGCTAATGTGGATGCGCAGAGCATTCCTGCGCAAAGCGGCAGTGCTGTAAGGTATTTTAGCCTGGCTAACCTACCTGATCGGTTTTTGTTTAACATAATAATTCTCTTTTTTAGAAGGTTATAGTTGAAAAATGAATGCGCAATTGTTGAACCTTGTATGCCATAGGCATTGTTCAGTAAAAAAGAAGAGTAGGTAAGGGCATCGCGCTCGTAAGCAGCGGTTTGTTCATCGGCAATGTATTCATGTACGGTTTTAATACTGCGCTGTAAAAGGTATACAAACGGGTTAAACC
>JAQBNZ010000078.1 GCA_028288285.1 Mucilaginibacter sp.
ATATGAATTTTAATGCTATTACCATTAGCGACATCGGGAGAGCGTTAAATCTTTCGGCATCAACAGTATCAAAGGCACTTAGCGATAGCTACGAGATAAGCGAGAAGACTAAAAAGCGGGTTGTTGATTATGCGCGCCAGAATAACTATCGCCCTAACCCGATGGCCCAAAGCCTAAAAAAGGGCAAAAGCAAATCAATAGGCATTGTAGTATCTACCATTGATAATCAGTTTTTTTCGCAGGTGATAAACGGTATCGAGTCGGTTGCTTATAGTGAGGGGTATAATGTTATCATTACACAAACCCATGAGTTATATGAGTTGGAGGTATCGAATGTAAACCATTTAACTCACCGGTCAGTAGATGGTTTGCTTATTTCCCTCTCAACCGAAACCCATAATGTAGAGCATTTGCAAAAGCTACAAAACCAGGGTTTACCCATAGTGTTTTTTGATCGTGTAAGCGATTCAATTAACACCCACAAAGTAATTGCCGATAACTTTAACGGCGCTTATGAGGCCACCACGCATTTAATCGACTCGGGTTATAAGAACATCGCGCATATTACTACCGCGGCGCATACCTCTATAGCCCGTGAACGTTTGGCAGGCTATAAAAAGGCACTTACCGACAAGGGTATAGCCATAAACGAAGAATACATTAAATACTGCAGCCAGGGCGGTAAAGATATACCTGAAACCGAAAATGCCCTTAATGAACTGCTGACCCTACCGCAAAAACCACAGGCTATCTTCACCGCATCAGACAGGACAACTACTACTGTGCTTGGCCTGCTGCATAAATTAAATGTGAGTATCCCTGATGAGATAGCGTTGATAGGTTTTACCAATACCTTTTTGGCTGATATGCTGAACCCAGCCTTAAGTTCGGTTTACCAGCCTGCGTTTGATATTGGTAAAAAAGCAACGGAAATGCTGCTGAGCCTGATAAGAAGCAAATACCCGGTTACCGAGTTTGAAGAAATAGTATTGCCAACACAACTGTTTATCCGCAAATCGTCTATAAGGGTGTAGGCTACGGGAGGGAATTAAATCGGCTACCGAAAACGATTTCGTAAATAAATATATTTAAGCCTTAAAAGCCCATTTAAACTGAATATTTTTGAATTGTGCATATGCCGGCAAAAGGCATTCAATTTATAAACCGTGCACAAGCTTTAACATCAATCCAAATGATAAACAGATATTTTATTTGTAGCCTGCTTATCTTGCTGTATGCATCTGTAGCTTCGGCCCAAACCGTTACGCTCGATTATTATTTTAACCACGAAGTGCATAAAGCAGCCTCAGGTAAAATGGAGCGCTTTCATTATATATGGGAGGAAAAAGGCCAAACAGGCTTTTATATTTGGGGGAATATTTTTACAAAGAACGGCGCCAGGCTTGATACCTTGGATAAAGCACCAACCGCGCAAAATTTAGCAAAGTCTGATATCTATATTATTGTAGACCCTGATAATAAAAAGGAAAGCCCTACTCCAAATTTTATTGAGAAGAAAGATGTTGAGCAAATTGCTGCCTGGGTAAAAAAAGGCGGTGTTTTAGTACTCATGGCTAACGACAGTGCCAATGTGGAACTAAAACATTTTAATGACCTGGCCCAACAATTTGGTTTGCACTTTAATAACGATATACAAAACCACGTGATAGATGCTAACAATTTTGAAGCTGGCGCTATTGCTCCAGGCGATAATCCAATAATTAAAACCGCCAAAAAACTTTTCCTGAAAGATGTGTGCGGCATTAGCTATCAGGGTAAAAATGTAATACCCGTTTTAAAGGCTAAAACGGGTACAGCTATAGCGGTTATTACTAAATACGGCAAGGGTACAGTATTTGCCATAGGCGACCCATGGTTATATAACGAATACGTGAATGGCCGCCTGCCCACTGACTTTGATAATGATAAAGCAGCCAATGACTTAACCATTTGGCTGTTACAGCAAGTCCGATCAAAAAAATAAACTATTTTTAACCGATATTATTTCTCTGCTATGAATAATGAGCTTCCCGTTTACAGTATGATACAAACAATGCGCTGGTATGGCTCTAATGACCCGGTTAGTTTGGCCGATATTCGTCAGGCGGGTTGCACAGGTATCGTATCGGCACTGCATCATATCCCTAATGGGGAAGTTTGGGAAGTGGCTGAGATTAAAGAGCGGCAGGATATTATTAGCAAAGCAGGCATGGTTTGGAACGTGGTAGAGAGCCTGCCCGTAAACGAATCTATCAAAACCCAAACAGGAAATTACAAACAGCATTTAGAAAATTACAAAACCAGTCTGCGTAATTTGGCAGCCTGCGGCATTAAAATAGTCACCTACAATTTTATGCCCGTGCTTGACTGGACCCGCACTGATCTTGCTTATGAGATGGCCGACGGCTCTAAAGCCCTGTTGTTTGAGAAGACCGCTTTTATAGCGTTCGACCTTTTTATTCTTAAGCGTAAGGGTGCAGAAAAAGAGTACACCAATGAGCAAATAGCGTTAGCAAAAAAACGCTTTGATGCCATGACCGATGCGGATAAACTATTACTTCAGCGTAACATTATAGCCGGTTTACCGGGCAGTGAAGAAAGTTTTACCATTGAGCAGTTCCAGCAGGCGTTAGATACTTATGAGGGTATAGATGCAGCCCGGCTTCGGGCCAACTTAATAGCGTTTTTGCAGGAAGTGATACCTGTTGCAGATGAGGTAGGCATTAATATGGTGATACACCCCGATGATCCGCCTTATGATATTTTAGGTTTGCCACGCGTGGTAAGCACCGCTGCCGATATACAGGCGCTGGTTGATGCTGTACCTTCAGTAAATAATGGGTTGTGTTTTTGTACCGGATCTTTTGGTGTGCGGACAGATAATGACCTGCCTGCAATGGTGAAACAGTTTGCCAACCGCATTAACTTTCTTCACCTGCGGAGCACTCGCCGTAATGAGTTGGGCGATTTTTATGAGGATAACCATTTAGAGGGTGATGTGGATATGTATGGTGTAGTAAAGGAAATTGTACTGGCTATGCAAAGCCGTGGTGTAAATATCCCAATGCGACCAGATCATGGGCACCAGATGCTGGATGACCTGCATAAAAAAACTAATCCGGGTTATTCGGCAATTGGCCGTTTGCGCGGCCTTGCAGAATTACGTGGACTGGAGATGGGTATTAACCGATCAATACTTTGAAATTAATTTAGCCAGATAAGCGGGTGCCGTACAGGCAAGTTCCTGATGATTCCTTCATCGGTAGGAACATGTTCCAGTGTTTTCCATAATGAAAGCCATTGCTGATTGTGATAAGCAGCAGCACCAAATACCAGTGACGTTTGAGCCACAGGGTAGCTTTCATATTGCATTACATCGTGCGGATATGGCCATTTACGTTTGTCCTTTAAGTAAGGGTATAAAAACACTATTCCTTTTTTTATCGACTTGCCATCAGTAGTTTCGTAGTTCCACAAGTTATTTTCTTTTGTGCTTAATGTTTGGCATATGGTGGCCATTGCATCTAAATTAAAAATAGAATAACCATATGGTTTTGTACGTTTCAACTCCAGCGGAAAGCTACCATTGGTGGCCATTTGAGTAGGCAGTAAAACCTCTTTATAATGGTTAACACAAAAATTAAGCAAATGCTTGCTCACGGTAAATTTAGCAAAGCATGCCACCTGCATTAGCCAGCAGGTACCATGGTTGTTTTTGGCGTTCATTTCGTCCTTACCATACTGATGGTTGATAAGCCATCTCATATATTTGTTAACCCAGTTTTTAACACCTTGTAGGGTTGGCTTATCCATAAAGGAAGAAGCCTGCATACTCTCTAAGCCCTGTATAACCTCTATTAACTGAATAGTATCTATAATGCCTATGCCGCGCCCGGTTGCCACACCTTTTATGGCTTGCGCATACAGCAAGTTAGGGTTCATTAACGTTTCAGGATCAATAAACCACGCTTTTAAATGGAGTAACGCATGCCTCACATATTTTTTATCATGAGTGATCTGATAAGCCGATGCCAGCGCCCCAATTATTTTGCTAAAGCGCACCATAGCCAGCCGGTGCGCCGCAAAAATTTCCGGATTGGTGAGGCCATCCCTCTGAATGTACGGCCCGCTCGGATTGGCAGGATTTGGCCACCAGTAATCTCCTTCCGAATAAAAATCATGCTTACCGCCTGCACTTCGCGGGCAGCTTTGGGCAGTAACGGTTATAGGTTGCTGCGTTAATGCCCATGCCGCTTCCTTTAAAATATAAGGCCGTAATATTGCTGCTACTTGTTGTTTAACAGGCGGCTCTGCTTTAAAGTTAAGGAGGAAAATGACGGGTAATAACCAAATCATAATTTTATCCTTACAAAAATAGCATCGTCTTATGATTGTTTTACGAGATGGATCAACTTGTGTACCAAGTTGTTCTGGTAAGAAGAAAGCTTAAATAAGAGCTATGTTTTAATAGCCCTTATTTTTACACTTCATTTAAATACTTATGAACAAAGCTAATGGCCATTGAGCCTTCGCCTACGGCAGATGCTACCCTGTTCATGGCGCCCGCCCGCACATCGCCGGCAGCAAATATACCGGGGCAACTGGTTTCCAACAGGTAAGGGTCGCGGTCCGATTTCCATATCTTATCAAAATCGGTACATTGGTTAAGGTCGCGGCCGGTTTCAATAAAACCTTTACCATTGGTGATAATATTTTTGCACAGCCAGTCGGTATATGGTTTGGCACCAATAAATATGTACAGTGCGTCGGCATCAACCGTTGTAATTTCGTTGGTATTCAAATTTTTGATAGCGAGCTGCTGCAAATTGGTATCGCCCTTTGCTTCTGCAATTTCGCTACAAGGCAGCAGGGTAATGTTATCCACGCCGCCTATCTGGTCTATCAGGTATGACGACATGGTGTCGGCCAGGCCCTCCCTGCGGATGAGTATAACTACCTCTTTAGCAAATTTAGAGAGGTACATGGCAGCCTGCCCTGCAGAGTTACCTCCACCCACAACATATACATGCTTGCCTTTACAGGAAGCAGCCTCTGTCATGGCGGCACCGTAATAAATGCCAGCTCCGGTAAATTTATCAACGCCGGTTGTTAATAGCTGCCGATAATCAACCCCGGTGGTTATAACAACCGACTTTGCTATGATCTCGGTACCATCATCAAGCACCAATGTTTTATAATTATCTTTCAGGTGGATCTCTTTTACGGCCTGAGGCGACAAAAAATCAGTTCCGAAACGTGCCGATTGTGTGATGGCCCTGCGTGTTAAATCGGCCCCGCTTAAACCTGCAGGGAAACCCAGATAGTTCTCAATACGTGAGCTGGTGCCTGCCTGCCCGCCAGGGGTTTTCCTTTCAATCAATAAAGTTTTTAATCCTTCGGACGAGCCATAAACAGAAGCCGCTAAGCCTGCGGGGCCTGCACCAATAATAACTACATCATACAGATCATTTTTTGCCGATTGGTTAAGGCCAATTTTAGTAGCTATGTCCTTAACAGCAGGTGTTTTTAGCAAAGTGCCATCAGCAAATATTATAGCCGGAAGGTCCTTTGCTTCCAGGTTATTAAGCTTAATAGTTTGTTTTGCCTCGTCGGTATTAGCATCCAACCATAAATACGGGACTAAGTAGCCCGATAGAAATTCCTTTATATCATGTGATTTTGGCGAATATTGATAGCCTATCACTTTTATGCCTCTAAAATCGGGGCGGTAATGGCCTTGCCAGTCATCCAGCAAATCGGTTAAGATGGGGTATAGCTTTTCTTCAGGTGGGTCCCAGGGTTTTGTTAAATAATAATCAAGCTTAACCTCGTTTATTGCCTTAATGGCGGCATCCGTATCGGCATAAGCGGTTAGCAATACGCGTTTAGCATTTGGAAAGTAGGGCGTGGTTTTACATAAAAAGTCAACCCCCTCCATCTCGGGCATTCGCTGGTCTGACAGGAAGAGCGCTACAACTTCGCCCTTGTTCTTCAAATCCAACAAACTTTCCAAAGCTTCCTTTGCTGATGATGTGCTGAGGATGCGGTAATCGTTGCGGTAATGATTCTTAAGGTCGCGGCTTATTGCCCGCAGTACCTGCTGGTCATCGTCAATAACAAATATAATAGGTAGGCTCATTTTGCTTTAAAAATTTAATTATCATTCATAGGGAAACAAACAGTAAACTCAGTGTTGCCGGGTTGGGAGGTTAACTTTACCGTACCATTGTGCTGCCTGATAATGCGGGTAGCAACATCAAGCCCTAAACCTGTTCCCTTGCCCATATCCTTAGTAGTAAAAAACGGATCAAACACCTGCGATTGCACTTCCTGCGGAATGCCGGGGCCGTTATCCTTAATATAAACACAAACAAACTGACCTTCCTGCTGGGTTCGTATCTCCAGTATACCGCTGCCATTTTCCTCCATGGCATCAATGGCGTTGTCAATAATGTTGGTCCATACCTGGTTCAGTTCGCCGGCTAAGGCCCTTACCTGCGGTAGGCTCAGGTCAAAATTCTCAATTACCTGTATGTTGCCTTTTTTAATTTTATAATTAAGCATGGTAAGGGTATTGCGGATGCCGGCATGAATATCAAGCGATTGCTTATCGGTATCCCTATCCATATGTGTAAAGGTTTTTACCGAGTTTACCAGTTCTGATATGCGGTGCGAAGATTCTTTAATATCCGACACCATTTTTTCGGCAAGCAGGTAATTATTCATCCATGCAATCACCACGTTTAATTGTGGCGATGGCGTACAACTGTTCATGTGGTCTAAATCGGCAGGGGTAAAACCAAATTCGGTAAAGTTTTCGGCAATATCAAAATCCCTTATGTCATGGTCTGCCAGCCAGTCGGCAAGTTCATCTTCCTTGGCGGCGCGGTCCATCATGCTTAATACCGGCTTGGTTTGGTGGGTTTTGCTTATGAGCAGTTCGTTTATACTATCAATTTTCTCGGGGGCTATGTTAAGCCCGGCAGTCTGTTTAAACATTACTGGCATTTGCTTTATTTTTCCCTGCAATGACGATGCGCCACGGGCTATAGCCGAAGCCGGGTTGTTAAGCTCATGCGCTAATCCTGCCGAAAGCTTACCCAGTGCAAACATTTTTTCTATTTGCTGCTGTTGCGATGTAAAGTCCCTAATACGGCTGGTCATGCTATGTACCAGCGCCTCGGTCAACTCATAATGCAACTTAATAGCCTCAATTATTTTATTTTTGTAAACACGAAGCACGCGCGCTTTTTTAACACATTCGGCGTAGCCAAATGTACTTACTGCCCGGCTAAATGGCAGGTAGCCGGTAACGGTTTGCTCTTTTATAACAAGTATCTCGCGCATTTTACCGCCCTGCATAGCGCAGATCCTGATGCGGCCTTCCAGTATAACGAATGTTCTATCTAAAGGATCACCTTTTTCAAAAATCCGTTCCCCTTCCTGTATCTCAATGGTATCGCCGGCATCTAAAAACCATTGCAACTGGTCGTCAGGTACGGTTTGCAGTGTGGGTATTGTTTTTAATTCTTCTAAGGTTACATTGTTCATTGCTCAGGGTTATATGGTCCGCCGGGTACACCCCATCCCCATTTGGGCATAGGCGCATCATTTGCTATAGGATTATCTGTTAAATTAGAGTTGATGATAGCTATACGGCTGCCCCACTCCAGGTAAGCTACCAAAGCCGACCGGAATTCAGGGTCAGATGCCAGTTGCAGCTCATCCGCACTTTCAAGCAAAAGCTGTATCCATCGCTTGCGTTGTTCTTCGGTTAGTAGCTTGCCAATATGGTGTTGTATCATTTTAGCATGGCTGCCATTATCACCCTGCGTATACAATTCGGGACCGCCAAAAACCTCGGCTATAAAATGCGCAACATGCCTGGCATGCTCTGCCGACATGTTTTTAAACACCGGGCACAACAAATTATCCTGTAAAACTTTTTCGTAAAAAAGTTTGGTAAGGTTTTCCAGCGCCTCCTTGCCACCCGCCCATTGGTATAAGGTTGGTACGTTTTTCATAGTTCATAAATTTATGCAAATAGCATATATTTTTTAGCTTTTTTAAGCGGATAATGAAGAAATGACAAGCCTCTGTAAAAAACGGCGAAGTTGCAGCTATAGTATGAATTTTTTGAACTGGGGCGTATCCCTTTGGGTCGGGCTTTGCAGGGCTGCGCTGCGCTCCGGCCCCGGTTGGCCCACGCGCTGTTGCCTGCAACACCGGGGCTAAACCCTTACAATCCCTTACGCGGGGGGGGGAGGACTTACCCGGTCATTGCTTAGCCCGACCACCCTCTGCGGAGCAGAGAAGGTTAAATGGTTTTTTCCAGCCCTCTTTCCGCTTGCGGACGGTCGACCAGCGTAGCGTAGTCGGGGTGAGTTAAACGGCGAGAAGCCATTTGACTATCTTCCGAACACCTGTGGGCTGAAGCCGAGCGACTGCTGGAAATGGTACGGATAACACCGACCATAGGCTAATTAACATACTGCGGCGGGACGCTTGCGGTAGCTGGGAATGTTAGTACAACACCAACAAAGGCGTTATACAAATTTTGAAAGAGATATTTTAATTATACCTTCATGTATAATATATTTAGTTCATGAGAAAAGGCATCAAGAATAAGATTTTCGACTTCGTCAAAAACACTGAATTAGGGTTACGTGAGTTTGATCTAACATTTAATATAGATAAAGAAGATGGCGAAGAAGATGCTACTATAGAGTACAAACAATCTGAAGGGATATTTAAATACATTTTATTTCAATCGCCAAAAGATTTTGATGCTTTTCGTTGTTATGCTACTATGTTTTCGCCAGGGTTTAACGTTAGTAGTTGTTTTTATGATGCATATGTTCAAATAGATGAAGGTTTAGAACGTTTTCAACATTGGATTGATACCGAACTGCAAAAATACATTAAAGAAGAAACCGAAACTGATTTATATGAAGAGTATTTAAAAGGGGTTAATTTAGTTGGCATTGACAATATAAATTATCAAGAAACAGATCATTTCAGCATAGACCAAAAAGCTCAGATACGCATGGGTTTTCAGGAGATTAAATTAATTATCGCACAAAACTATGCAACTACTAATGAACAAATACAACTTATCAATGAAAGGATAGATTATTTAATAGAAGCAGCTGACAGGTTGAATAAAACAGATTGGAAAGGCATATTCATAAGTACTATTATTGGAATGATTACCTCTTTATGCTTGGACTCTGAAAAAGGGAGTCAACTATTTGATTTATGCATTAAAATATTACATATTGTTCCAACTCTGTTTGAACATTCATCAAAATGAGCATTCTACCCCACTCCAGCAACTGTCTCATTTGTGCACCGATGCAAGGCCATACCATCGGCGAGGATGCATGGCGGCGAATAGATACTTCGCTGCGTTCAGTATGACAAACCAATAAATAGCGCCGGTAGGTGCTAAAGCTTTGTAGAAAATAATCATAAAAAGTTTAGCGTGCCGTAGATACGCAATACGGCGGAATTTCGTACCTATGGCACGGCGTTGCTACTTGCTTATTTTTCTACCAGGCTTTAACCCCGCTGGGGTTACTTAACCAAAGAGGTCTATTGAAATTGCTTTATTAAAATTATTGGGATTGTAATTCCGGGCGAGCGGGGAGGAGGAGTTGCGCAGGGTTAAGGAGAAATTTTTACGTGATGCTTATCGGTACAAGCAAGGTGTCAGCATGCAATAGTATAAGATTTTTCTTTATCGTTCGAAATGAAAAGTGAGGGTTTATCTTATGGGATATATTGACAAAACCGGTCTAAAAGATGCAGATATTTGTATCTTTTTGACATGAATCCCTATCTTTTTTGCAGAAACTTATATTATGAAGCTGAAATTGTAACCGCTTCTTTTTCTATTGTTTTGGTGTTTGGAGTAGCTTGGCTTGCAGGAGAAGCAGGAGTTATGGTTTCGGTAGCTTTTGGTTTAGCAACCTGTACCGGTGTAATTAATTTGGTAATTTTCTTAGTTAACTTGTTAATGCTTTTTGCAAGTTTCTTTTCTGTTTTTTTTGTGTCTGTACCCAACTTGGCAGCTGTTTGTTTTATGGCAGCAAGTAAGCTTTCTTCTAAATTATTTTTTAGGGCTTTTTTTGCATTTTTATTTATTGCCTTAAGTTCTGATTTTTTCATGATACCTGATTTAAAATGCAAAGATAGGTTAACCAAACGTTAATTATATGTTATATTTATGTTAACTAACTTAATTAGAGGTAATAAGGTGTTTAAAAGTGTGAATTTCTTTCTAAAAGTACGCTTGCGAATCGTTAACCTTTGTGCAGCATAAAGGAGTCAGAAAGAACTGCCTTATTTGTTATAGTGTTTATAGAATAATATTCGCCGGCAAGGCTCAGGCTGTTGTTTTCTTTTGTTACAGTAATCTTTAAAAACCCATGCCGGTCATCGCAATAATTTTCAAGTTTTACACCGGCAAATAATGGTGAATCTGCCGTGAAGCGTTCATCTGTGATGGCAGCAATGCTATGCAATTCGTCAAATCCGCCGGCACCTGCAACAATATACGGTGTGTTGGTATTATCCGCATTGGCCTTACTAAATCTTTGATAGTTGTGTACATGGCCACTAAAAACAATATCAGGCCGTATGCCTGTTTCTTCAAATACGCCATTTAACAGATCTATCATGTATAGGCTGGAACTGTGGTTAATATCAGCAGAATATGGCGCGTGGTGTACGCAAACTATCAGCATTTTATCAGGATCAGCAGCTTTTAGTTCAGCTATGAACCATTCCCTTTGCTCCGCAGTAATTACACCATATTTAGGCACATTACTATGCAAGCCTATAATTGTGGCAAGAGGTGTGTCAAGTGTCCAATATACGTTAGGTTGCGGCATGCTTTTACGGTTGCTGTTGCCACTAAAAGCCACTGTTTGCGGGGATGCTGCATCACAAAATACTTTTGTAAATGCGTCCAAACTATTGTAAACAGGCACATCAGGGTTAACGTCACTATCGTGATTGCCGGCTATGGCAAATATGGGCCCGGGATATTTTTCATATGGTTTAAAGAATTGTGCCTCATACTGCGATGCTTCGCCATAATGGTATACCAGATCGCCCAGGTGATATAAGAAAGTTGGGGCATTAGCTGTTAAGTATTGGGCTGCCATCTCATCAATAACTCCTTTTTGAGATTCGGGCCTGCGAACAGAGCCGGTATCACCTACCATGTGAAATATTAATTGATCTGTAGAAATATCAGGTATAATATTGCTTAATGACAGGTGGTAAGGATATTTACCTGCTGGTTGTGGTAAGGGCCTGAATTTATAATTATCATCCGGCTGATCTTTCTTAATTACTGGTGTAGTATATTTCATTACTCGTGTAATACTGCTGTCGTTATATTCTTTAAGTAAAGTTCGTTATGTTTTATCAGTTTTTTCAATTTTGTTTCACCGGCTTCAATGTGTTAACATCAGATATACTATCAACATATAAACATTCATTTGCTTTAAACCGGATGATTTTATTAATAATGTTTGCTTAACACCAAACACTGTTTAGCTTTATACTTTTGTTGAAAAGTTAAACTTGTTAAATTATGCGCCATCTTATAAAAATAAACACACTCGTACTTTTAATGATGTGTTTAAGCCTTCTTGCTACAGCTCAAACTAAAGTAAAAAAGGCATTGTTCATAATTGCCGATGGTATACCGGCAGATGTTATTGAAAAGGTGCCAACTCCTAATCTTGATATGATTGCCAAACAGGGCAAATATTTACGTGCCCATGTGGGCGGCGATAAGGATGCTTACAACCAAACACCAACAATTTCGGCTGTTGGTTATAACAGCTTGCTAACCGGTACCTGGGTAAATAAACATAACGTTTGGGATAACGATATTAAAGACCCTAATTATAATTACCCAACTATATTCCGACTGCTTAAAAATCAGTATCCAAATAAAAAAACAGGCGTGTTTTCAAGCTGGTTAGATAACCGTACCAAATTGGTGGGTGATAGTTTAGCCGCTACCAATTATGTAAAGATTGATTACCATGCAGATGGTTACGAGCTGGATACTGTAAATTTTAAACATGATAAAGAAAGCGCTTACATGCACCGCATTGATGAAAGGGTTGTAGAAGAAGCATCAAAAAGTATCAAAAAAAATGCGCCCGACTTATCATGGGTCTATTTAGAATACACCGATGATATGGGCCATATGTATGGCGACAGTCCGCAGTTTTATACCGCCGTTGAAATGATGGATAAGCAGGTGGGTAAAATATGGGAGGCCATACAATATCGCCAGAAAAATTTTAACGAAGAGTGGCTCATATTTATCACAACAGATCATGGCCGCGACGAAAAAATGGGTAAGGGGCACGGTGGGCAGTCGGCAAGGCAGCGCTCTACCTGGATGGTAACCAACGCTAAAGGGTTTAATAATTATGAAAAATATTACTACCCCGGCATTGTTGATATTATGCCATCTATAGCGCAATTCATGAACATTACTATCCCGGTAAATTATAAACGGGAGATAGATGGTATATCTCTTACAGGGCCGGTTTCAATAGTTGAGCCCAAAGTTAACCTGGTACAAGGTGCTATTGATGTAAGCTGGAAAGCTTTAAATAAAGACGAAAAAGTAAAAATATGGGTATCGTCAACTAATAATTTTAAAGAAGGTAAGCCGGATGATTATAAGCTTTTAGCTGAAGTGCCGGCCGGTACCGAACACGCGCTTGTTTCAGTCAAAAACATGCCATCAACCTTTTACAAAGTTGTTTTAGAAGGAAGGTACAATACAGTAAATAAATGGATTGTGCCCGAAACTAAAAAGTAAAAATGCATAGCAGCACGCTTTTAGAAACGAGGAGACGTACCAATGGATAAATGACGCGATCATGGATCTGATGTAAAAGGTTCAGAACAAACATGGTTTGCGGTTATTGGCCCGGATACGCCACCAAACGGCGAAATAAAAACAGCAACCACCACTTATTATAAACAATTGGCACAAACTATGGCACAGCTGTTAGGATTTGATTTTAAAGCAAATGCCGGTCATGAAGTTGGCAATACCATTAAAACAGTAATAAAGTAATTATTCAGTCTAAACAAAGGACAGTCAAGCTTCTTGTCTTTCGTTAATTTTTGTTAAAATATTAGTGTTTGTGAACTCAAGCTTATCAATCTGATAATATTACAATAACATTTCAGTTATGCTAAGAGTGTAATTTTGAATAAATCAATAACTAATATCATGGAAATGGGATATAACACACTTGATTTGGCAATGCTTCTAATTGTAGCATTCGTAATACTTGCAGCATCGCGCGTACCGGTAAAAGATGCACCTGCTAAAAAACTTCGCTTAAGATCAAATATAAAGCAGAAAGATCATCCTAATTCCTATTCGCTTAAATAGCTTTGCTTAACTATTGAAAGCGTGGGAATGACGGAAGTTAAGGTTGCGTTCCTCGCCGAAATATTGACTGAGGCTTAGGTGGTTATGTAAAATATGTAATAAAATTATATTAACCCCATGGGTTATTTTCAGTAAAAGGATACACAAACGTGTATCCTTTTTTTATTGCCAACCTATTATTTATGTGAAGCTTTTTATGGCATTATATGAGCGATTGGTATGTTTTTATTAGTTTAAATTTGTCTTTAGAACTACTGTAGTATGGTTACTAAACCATCTTTTGTAAAGCTTATATGGGGCAGAGTAATTAAATTATATAAATTAAGTGTGACTGTGTGGTTATTTAGTATTAAAAAACTACATTTAGCAGTATAGTTTTAATAAAGTTGATTGGTTTTGAAGTATCTATTTTTACGCATGGGGGTATCTGCCCTTGCAATAATATCCATTTTTGCTTCTTGCACTAATCCCCGCCAAAAAAGCCATTTCAATCAATTAGTTTACATTGATTTCAAGAACGGGAAATACACACTTTACCGCAACAAAAAGCCGTTCTTTATAAAAGGAGCGGGTGGTTACACCAATTTAAAAAAGTTAAAAGAAGCAGGTGGAAATACAATACGCATATGGGATACAGTGCGCCTTGATAGTATTATTAAAGATGCCACCGCCAACGGAATTGCTGTAATTGTAGGCTTGCCCATGCCTTATAACGATGATATGGACGCCTTTTATAATAATGATGCTAAAATTGAAGCTTTGTTTACCCATTACCGCAGGCTTATTAACAAATATAAAGGCAATCAAACAGTGTTAAGCTGGTGTTTGGGTAATGAGGTTGCCTTTCCGTTTAATCCCAAATACAACAAATTTTATCCGGTTTTTAACCGTTTTGTTGACATGATTCATCATGATGATCCTGATCATCCGGTTACTACTACAATGATCAATTTTGAGCCTAAATACATCTTAAGTATAAAGCTCAGAACAAACATAGATTTCATTTCATTCAATATTTTTGGTGCGATTAAGACATTGAATGCCGATTTGCAAAAGTTTGAATGGGCATGGAATGGTCCTTTTATGATAACGGAATGGGGAATTGATGGGCCTTGGCCAGGTCATGATCAAACGGTCTGGGGTGCTTTTATTGAAAGTACAAGCAATAAAAAAGCAGAGCAGTATTTAAATATTTATCAGCGTTATATGCCCGTAAAAAATTCCCGCTTCTTAGGTTCGGCTGTGTTTTATTGGGGGCAAAAACAAGAAACTACTCACACCTGGTTTAGTCTTTTTGACAGGTATGGCAATATGTCGGCATCGGTAAATGTAATGCAATATTTATGGACAGGAAGTTGGCCCGAACACCATCCACCTGATATTAAATATATGCTTGTAGATGGGAAAGGCGCAAAGGATAACATCATTTACAAAACAAATGTAGTTGTAAAGGCAAATGTTTTTATCCTTGATAGCACAAAGAATAACGATTTAAGGTTTGAATGGCAAATACAACCCGAGGACTGGTTTAGGATACAACATGTTTACAACCAAAAAGCCAAAAAACCTTTAACACATCTGCTTATTTCTGAGAATAATAAGGAAACGGTTAGTTTTCGCACCCCGTTAAAGGAGGGCCCTTACCGTATTTCTGTAACTGTTTACGACAAAAATGGCTATTTCGCCACTGCTAATACACCTTTTTACGTAGTTGAATAAATAATATTGATGATAGCAGCGCCAACCAAAAAACAATTATTCAATCTACGGTTAATGATTTTGATTGGGGTATGTTGTATGTTGTTTTTTTTAAACAGCTTATTTAACAAAGCGGTAATAGGCTATCGCCCGCTTTATTATTTACTTATTATAACATTTGTTTATACCTCATTCAAAATTTTGTATGAATGGTATCATTACTGGTCAATTAAAGTGCCGCCGGCACCTGCAACAGTAAAAAATTATAGTGTAGATATTTTCACCACTTTTTTTAGCGGCGAGCCCTATGAAATGATTGTAGAAACGTTGGAGGCTATACAGGCAATAACGTATCCGCATCAAACATATCTGTGCGATGAGGCAGACGACCCTTATTTGAAAGAAGTATGCAAACAACTGGGAGTGCATCATGTAACGCGGACTAATAAAATTGACGCCAAAGCCGGTAATATCAACAATGCCTTAAAGCAATCTAATGGTGAACTGTGCGTTGTGCTTGATCCTGACCATGTGCCTTTCCCCAATTTTCTTGATCCTATTATTTCGCACTTTAACAATCCGGAGATAGGCTTTGTACAAATAGTTCAAGCCTATTCAAACCAGGATCAGGGTTGGATTGCCAAGGGCGCGGCACAACAAACCTACCAGTTTTACGGCCCTATGATGATGACCATGAACGCATATGGAACGGTTCAGGCAATTGGGGCTAATTGTACTTTCAGGCGTACAGCTTTGGAATCAATAGGCGGCCATGCTGCAGGGCTGGCCGAGGATATGCACACAGCTATGCAGCTGCATGCTAAAGGCTGGAAATCGGTATATGTGCCGGCTGTGTTAGCCAGAGGCTTGGTGCCGGCAACAATTTCAGCTTATTATAAGCAGCAATTAAAGTGGTCAAGGGGGGTATTTGAGTTGTTGGTTACTTCATATGTAAGCCTGTTTAAAAAATTTACCTGGCGGCAAAAGTTGCATTATGGTCTTACTCCTTTGTTTTATTTATCGGGCTTTATTTACCTCATAAATTTTTTAATTCCAATTGCTTCACTTTTTGCCGATGTGTATCCGCTGTATATGGATTTTTCAACCTTTGCAATAATAAGCCTCCCTTTCATAACTTCAGTTATATTAATAAGGCATTATGTTCAACGATGGGTAACGGAAGATAATGAACGCGGTTTCCATGTAATTGGCGGTCTTTTAATAATTGGTACATGGTGGGTTTTTATTGTAGGGTTTATTTATACTATCATCAGAAAAAAAGTGCCTTATATACCTACACCTAAAGATATTTCAGAAGAGAATAATCTGGCTATCAACATTCCCAATATTTGTATATTAATTATTTCCATTATTGCCATAGCTTACGGGTTATATAACGACTGGAATCCTTTCACTTTTATTATGGCTGGTATATGCAGTGTAAACTGCTTTTTTATGGTTTTTATGCTGATGGCAAGTGAGCAATTAAAATTCCGCTCATCTCAGAACCGCTATAAGAACCTTTTTATAGTCTTAGATAATATCAGTTTGCTTAAAAAGCGTTTTTGGCTGCTAAGACGCAGAGTGTATTCGGGCATGCGAAGTGCGGGTCTTATGCTTATCGTCCTCACCATTTGCTTCAGTTTTTACGCGATTAAGCTTTCTGATCGTGAGTACAGTAAACCGGTAATTATTGGCAAGCAAAATATTTTTTTATCCGGCATATTTGCACCATCACAGGCTGACGGAGGATCTACCCCGATAGATACCGTTAAAGCCTATCAATCAAAGTACAAACTGCATTTTGATATTGTATCGTTCTACATTCCATGGGGCGACGAACAGAAATGTTTTGTTCCGGAGAAGGCAATGCAGGATGTTTATAAAAATAATTCTGTACCCATGATTACATGGGAGCCTTGGGAAACTTTGTTTGCAAAAGATGATAATGGCGGGCAACCTTATAACGAAAAGTATGTTTTTGCCAATATAGTAAAGGGGCGTTTTGATAAATATATTCACAGTGTAGCCCTGCAGATGAAGGCCCTGCGCCGCCCGGTTTTTCTGCGGTTTGCGCATGAAGCCGATAATCCTTTTTATCCATGGTCGGCAACCGGTGGAAACACCCCGACTGAATTTAAGGCCGCCTGGAAGTATGTACATGATGCTTTTTTAAAAGATAATGTATACAATGTAACATGGGTTTGGAACCCCTGGAAGGCCGACGCTGCCGCCAATTACTTTCCGGGAAAAAATTATGTGGACTGGATAGGTATAACAGGTTTAAATTATGGCGTATACAGTCCAGATAAAAAGTCATATTCTTTTGAACAGATCTTCAATCCCTTCCATAAGCTGCCTGTTATAAGATCAGGCATACCGGTTATGATTGCCGAAATGGGCACCTTACAGCAAAATGGCAACCAGCAGGAATGGCTAAATAACAGTGTAAAAGTAATGAAGAAAAGTTTCCCGGAGATAAAGGGCTTTGTGCTATTTAATTCAGGCTTTGACAAAAATATGCCCGATGGCTCAACCGGAACGCTCAACTGGCGTTCTGCGCATGTAAACGGGCTATCGCAGCTGTTAAATACAAGAAAAAAAACAAAACTGATCGGCACGCCAGCTCAGCCCATCACCAGTATGGCAAATAGCAATCTATCAGGTAATATAAGCTTTGCTTTTACGCGTGGGGTTATTTACACAAAAGGTCAAAATTGGTATGGTAACACATATGCACTAACAAAAAAAATTATAACTGTCGATTTTACGAGCATAAAACAGGCCGGTATTAATACAGTAAGGCTATATGGCCCTAATGTTTATGACCGCACCACTTTTAAAATAGCGCATGAACAGGGATTAAAAATTCATTATAGTTTTTGGGTGCCCGATCCAATAATTTTCATTAATGACCCATCTTATCTGGCAGCACTTGCTAAAAAAATAAAGAAAACTGTTAACGAAAATAGAAACAACAAGGATATTGTTGCGTGGAACATTGGCAACAACGCAGTGCAGCAATTAGCTGATTATTATTACAAGCCAGATCTATTTTATCGACAGCAAGCTTACATTAGTTGGTTAAGGCAGCTTGTAAGTTATATTAAAGCTGTTGATCCGGGCAGGGTGGTTACAACTGATGTGCTGGTATCTCCTACACTTAAAGAAACAATTGCCATGCTGCATGATGGCGTGCCTCAAATAGATTCATACGGCTTGATGCTGGATAACCTAAAAGATACTGCTCAGATAAAACAATTAAATCAGCCTTATTATTTTAGTAATGTTGATACCAAATTGTATTTTAAACTTCCACATAATAATGCAGGTGTTTTTATTGGGAACTGGCAAGATCAGCAAACCGCATCAACAGTAACTTTTAATGGACTAAAAGATATATGGGGCCGCAACAAATCCGAATTTTACCAGTTGGTTAATAATTGGGATAAAAAAGTGGCATACACAAACCTGCCCGAAATAAAAATATTGCGCCCCTCATTAACTACCGAACCGGGTTTAACCTTACCTTATTATGCGCTGATAAACAAGAATGAAAACTGGCATTTAGCCCAATATCTACCCTCAGATTTAAATTTTGAATGGTATCAGGTTAAAACAGATGGCTGGGGAAACCCTGTGGCAATTAAGTTTTTGAGCAAAGGCGCTATGTTAAATTATACAATTCCTAACAATCCAGCCAATTATAGGCTGTACCTAATTGGCTCAAAAGGTAACAATATCACAACCGCATTATCCATATTAAATATTCCGCTGTGATGAGTTTACCAGTAAAGGTTAAAAAAATATGGGTTTATATTTATCTGTCTATTCTGATAATAGTTGTGGCAGGCGCTTATATCGGCGGAAAACCCTATATCAAATCGGTGTTATTAAACGAATATTATGAAAGATTAAATGAACCCATAATAGGCATTTATGATAGGGGACATTCGTCTGTTACAAATTCTCCAGTAAATATTACGCATTGTACAGTTGTATGGAAAAATACAGCGATACATTTTAATGAAGAGTATTTAACAGAGACTTTAAAAAAGGGGAACACCTTGATAACTATTGAATCATGGTTGAAAAAATACATGGGAGGTCAAGATGCCAGGAATGTACTATATGAGACGTTAAACGGCAAGTTTAACCGCGATATTAAAGAACTGGGTAGTGCAATAGCTAAAACTAACAATGAAGTATACGTACGTTGGAACCCGGATATGGAAGTACCGGCTTATGAATATCCATGGCAGCTTCAATCTCCCGAACTATATATACAGGCGTTTAATTATGTGGCTTTAAAACTTAAAGCCATTGCTCCGCATGTTAAAATAGTTTGGGGGCCGTCGGGTTTCCCCGGTGATACAGAGTATTGGCCCGGCCCTGAGAATGTTGACCTGGTTAGCATAACGCTGGGAAGCAATTCTGAAAAAAAACAAACAGCCTATCCGTTAAAAACTGCTATTCCAGAAATGCTGCGGTTAAAACTGCACCGGATGCGTTTTATTAATAAACCTATTTTGGTGCTTGGCTCACCAACCATTAGTAATGCCAATTTTAACAAGAATTGGCTTACACAGGAATATGCTTATATGGATAAATATAAAAGCACGGTTTACTCGCCAGAAAATTATGGATATAAAAGCGGGAGTAAGCCCGAAAGAGCTCATTTATCAATAGGCGTATTTGACCCCAACCGTAAGCTTATTCATAATCCGCATGTTTTGGTAGAGCATATTTTTACAGATTGGGGAGAGATACAACGGGGCGAATTCTCCAAAAAGTTCGACTCCATCATCAACAGACACCATGATGCCATTGTAACGATGGAGCCATGGCGTGATACCAGCAAGAAACCCGACTATAATGTGTTACAAAGTACACTTGATGGCCGCTATGACGGGTTATTAAAAGAATTGTACCGTGTAATTTCAAATCGCGGCCAAACGGTTTATTTGCGTTGGGCGCATGAAATGGAAATACCAATTCATCGTTATGCCTGGCAGAGCCAGGATCCGGTAACATACATCAACACTTTTAGGTATTTTATGCAGTTTGATAAGGGCCATGCAAAAAATATACGTAGGGTATGGGGGCCTGCCGGAGATCGTGGCTCTGCAGACTGGTGGCCAGGCAATGATGTGGTTGATTATATCAGTATAGCTATTTACGGCTTGCCGGATAAGAACATTAGCGACCCCAATAAACAGGAAGCCTTTAGCACTATATTTAACCGCAAATATTATCGCATGCGGTTTTTAAACCGGCCTTTGTTTATAACGGAAATTGGTGTGAAAGGCCCGGAAGATTATCAAAGAAAGTGGCTTGAGGGCGCTGCCACAACACTCACCCATAACCGGCATGTTTTTGGGGTGTGTTATTTTAATTTGTATGATAACCCCAAGGCCTGGGGTAACATTAAAGCCCCCGACTGGAGCATATCCCCTCAAAATATGCAGGTGTTCAGCAATTATTTCAAGATAGATAATAAGAAGTAGCTACAGGGTTCCTGTTATAGCAGTACTATTCATCTGTAAATCAGGCAGTCTCTTTAATGAGAAATCATAATACTGTGCCCAATTTGAGAAGCGTATTGTGTGAAATATGTAACCATAATGGCTTTACCCTTAATCACGCTTTCTCCTATATTTAGTAATTATCAAACAATTACAACAGGCTTATGATAGATACCCTTTTCACCCCGGCTGTAAACAAAGAACGGATAGTAAATGATCATTTAACAGAAAATTTGTATAAAAATGGAGATGCTAATGAACCTATATCCGAGGTTGTTGGACAAAACTCTGTTAATGAGATTTTGGCAAATATACCCGTTATTGAACAAGAGCCACAAGCTGTACCTTCGTTTGTTAAAAAGAGATTAGATGGATGGTTTATAGCATTTTGGGGTTTTACAATTTGCCGTTATCTTTTTGGCATTGGAGGTATTCTTTCAGCTACAATTGCTGCTGTATCTACCAATGCTGATGCCAGGACATATTTTAGTGTAACAGCCGCAATATGCATTGCTATTATAGGCTTTGTAAAGCCTGAGGATAGCTATAGAAGACATGTTGTAGCATGGCGTTACCTTGATGCCAAGGTTAACCTATACGCATATAGGTTGATATCAATTAAAGAATTGCTTGATGCTATGAGTGAAGCAGAACAAATGATAGACTTAACTCAAAGGAATATCAGAACTCATACTGGAAGCTCTGATCGATAACCGTCATATCGCTCATTTTATCCCAAACACATTCTTTAACACCCGCTTTGCTGCGTAATATCCGCACATGCCATGCACACCACCACCCGGAGGGGTTGATGATGAACAAATGTACAGGCCTTTAGCAGATGTTTTATAAGGCGACCAGCGCAAGGCTGGGCGAGTAAATAACTGGCCTATATCAATAATCCCTCCGTTGATATCGCCACCAATGTAATTAGGGTTATGTTCCTGCATTTGTGCAGTATTGAAGGTATGCTTTGCCAGGATAGTTTCTTTAAATCCGGGCGCAAAACGCTCTATCTGGTTCTCAATAATGGCGGTCATGTCTTTTGTTGAGCCGTTAGGTACATGGCAATAGGCCCAGGCGGTGTGCTTGCCTTCAGGTGCGCGGGATGTATCAAGCAGACTTTGCTGTGCCAATAATACATAAGGTCTATCTGAATGCTGGCCGTTTGCGGGAGCTTTTTCTGACGCCACAATTTCTTCCAGTGTACCGCCAATATGTACAGTCCCAGCTTTGCGGCAATCGTTTGCTGCGAAGGGGATGGGAGCATCGAGCGCCCAGTCAATTTTAAAAACACCATCACCATACCTGTAGCGTTCCAATTGCCATTTATATATGGGAGAGAATTTATGACCGGCTATCTGCAATAATTGTTTGGGCGTTATATCAAATAACACCGCATGTGCAGATGGCAGCTGCTGTAAGGATGTTACATAAGTATCCGTTTGGATCTTTCCGCCTAATGATAAAAAATAAGAAGCCAGCGCATTGGCAATTTGCTGTGATCCACCCTTAGGTACAGGCCAGCCACCTAAATGGGCATTGGCCATTAATACCAGCCCAATAGCCGATGTGGCAATATTGTTTAAAGGTTGTATTGCATGTGCTGCCATACCTGCAAACAACCCTTTTGCTTCCATGGTTTTAAACCGTTTTGCCAGTAAGGTTGCAGGCTGCAATGCATTTAAGCCAAATTTTGCCATTGCAAGTGGTTCTTTTGGAAAATGCAGCGGGCCTAATACATCAGGCGCCAATGCGGGCCAGCTTTTTACAAGGGGCCTAAACAAATCAAGATAAGTTTGAGCATCATTTCCCAGTAACCGGGCGGTTTCATCAATTGAACGCTTAACTATTGCAGCAGTGCCATTATCAAAAGGGTGTGCAGCATCAACTTCAGGATACAGATATTCCAATCCATAGTTATGCAGCGGTAATGTTTTAAAAAATGGTGAGCCGGCTGCCAGGGGGTGTACAGCCGAGCAAATATCATGTTTAAAGCCGGGAAGGGTAAGCCCGGCAGTGCGCAGGCCGCCGCCTATGGTATGCTTTGCCTCTAAAATAAGTACCGAAAGCCCATGTTGTTGCAAAAATATACCCGCAGCCAGGCCATTAGGCCCTGATCCTATTATTACCGCGTCGTAATCGCGCTTATCAAGCTTCATAAACTGAAATATCTATACGCCATATTATCTATCTGAATAAAACTCATGCAATGGTAACGAAAGTATAATAATAACAAAACCTAAAAGCACAATGGTACAGTCTTCGGGAATTAAATTTTTCCCATGATCTATTTTTGTGGATTCGATTGAATAATTTAATACATGTAAAACTAAATGTTTAAGGTATATAAGTTAATAAATTTCTGCGGCCTTCAACCAGGGGATATTCCATAATCTCTTCTTTAGCTAATAAATAGCAGTTATTTTATATAATAGTATTTTTTTTCAACTATTCATTAATTTTTCCTTTTCGGGGCTGTATATTAAATTAATTCCCGAAACCATTTGTTCCCGACATACGGGACAAACCTCATATCATGGCTGCTAAGGAAAGCGATTTAGAGTACTGGCTGAGTAATAGTAGTGAGATTACATATTCGCAAAAAAACTGGGCAGGAAGCTTATTTTCATCATTCTGGGTTAGCTACTCAATTCAAAAATTCTTCAAAATTTGCCTGTATTTTAGAAGAAAAACTATGAAAATACTAATCATAGAAGATGAGGCCGGCTTAAGGGAAAGCATTGAAGCTTATTACAATGAAGAAGGCTGTGTTTGCGAGACTGCATATGATTTTGTTTCAGCTATGGCCAAAGTAAGTCTTTACCGGTATGACTGCATTGTACTTGACATTACCCTGCCAAATGGCAGCGGGCTACATATCCTTAAATACGTAAAAGAACACCGGCATCCGGATGGTATCCTTATTATCTCTGCCAGAAGCTCCCTGAGCGACCGGTTAACGGGTCTTGACATGGGTGCTGATGATTATCTGACCAAGCCTTTTCATCTTTCTGAGCTTAAGGCCCGAGTAGCAGCTATTGTTAGACGTAAATCATTTAATGACACCAACACCATGATTTTTAACGAGATATGTATTGATTTTTCTGCAAAAGAAGTAAAGATTCATAAGGAGGTGATTAAATTTACCCGTAAAGAATACACTTTGTTTTTGTATTTTATTGCTAATAAAGGTAAAGTGGTCTCTAAAAATGCAATTGCAGAGCACTTATGGGGAGACGGTATGGATATTGCGGATAACTTTGATTTTATCTATTCACATGTGAAAAATATTCGGAAAAAAATGATAGAGGCGGGTTGTAAGGATTATATACAGGCGGCTTATGGTATGGGTTATAAATTTACCGGGTAATAAAAACTGCTAACTTTAATATCAATCAGGTTATTAAAAGAATTTACAAATCAAATGGATCATCTACGGCATTTATGCGGTTCATTTATACTACCTTCAAATACACAAAATTTATCCAGAATTGGAAAGGATCTTTATAAAGAAATTATCTAAATTGCTCACAAGCCAAAACCCGAATGAAGTATTTTACTAATCTATTTTTGTTGCTTTTGATCACCACAACCTGTATGGGTCAAATCAAAACGCTGGATGAATATCTGCAACAAGCTGTAAAAAATAGTCCCCTTATTAAAGATCTTAATAACCAGATATTAGCCGCCCAATTAGATAGCGTGCGAATAAAAGCCGGCTTTAAACCCCAGGTTACCGCAAGTAGCACTGGGTTATATGCCCCGGTGATAAATGGGTATGGTTACTCATCGGCCATTACTAACGGGCAATCTGTTAACGGCTTGATTACCGTAAGTAAAGCATTTATAGGTAAAAATTATCTGAATACACAGTTTGCAGGTATAGGCTTACAAAGAGACTCGTTACGCAACAGCATTAAATTATCTGAACAAGATTTGCGGCGTACTATTATTGGGCAATACATTACCGCTTATGGCAGCTTGCAGCAACAAAGGTTTAACAATGAGGTTGTTGATTTGCTCAGTAAAGAAGAAGATCTGCTTAAACGGCTTACCCGAAGCAATGTATACCGGCAAAGCGATTACCTTACTTTTTTAGTTACATTAAAACAGGCACAGCTGCAACTCTCACAAGCCAGGCTACAGTATAAAACTGATTATGCAACCCTCAACTATTTATCTGGCGTGGCCGATACAACAATAGCAGAAATTACTAAACCAGAACTACAGCGGTCAATTGCTTATGATCGTAATAACAGCATATTTTTTAAACAATACCAGTTGGATAGTTTAAGACTGGCGAACAGCCGTAAATTGATAGATTATAGCTATAGGCCTAAGCTGAGCGTTTTTGCTGATGGTGGTTATAACTCTGATCTTACCAGCCAGTATTACAGAAACTTTGGTACCAGCGTAGGCTTTACTGTAAGCGTTCCATTGTATGATGGCGGTCAGCGTAAGTTATTGTATAAAAGATTATCATTAGAGCAGGAAACACGACGCAGTTATAAAGCCTTTTTTAATAACCAGTACACACAGCAAATTAACCAGCTAAATCAGCAAATAAGTGAATATGATAAATTAATAACTGACATAAACGACCAATTTAAGTATTCGGAAAGCCTGATAAAAGTGGATACTAAGCTCCTGCAAACCGGCGACCTGAAAATGGCTGACCTGATACTGGCCATTAATAATTATCTAACCATAAAAAATTTACTTACCCAAAATACCATTAGCAGGTTACAACTTATCAATCAACTTAACTACTGGAACAGATAATATGACACAATTTGACAAGCCAATAAATATATTTTTAGCGTGCATACTGCTCACTGCTATCTATTCATGTAGCGGTGGCCAATCTGCCGGTGAAGGAGCTGCCACAGCAAAGCCCCAAACAGCAGTAACCGTAACCACAGTAGATAACAGTTCACTGGCAGATTCTATTGAGCTGAATGCCACATCATCTTTCCTGCAAAAGAATTATGTAAGTGCAAATGCCATTGGGTACATCCAAAAAGTGAACGTACAGCCGGGGCATTATGTAGCAAAAGGCCAGGTGATGTTTGTTATTAAAACCAAAGAGGCACAAAGTATAGGCAATACCATTAACGTGCTGGATACTACGTTTAAGTTTTCGGGTATTAACGTTATTCGTGCATCACGTAGCGGCTTTGTAACCCAGTTACTGCACCAGGTTGGTGATTATGTACAAGACGGTGCACAACTGGCCATAATTAGCAACCGGGAAAGTTTTGCCTTTGTTTTGCAACTGCCTTACGAACTTAAAGGTGTAATTGCTAACAACCAAAACATGGTGCTTACACTTCCTGATGGTGAAAAGTTGAATGGGCATGTCGCTTCGCTTATGCCATCAGTAGATACGCTTTCGCAAACTCAGGGAATTGTAATAAAGGTGAATAACACACATCCTATACCTGAAAATTTGGTGGCGAAGGCGCGGATCATTAAAACAGCTAAAAGCAGCGTGCCATCACTGCCAAAATCTGCCGTATTATCAAACGAAACGCAGAATGAATTTTGGGTGATGAAATTAATTAACGATACAACCGCGGTAAGAACGCCTGTGAAAAAAGGAATAGAATCTGGTGGACGCATAGAGATATTGTCGCCTAAATTTAACCCTGCAGACCGTGTGGCTGTTACCGGAAATTATGGCCTGGCAGATACTGCCAGCGTCAAAATTGTTAAACCATGAATAAACTGAATAACTTTTTCATAACGCATAAGAAACCCATTAGCCTGGTGCTATTTATAGTGCTTTTAGGCGGAGGATTTGCTTATTCGCGGCTGCAGACTTCTCTTTTTCCAGAGATCACGTTTCCTAAGATCAAGATAATTGCCGATGCTGGTCTGCAGCCTGTGAATAAGATGATGGTTACGGTAACTAAACCATTAGAGAATGCAGTAAAGCAGGTGCCCGATTTGCATTATGTGCGTAGCCTTACCAGTCGCGGTAGCTGCGAAATATCCGCTTATATGAACTGGAATGCAGATATTGACCTAAGTCAGCAACGGATAGAATCGCGTATAGCGCAGATAAAAAACACTCTGCCACCTGAGGCCAATGTTACGGTAGAGAAAATGAACCCCTCTATTTTGCCGGTAAGCGGTTACACGCTGGAAAGCCATAACCTTTCGCCCATTGAACTGAAGCAATTAGCTGTTTATACTGTAAAACCTTTTCTTTCCCAGGTAGATGGGGTATCTGAAATACGTGTTATTGGTGGTAAAACCAAAGAATATTGGCTGATACTAAACCGGCAAAAAATGAGCGCATTGGGTATCACTCCTGATATAATTACAAACACGCTTACCCAAACAGCCTTCATAAAATCAAACGGTTACTTGTCTGATTATAAAATGCTGTACCTAACGGTAACTGATGCAAGCGTGAACACCAGCGAGCAACTTCAAAATTTGGTAATTAACAATAATCGCAAACGGGTTATACAACTAAAAGACATTGCTGAAATACAAATTAACCCCGGAATTGAATACACCAAGATCAATGCCAACGGCCATGAAGGTGTGCTGATTGCCGTTATTAAACAGCCCAATTCCAACCTGGTTGATCTTTCAGCAGCAATGACCACAAAAGTGGCCGAGCTACAAAAAGTGTTGCCAAAAGGGGTAAGCATAAAGCCATACTATGTACAAGCCGATTTTGTAAACGAGTCTGTAAAAAGCGTTAGCGATAGTTTATGGATAGGACTGGCGCTGGCAATTATAGTTGCGATAATCTTCTTAAGATCATTAAAAGCGAGTGCAACCATCCTTATTACTATTCCGGTTACACTGGGCCTTACATTAATAATTTTGTATGCCGGAGGTTATACGCTTAATATCATGACCTTAGGGGCAATTGCCGCAGCCATCGGATTAATTATAGATGACGCTATTGTGGTTGTTGAACAGATACACCGCACACACGAAGAACATCCGGAAGAGTCTACACTTACACTTTTACAAAAAGCAATTAGTTACCTTTTCCCGGCAATGGTGGGTTCGTCGGTAAGTACCATAGTGATATTTATTCCCTTTTTATTAATGACGGGTGTTGCAGGCGCTTATTTTAAAGTAATGACCGATACCATGATCATCACCCTGGTTTGTTCATTTTTTGTGACCTGGATAGGACTGCCGGTTATTTATTTGTTGTTAACTAAAAACACGAAAGCTAATACCCTGCAAAAAAAAGAAGAAGCCCATGCAGTAAAACAGCAACGTTGGGTATCGTTCTTTATAATGCGGCCTTTTATGAGTATTATTTTAATAGCGCTTTTAATTGCCATTATTGTTATTGTCCCATCTAAACTGCAAACCGGCTTTTTGCCTGATATGGATGAAGGCAGCATAGTGCTGGATTATACCTCTCCGCCCGGTACCTCGTTAGAGGAAACTGACCGTATGCTAAGAGAAATTGAAAAGGTAATTATTAAGGAACCAGATGTGGTAGCCTACTCGCGCCGTACCGGAACACAAATGGGATTCTTTATCACCGAACCTAATACCGGCGATTATCTGATACAATTGAAGAAAGGCCACACTAAGACATCTGAAGAAGTTATTAGCGACCTGCGTGCGCAGATTGAAGCCATGGAACCGGCTTTAAGGATTGATTTTGGACAAGTTATTGGTGACATGCTGGGCGATTTGATGACGTCAACCCAACCCATAGAAATAAAAGTATTTGGCGATGATCAGATAAAACTACAACAGCTATCTAAACAAGTAGCAGATATTGTAACTAATGTGAAAGGCACAGCCGATGTATTTGACGGAATTGTAATTGCTGGTCCCTCTGTTGAAATTATGCCTAATTATGCAAAGTTGGCCCAGTACAATTTAACTCCAACAGCTTTGCAAATGCAGGTACAATCGGCATTGGAAGGAAATGTAATAGGCAGCCTGTTTGAAAAAGAGCAGTTGTCGCCAATACGGATGGTTTACCCAGGCAACCGCTGGCAGGATGTAAACGGAATAAAACGATTGAATTTATTTTTACCTGATGGCAAGTTAATACCCATTACGCAATTAGCCGATGTAGAATTGCGCACAGGCGATGCTGAGATTGCGCGAGAAAATCTGCAGGCCATGGGCGTAATAAGCGCCCGTTTAGAAAACAGCGATTTGGGAACTGTTATCCCGGCTATACAACAAGGGATTGCAAAAAAAATAAATTTGCCGCCAGGTTATCATG
The DNA here is from genome assembly GCA_028288285.1 of Mucilaginibacter sp. GTDB lineage: Bacteria > Bacteroidota > Bacteroidia > Sphingobacteriales > Sphingobacteriaceae > Mucilaginibacter. Next base: position 28,898 of record JAQBNZ010000078.1, read on the forward strand.
TGGAATATGGTGGTGCCTATGCCGAGCAGCAGCAGTCTTTTAAAGAACTCCTGATGATACTGGTAACAGCAAGTTTACTGGTTTTTGGGGTTATTTTGTTCCTGTTTAAACAGTTCAGGATCGCTCTGTTAATATTGGTAATTGCCGTATTGGGTATTGGCGGCAGCCTGCTTGCATTATTCCTTACCAATACACCACTTAACGTAGGTAGTTATACCGGCCTTATCATGATTGTGGGAATTATTGGCGAGAATGCCATTTTTACCTTTTGGCAATTCAGAGAAAGTGCAAGGCAAAGCACAATTGATGAGGCTATTGTTTATTCCATTTCCACAAGGCTTCGCCCCAAATTAATGACAGCCTTAGGTGCCATTATTGCGCTGATGCCGTTGGCTTTAGGCATTGGTGCCGGTGCACAGTTACATCAACCATTAGCCATTGCCGTAATAGGTGGGTTTTTGGCCGCGTTGCCTTTACTGCTTATTGTGTTACCAAGTATGATGCGGGTGTTTTATAGAAATTATAAATTTCAGTAAGGTAAAAGTAAAGTGGAGTTGCATCCCTAAAGTCCATTTTGATAAATGAGCAACAGAGTTTAACTATGATTCTGTTGCTTTTTTAACTTTTGAGGCATATCCCCTGTTACTTACTCTCTACTGATTGTATGTTAGTTAGTAATAATTTAATTATATAAATTTATTGGTTGAAAAACAAGCTTATGAGGATAACCACGTTTAATCAAAAAGCGTATAAAACCAAAACAAATCATATATAACAGTGTTTATACGTGGCTTTACTTGGGTGAAGTCATTTTTTAATCTTTATTTATTTTCTTATTATTATAGTTTTTTAATAAATACGATTTTAATAATATAGTTTACTTCGTATTTTTTATTTATTATTAGATTTTAATAAATTGATTTCAACAACCTATTATTTTTATTATAACTTTTTGATCCCAACTAATCTATGAGCATGAAAGAAAATGTTTTAGAGAATATATTAGATGATGCAGGTGTTGTTGATTCGCACCAAACTGATACCCTTGACCTGAAAGAACTTTTAAAAGTTCTTTCTATGGTAAAAAATGGAAAGCTTAACGTTAGGATGCCAGTAACCCAGGCTGGTATAAACGGCCGGATATGTGAAGTGCTTAACGATATTATTGATATGAATGAGCGTTTAGTAGCAGAAATATCATCGGCAGAAAAAACCATTGGAAAAAAAGGAAACTTATCAAAAAGAATAGAGCTAACTGATGCGAAAGGCGAGTGGGCCAATGGGGTGAGCTCATTAAATAATCTTATAGAAGATCTTACATCTCCTACCCTGGAGATTGCTGGTATGATCAACTCTGTTGCTAACGGCGATCTTTCCAAACAAATACCATTAGAAATTAAAGGGCATCCTTTAAAAGGTGAATTCTTAAGAATTGCAAAGGAATCTAACCAAATGCTTTCCAAGCTTCGCTTATTTTCTATGGAAGTAACGCGGGTAGCCAGGCAGGTGGGTTCGGAGGGTAAGCTGGGTGAACAGGCCAAGATTAAAGGTGTTGCAGGTGTATGGGCCGAACTAACAGACTCAGTAAACCAAATGGCTGGTAACCTTACCGCCCAGGTACGTAATGTGGCGGCGGTAACAACCGCTGTAGCAAAAGGCGACCTTTCCCGTAAAATTACAGTGGAAGCAAAAGGGGAGATATTGGAGCTTAAAAACACCATTAATACAATGGTGGATCAGCTTAACTCCTTCTCATCAGAGGTAACACGTGTGGCACTTGAGGTAGGTACAGAAGGTAAGCTGGGTGGCCAGGCAAAAGTACCGGGTGTAGCCGGAACGTGGAAGGATTTAACAGATTCGGTAAACCGCATGGCGGGTAACTTAACCTCGCAGGTACGTAATATAGCCGGTGTAACCACTGCGGTAGCAAATGGTGACCTTTCTAAAAAGATTACGGTAGACGTAAAAGGAGAAATGCTTGAGCTGAAGAAGACCATTAATACAATGGTGGATCAGCTTAACTCTTTTGCATCAGAGGTAACGCGTGTGGCACTGGAGGTAGGTACGGAAGGTAAACTTGGAGGGCAAGCCAGGGTAAAAGGCGTTGGTGGCGTTTGGAAAGACCTTACAGACTCGGTAAACCAAATGGGTAGTAACCTTACCGACCAGGTGCGTAACATTGCCGGAGTAACTACTGCGGTGGCCAAAGGTGACCTTTCGCGTAAGATTACGGTAGATGCAAAAGGCGAGTTATTGGAGTTAAAGAATACCATTAATACGATGGTGGATCAGCTTAACTCCTTCTCATCAGAGGTAACCCGTGTGGCTCGCGAGGTAGGTTCTGAAGGGCAGTTAGGTGGCCAGGCAAACGTACCGGGAGTAGGTGGTACATGGAAAGATTTAACAGATTCAGTAAACCAGATGGCAGGTAACTTAACCGGCCAGGTAAGAAATATAGCCGAGGTAACAACCGCGGTAGCAAAAGGCGATTTATCAAAAAAGATAACGGTAGACGTGCAGGGCGAAATGCTGGAGTTGAAGATCACCATTAATACGATGGTGGATCAGCTTAACTCATTTGGTTCGGAGGTAACCCGTGTGGCGCGTGAGGTAGGTTCTGAAGGACAGTTGGGCGGCCAGGCAAATGTACCTGGTGTAGGCGGTACCTGGAAGGATTTAACCGATTCGGTAAATAAAATGGCCGATAACCTTACCTCGCAGGTACGTAACATTGCCGAGGTAACAACGGCTGTAGCAAAAGGTGACCTTTCCAGAAAAATTACCGTAAACGCCAAAGGGGAGTTGCTGGAATTGAAAGATACCATCAATACCATGGTTGATCAGTTGCGCGGCTTTGCATCAGAGGTAACCCGTGTGGCACGTGAGGTAGGTTCTGAAGGGCAGCTGGGCGGTCAGGCCAACGTTCCGGGTGTGGATGGTACCTGGAAAGATTTAACAGATTCGGTAAATAAAATGGCCGGTAACTTAACGGCCCAGTTACGTAATATAGCAGACGTATCTATTGCGATAGCGAATGGTGACTTATCTAAAAAAATCACGGTAGATGTACGGGGCGAAATTCTGCAGTTAAAGGAAACCATTAATACCATGGTTGATCAGCTGCGTGGTTTTGCATCAGAGGTAACCCGTGTAGCGCGAGAGGTGGGTACAGATGGTAACCTTGGGGGTCAGGCATTTGTGCCGGGTGTTGCCGGTACCTGGAAGGATTTAACGGATTCGGTAAATCAAATGTCAAGTAACTTAACATCACAGGTACGTAACATTGCAGAGGTAACAAAGGCTGTTGCAAGCGGTGACCTTTCCAAAACCGTAATTATCGACGTAAAAGGTGAGATCATGGATTTGAAAAACACCATTAATACAATGGTGGATCAGCTTAACTCTTTTGCATCAGAGGTAACGCGTGTGGCACGTGAGGTAGGTACCGAGGGTAAGCTGGGCGGCCAGGCACACGTAAAAGGTGTGGGTGGTACCTGGAAGGATTTAACGGATTCGGTAAACCAGATGGCATCTAACTTAACCGGGCAAATTCGCGGTATTGCAAAAGTGGCTACCGGTATTGCAAAAGGAAATTTAAAGCAGCGTCTCTCTATTAACGCCTTAGGTGAGGTAGCACAGCTTACTGATACTATTAACGAGATGATTGATACATTGGCGGTATTTGCCGACGAGGTAACAACTGTGGCCCGTGAGGTGGGTGTACAGGGCCGCTTGGGTGGCCAGGCCAGTGTACCGGGCGCATCAGGTACCTGGAAAGATTTAACGGAAAACGTAAATCAGCTGGCGCAAAACTTAACTACACAGGTTCGTTCTATATCTGAGGTAGCCTCGGCGGTAACCAAGGGTGACCTTACCCGTACCATCCGTGTGGAAGCTAAGGGTGAGTTGGAAGCTTTGAAGGATACCATTAACCAGATGATTGCCAATCTTAAAGGAACAACATTAAGGAACCACGAACAGGATTGGCTAAAATCCAATCTTGCTAAGTTTGCACAGATGCTGCAGGGCCAGCGCGATAGGAATGCGGTGGCCAATAAAGTATTATCTGAGCTGGCAGAGCTGGTAAATGCCCGTTATGGTGCGTTTTATATTTTAGAACAACCCGAAGGTGCAGACGATGCTAAACTAAAACTATTTGCAGGTTATGCTCACAAAAGCCGTAAACTTATCAATCAGGAGTTTTCGCTAAGCGAAGGGCTGGTGGGCCAATGTGCTACAGATAAAGAAAGAATACGACTGGTAAATGTGCCAAATGAGTACCTGCAGATAAGTTCGGGTATTGGCAATGCCGCGCCTATTGACCTTGTGATATTACCTGTACTGTTTGAGAATAATGTAAAAGCGGTTATTGAACTGGCATCGTTTGAAAGCTTTAGCGATACCCATATTGACTTTTTGGATCAGTTAACAGAAAGTATTGGTATAGTACTAAACAATATTGAAACTAATACCCGTACAGAAGAGTTATTATCGCAGTCACAATCGCTTGCCGGTGAACTTTCTGCACAGCAGGAAGAGTTAAGAAGGGCAAATGATGAATTACATGATAAAGGCCGCTCTTTAGAGGAAAAGGCAGAACAGTTAACTTTAACCTCTAAATATAAATCGGAGTTTTTGGCCAACATGTCGCATGAGTTGCGTACACCATTAAATAGCTTATTAATATTGGCCCAGCAGCTCTTTGAAAACCCGGAGGGAAATCTTACCGAGAAACAAAGGATGTTTGCCAAGACCATACATTCCTGCGGTGATGACCTGATCCAGCTGATCAATGATATTCTGGATCTGTCAAAAATAGAATCGGGTGTTATTGCTGCCGATGTAATGCCGGTTAGCTTTAAAGAGATTGCCTCTTTTGCAGAATCAACCTTTAAACCTATCTCCGAAGCAAAAAATCTTAAGTTTGAGATAGAGCTTCAAGAAGGGTTGCCGGAGTTAATGGAAACGGATATGCAGCGTTTAAATCAGATCCTGAAGAACCTGCTTTCCAATGCCTTTAAGTTTACAGAAAAGGGCCGTGTAAAGCTGCATATATTTAGGCCCGGAACAGGTCATGAAAATCCGTTAAGTGAAAACGAATCTGTTATTGCATTCTCTATTGAAGATTCTGGTATAGGTATTTCAAAGAATACCCAGGGAATTATATTTGAAGCTTTTCAACAGGCCGAAGGTTCAACCAGCCGTAAATACGGCGGCACGGGCCTTGGGCTTTCTATTAGTAAAGGCTTTGCCGAATTATTGGGCGGTACTATAACCGTAGGCAGTGAGTTGGGCAAAGGCAGTGTATTTACCCTGTATTTACCTTTAAAATATAAAGAAGAAAAAGCCGTTCCGGTTAAAGTGAAAGAATCGTATCCTTTGTCACATATGCGCACTAACCTGGTAGATGCTGTCGAGTTGGGAATTGATGACGACCGTCATAATATCACCGTCGAAGATAAGGTACTGCTGGTTATTGAAGATGATGTGCGGTTTACCAAGATACTAATTGATAAAGCACATGACCTTAATTTAAAGGTTGTTGTGGCCATTAGTTATCTGGAGATTTTTGACAGTATCATTAAATATAACCCCGTAGCTATTACACTTGATGTAAATATGCCGGAATCTAACGGCTGGAAGATTCTTAAGCTAATGAAAAGTGATCTTAACCTGAGACATATTCCGATACATGTTATTTCAGGAGAAGACAATAAAGTAATGGCTTTAAAATTTGGTGCTAAAAGCTTCAGTTTGAAACCCCTGTCAAATGCTTCTTTAGATGAGCTTATGACCGGTATTGTTAGTTTTCATGCACATACCAAGAAACGGGTACTTATCATTGAAGATAATGAAGCTGAACTGCAAAGGATATCAGACCTGATATCTAATGATCGTA
>JAQBNZ010000248.1 GCA_028288285.1 Mucilaginibacter sp.
ATGGCATGCCGGTAAAAACAACCTATAAAGAAAATATCGCTATAGCACTGCAATCTATAGGCGGTAACAGATTACGCACATCCCTTACCGCATTAATTATTGCTATAGGTATTATGGCACTGGTAGGGATACTTACCGCTATTGAAGGCATAAGGCAATATACTAATGACGCATTTGCCGGCCTGGGTGCAAACGCCTTCACTATTCAAAACCGTGGTTCGGGTATTAGCTTTGGCATGGGCGGCCACCGTAAAATGTACCCAGCCATAAGCTACCAGGAAGCCGAGCGTTTTAAGAATACATTTAAACTACCAGTGCGTACCAGTATAAACCTTAACGTTACAGGTACAGCAATTGCAAAGTTTAATAGCATAAAAACAAATCCTAACATACAGGTAATTGGTAGTAATGAAAACTACCTGGCAATAAAAGGTCTAAAAATGGCTTTTGGACGTAATTTTTCAGCATCAGAGCTGGAGCACGGCTCAAATGTGGTTATTATTGGCGATGAATTAAAACAAAAGCTTTTTAAGAATGATGATCCAATAAATAAATCGATATTGTTGGGTAACAACAAGTTCAGAATAGTTGGCGTTTTGTTATCAAAAGGCGCCAATAGCTTTGGCGGAGATAAATTTTGTATTATACCAGTGCAAAAGGCCAGACAAATTGCAGCATCTTCTAAACCATCGTTTACTGTTACCATACAGGTTGATAATCCGGGTGCCCTGGATGCCAGTATTGGCGAAACAACATCATTATTCAGGAACATACGTGGCTTACGCATAGGCCAGCCAGATAACTTTGAGATTTTTAGGAGTGACTCTATCCAGGAAGAATTAGCCGGACAATTAGCAGGTATAACCGTAGCCGGTTTTGCCATTGGTATTATTACATTGCTTGGCGCCGCCATTGGTTTAATGAATATTATGCTGGTATCGGTAACTGAACGTACCCGCGAAATTGGCTTACGTAAAGCCATAGGCGCAACGCCTTCAGTAATACGTAAACAATTTTTAATTGAAGCTATAGTAATATGCCTTATAGGCGGTTTGGGCGGTATTATTTTGGGTATGGCGGTGGGTAACTTAATTGCCGTACAAATAAGCGGCACATTTGTAATACCGTGGGTATGGCTGTTTGCCGCTGTTGGTTTATGTACGTTTATAGGCTTGTCGTCAGGATTTTACCCGGCAAAAAAAGCTTCAAAACTGGACCCGGTTGAGGCCTTGAGATACGAGTAGGTCTATAAAACCAAGAGGTCAGAATTAAGAGACAAGAATCAAGACATAATTATAAAGTACCAAAAAGGCTCCGGTTATAAACCGGAGCCTTTCTTATATCTTGTATCTTGTCTCTTAATTCTGACCTCTTGATTCTTATTTAAGTAGCACGTTTTTCAATGGATAATCAAACAGTAGCTTATGCAAATAAGGAAGTTTAAGGGCATCTTCTAATGCCTGTGAATGGCGCGGGTGGTGCATATCGCTTGATATGAAATCAATCATTTGGTTATCTATCAGTTCTTCGGCCAGTGCTTTTGTGGGTTTACCATAATAACCAGTTAACGAAATGGTGTTTAACTGCAGGTTGCAGCCCATCATACGTATCCGTTTTAATTGCTCAACATCCATGTAATTATACCTTTCGGGGTGGGCAAGTATTGGTTTGTAGCCCATATCCAGCATTTTTTGTATTATTTGGATAAGGTTTTGCGGCTGGCTTATAAAAGAAATTTCAAAAAGCACATAGTTATCGCCCATAGTAAACACCATGCGGTCATCAATGCGTTTTTCAAAGCTTTCATCAAAGTAATGTTCGGCAGCGGCACTAATCTCTATGTCGATATTTTGATTTTTTAATTCTTCTTTAAGAATAGCAAGCGCATTGCCTATGCTTTCATTATCGTTACGATAATAATCAATCATCACATGCGGGGTAGCAATGATTTTTTTTATACCCAGCTCCATCATCTTTTTAATCAGGACAATAGATTCTTCTGGCGTTTGGGCACCATCATCAATCCCGGGCAAAACATGCGAGTGCATATCTACCATTACGGAACTGTAATTAAAGTCTACCGGTTTTTTAGCTTCCTTTTTCTTAAAAATTCCAAACATTATTAACGGTTGTTATACTGCTCACTGTAATACTCCTGGTAATGGCCCGATGTTACATCTTTTAGCCACTTTTCGTTTTCAAGATACCAGTCAACAGTTTTTTCAAGTCCTTCTTCAAAAGTAATTGATGGCTCCCAACCTAATTCATTCTTTAGCTTGGTAGCATCAATAGCATAACGCAGGTCATGTCCCGCACGGTCAGTAACATAAGTTATCAGTTTTGCAGATTCACCTTCGGCACGGTTAAGTTTTTTATCTAAAATGCTGCAAAGCAGTTTTATAAGGTCAATGTTTTTCCACTCGTTATGGCCGCCAATATTGTAGGTAGTACCTGAAGCTGCCTTGTGGAATATTACATCAATGGCCCTTGCATGGTCTTCAACCCATAACCAATCGCGAACATTTTCGCCTTTGCCATAAACAGGCACTGCTTTTAACTGCTTAATGTTATGTATAGCAAGAGGAATAAGTTTTTCGGGGAAGTGGAAGGAACCGTAATTATTAGAGCAATTTGATATTACTGTGTTTAAACCATAGGTATCATAATAAGCCCTAACAAAGTGATCTGAACTTGCTTTTGAGGCCGAGTAAGGCGAATGCGGGTCATAAGCGGTCTCCTCGGTAAACATATCTGTATCGCCTAAAGTACCATAAACTTCGTCTGTTGATACATGATAGAACCTTTTTTGGTCATATTGGCCTTTCCAAACGTTTTTGGCAGCATTTAATAAGTTAACTGTACCTACCACATTAGTCATTACAAACTCTAAAGGGTTAGTAATAGAGCGGTCAACATGCGATTCTGCAGCAAGGTGTATAACAGCATCCGGCTGTTCCTCTTCAAAAAGGTTGTTTATAAATTCAAGGTCAACAATATCGCCTTTTACAAACCTGTAATTAGGTTCGTTCTCAATATCCTGGAGGTTAGCCAGGTTACCGGCATATGTCAGTTTATCAAGATTAACGATTGTATAATCCGGGTAGTTTTTTACAAAGCGGCGTACTACATGTGAGCCAATAAAGCCGGCTCCGCCTGTAATAATAATTTTTTTCATCATACTATTCTTATAATGGATTTTGGGTAATATAGTTTTCCCAATCCCAGGCCGAAGACATCATTGTACTTAAATCAAGTTTGGCTTTCCAGTTTAACTTTTCGGCTGATTTGGTTACGTCACCCCAAACTTGTTCAACATCACCTTCACGTGGGGCAGCTATTTCGTAATTTAATTTAACACCTGTTGTATTTTCAAAGGCTTTTATCACTTCTAATACCGAGCTGCCTTTACCGGTGCCTATATTGAAAAAGTCTATCCCTTTGAAATTGCTTTTTTCCATTAATTTTAATGCAGCAACATGGGCGCGGCCCAAATCTACAACGTGTATATAATCCCGTATGCAACTGCCGTCGGGTGTATTATAATTACCTCCCCATACCATAAGCTTTTCGCGTTTGCCAATAGCGGTTTGCGTTATAAAAGGTACAAGGTTTTGAGGTACACCTAAAGGTAATTCACCAATTAGTGCTGATTCATGTGCGCCAACCGGGTTAAAATATCGTAGTGCTATTATTTTGTTATTACTACCTGATGCAATCACATCTTTTAATATCTCCTCTGCTACTTGTTTAGTATTCCCATATGGGGATTGTGCCGGTTTTACGGGTGCATTTTCGGTAACCGGCAATTTATCGGGCTGGCCATATACAGTACAGCTTGATGAAAATACAAAATTTATATTTTTACCCTCATAAGCATTTAGAACGTTTACCAGCGAGAAAAAGTTATTTCTGTAATATTTTAAAGGCAGCTTTACTGATTCGCCTACAGCTTTAGAGGCGGCAAAATGAATAATTCCTTTAATGCCAGTTTCTTTAACGACAAATTCTTTTACAGCCCGCTCATCGCAAAGATCAAGCTGGTAAAAAGCAGGCGTGTAACCTATGATCTTGGTAAGCTGGTCTAATATCTTAATATTCGAATTGGAAAGATCATCAACAATTATGGGGTCGTAGCCCGAATTTACCAGTTCAACAACAGTGTGTGAACCAATAAAACCTAATCCGCCTGTAACTAAAATTTTCATTAATATTTATTGAATGACTATATAGTTATGAATGCAGCGGGTAATTTGCTGCATTTATATAAACCAGTGTTAAAGCTTGTTGTAATAAGTAAAATCCTTGTGCTGAATCTCTTTTTCAGGCAACGATTTAAAATATTCATAGGTGATCTTTAATCCTTCGCTTCTTGAAACCTTTGGCTCCCAGCCTAAAATAGCTTTTGCCTTTGTAATATCAGGACGGCGTTGTTTAGGATCGTCGGTAGGTAAAGGCAGGCTAATTAATTGCTGTTTAGTACCGGTCAGTTTTATAATCTCCTCACCAAATTCACGAATTGTAATCTCATCAGGATTGCCAATGTTCATGGGTTGTGAATAATCGCTATGTAAAAGACGGTAAATACCTTCTATCAGGTCATCTACATAACAAAAAGCGCGGGTTTGTGAACCGTCACCAAACATGGTTAAAGGTTCGCCGCGTAACGCCTGGCCAATAAATGCAGGTAACACACGCCCATCATTAAGGCGCATTCTTGGGCCGTAAGTATTAAAAATTCTTGCAATACGGGTTTCCAAACCATGAAAGGTGTGGTAAGCCATTGTTATTGATTCCTGGAAACGCTTAGCCTCGTCATATACACCACGCGGGCCAACGGTGTTCACATTACCCCAATATTCTTCGGGTTGTGGGTTAACTGTTGGGTCGCCATAAATTTCAGATGTTGATGCGATAAGCATTCTGGCATTTTTATTACGTGCTAATCCTAACAGATTATGTGTGCCTAATGAACCAACTTTTAAAGTTTGTATAGGAATTTTCAGATAATCAATTGGGCTTGCAGGCGATGCAAAGTGAAGAATATAATCCAGATCGCCTGATACATATACAAACGTAGAAACATCGTGATTATAAAACTCAAAGTTTTCAAGTTTAAATAAATGCTCAATGTTACGCAGATCACCGGTTATCAGGTTATCCATAGCGATAACATGATAATTTTCTTTAATAAATCTGTCGCATAAATGCGAACCTAAAAAGCCGGCTGCTCCGGTTATCAATATACGTTTGCGCTTTTCCATTAGCTTATTATTTTTCTTCCTATACTGTTGTAATAATATCCAAGGTCAACCATTTTTTGCAGATCATATAAATTACGTCCGTCAAATATTACTTTATTTTTAAGCAGGCTTGATACCTGGTCAAAGTCAGGCGTTCTAAACAGTGACCACTCAGTAACAATAAGTAACGCATCAGCACCGTCCAATACTTCATACTGGGTTGTGGCATAATTGATTTTATCGCCAATAAGGGCTTTTACATTGTTCATACCTTCAGGGTCAAACACGCTGATGGTAGCACCCTCTTTTAATAATTCATCTATAATATACAAAGCAGGCGCTTCGCGTATGTCATCTGTTTCGGGTTTAAAGGCCAGGCCCCACATGGCAAATTTTTTGCCTTTAAGATCGTTATTGTAATATTTTTTAAGCTTTTGTACCAAAAGTTTTTTCTGTATCTCGTTAACTTCCATTACGGAGTTAAGGATCTTGAAATCGTATTGGTTTTCCTGGGCAGATTTGGCCAAAGCCTGTACATCTTTAGGGAAGCAGCTACCACCGTAACCAATACCAGAAAACAGGAAGCGGTTACCTATTCGGTTATCTGCACCAATACCACGGCGTACCATATCAACATCAGCACCTACCAGTTCGCACAGGTTAGCTACCTCGTTCATGAATGATATTTTTGTAGCCAGGAAAGAGTTGGCTGCATATTTTGTTAATTCAGACGAACGCTCATCCATAAAAATAATAGGGTTACCCTGGCGTACATATGGCGCATAAAGTTCTGCCATTAATTTGCGTGCTCTTTCATCTAAAGTGCCAATAACAACACGGTCGGGCTTCATAAAATCTTCAACAGCCACACCTTCACGTAAAAACTCAGGGTTTGATACCACTGCAAATTCAATATTTGTATTTGCTTTAATAACAGCAGTAACCTTATCTGCCGTACCAACCGGAACGGTTGATTTTGTTACGATAACTTTATAGTCGGTAATTAACTTGGCTATGTCTTTAGCGGCGCCTAAAACATAACTTAAATCGGCCGAGCCATCACCATCCGGAGGGGTTGGCAACGCCAAAAAGATAATTTGTGCATCAGCAATAGCGTTGGCCAAATTATTTGTGAATAGTAACCTTTTTTGACTAATGTTACGATGGAAAAGTAATTCCAGTCCAGGCTCATATATTGGGAGCTGACCTTCCTGCATCATTTTTACTTTTTCCTCATTAATATCAACACATGTAACCTGATTACCAGTTTCTGCTAAACATGTGCCTGTTACTAAGCCCACATAACCTGTTCCAACAACAGCTATCTTCATAAATACTTTATATTATTTAATGTTATTACTTTTATGCCCGACGAAGATAATAATTACAATCTTAAAAATGCTCCTGCTATACAACATTGGGATATTAATATACTATAAGTTATTATATGTAGCTTCCTTTTTTAATAATAAGGCAAAACTATGGATTAATGGGAGGCATAATCAGCAAATACAGCAATTTACACCAAGCATTTGGTGTCATTTTGCCTCCCTTGGCGAGTTTGAGCAGGGGCGCCCCGTTTTGGAAAAGATCAGATTATTATATCCGGATAATAAAATTGTGGTGACTTTTTTTTCACCATCAGGTTACGAGATCAGGAAAAACACTCCATTGGCTGATGCCGTATATTATTTACCATTAGATACTGCCCGTAATGCCCATGAGTTTATCAAAACAATAAATCCGGTAATGGCTATTTTTACCAAGTATGAATATTGGTATCATTTTTTTAATGAATTGCATAAACAGCATGTGCCGCTTTATATAATTTCGGGCATTTTTAGGCCAGGGCAGGTGTTTTTTAAATGGTATGGCAGCTTACACCGTAAAATGCTAAAGCTGGTTACCTGGTTTTTTGTGCAGGACATTCCTTCAAAACATTTGTTGCATGACGTAGGTATTACTAATGTAACTATAAGCGGCGACACCCGTTTTGACCGTGTATGGGCCAATGCATCACAACATAAACAATTATTTGAAGTTGAAAGATTTAAGAACGGACAGAAACTATTCATTGCAGGTAGCAGCTGGCCCGCTGATGATAAACTTATAGCATCATTAATAACCCGGCATCCAGATTGGAAATTTATTATTGCGCCACATGAAATAGGTGAGGATAAGATAAATGGTTTCATAAAAAGTCTTCCTGAAAACTTAATAATAAAATACGCTGATATCTCAAATCTTAAACCTAATACCTCTACTCTGATTATAGACAATATTGGAATATTGTCGTCACTATATCAGTATGCAGATGTTGCATATATTGGTGGTGGTTTTGGCGCCGGGATACACAATATTCTGGAGGCAGCGGCTTTTGGTATGCCAGTGATATTTGGCCCTAATTATGAACGCTTTAAAGAAGCTCGCGACCTTATTGAGTTAAACGTCGCTTTCAGTATCAGTAATCAAGAGGAACTATTAAGTACTGCAGGCAGTTTAATGAATGATGAACACTTTCGCCATGGATGTGCGGTAATTAGTAAAAAATATGTAAAGGAGCACACCGGTGCTACTGATAAGATAGTGAAGTATATAAGGGAGAAGCATAGTTCAATTCTTGGTAGTATTTAACTTTCCTGTTGCTCCGGGTGACTTAAATAATAAATAACATTTCTTAATATTGCCTGCTATGGGTTTTTTGGATATCCCCGGGTTGGGTAAGGCTCATTATCATGAATACGGCAATGGCAAAAAGCCCGTGCTGGCATTTCATGGTTATGGTATGACGGGTATGCAGTTTCATGTGCTGGAGCGATCCATATTACAGGAATTTCATGTTTATGGATTTGATCATTTTTTTCATGGCGAAAGCAAATTAAACGGGTGGACAGAGAAGCAAATAGTTGAAGGTATGCCCAAAGCTATGGTTGCTGCTTATGTAGAAGAATGGTTTAAAATTCATGGAAGGCAGCGTTTCTCTGTAATGGCCTATTCCATTGGTGCCAATATAGCATTGATATTGGTTGAGCTTTTTGCCGATATGATTGACGATGTGATATTGATGGCACCTGATGGTTTATCGGTATTTAAAGGCTTTAACTTTTTAACCCATCAACCGGTTGGCCGGTACTTTTTTAGGTGGGCAACTAAAAGTAAGTGGCTGGCTCCTGCATTGTTAAAAAATCTCAAAAAAGTCCGTTTTATTGACGATAGCCTGTTTCAGATAGCTTATAATGAAATTGATACCGAACAAAAAAGGCAGGATGTTTATTATACTTTAAATCTCATCCGCTTGTTAAAACCCGATACTTCCAAAATTGCAGAATTAATAAACCAGCATAAAATTAAGTGCCGTTTAATATTTGGTAAAGCCGATAGCCTGTTCTCCAGGGCTGCGGCCGAGGCGTTCATTAGTTTGTTGAATGCGCCCGAGGTACATGAAGTAGAATTGGGCCATTGGCTGGTTATTAAAGAATTGGATGAGTATTTAGTAAATTTACAGCAATGATACCCGCCCGCAGAGTAGCCCTTTTTAGTAATTGGTTTGCCATATATATGCGTTACCGCATGCGTAAGGCATTTAAGCTGTTGCAGGTTATGCCCTTTACACCAAAACCAGGCCACTCAATTTTGCTGCTATGCAACCACTTTAGCTGGTGGGATGGCCTTTGGGGCAATTACTTAGCTTACTGGCACCTTAACCGCAAACTATATATTATGATGCAGGAAGATCACCTGCAAAAACGAATGCTGCTTAACCTGTTCGGCGGTTTTTCTATCAACCGTAGTTCGCGCGAAATGATTAAGTCCCTGCAATATGCTGCAGGTTTGTTGGATAACCCAGAGAACCTGGTGGTAGTTTTTCCGCAGGGCGAACTCATATCAAACCATACTACAGAGATTAAAGTAGAGAAGGGTATTGAGCGGTTAATTAAAAATATAAAAGGCCCCTGCCAAATAGTTTATAGTTGCGCCCTTATAGATTATTTTGAAAGTCTGAAACCATCGGTATATTTTCACCTCTTTGATTGTGGTTTGGCCGGCGAGGTAAGTTTTGAGGAGCTGACCGAAAAGATAAATACCTTTCATAAACAGGCTTTAAAAGACCAAGTTAATGTGGCACATTAAGTATGTTGTATCCAAAGAAAAACCCGGTTGCAAAATGGTTCTTTAAAGCCTATGTGAAATGGCTTGTTGGGAAGGAATTTCATCAATTTATTTATAATGCCATACAGATTGATAAGAATAGATCTGTATTGCTTATTGCAAACCACTTTAGTTTTTGGGACGGCCTCATCTTGTTTTGCCTTAACGATAAGATATTTAAAAAGAAGTTTCATGTAATGATATTACAGGACACTGCAAAAAAAATAGGTGCATTACGATATGGCGGGGCATTCTCAGTCAACAAAGGGTCAAGAAGTATGCTGGAGTCATTAGATTATGCCGCCCAATTATTGAATGATTCCGGCAACCTGGTTTTAATGTTTCCGCAAGGCAGGTTGTTTTCAAATTTCGTTAGCCGGGTGAAATTTGAAAAAGGTATCATAAAGCTCATTGAAAAAGCTAAGGATAACTATCAGGTAATTTTTGCAGCAACATTTATTCAATATATTAAGCACAAAAAGCCATCTGTTACCGTTTATTTAAAACATGAGGATAACAACTATGCCGGCAAAACTATAAATGACCTGCAAAATAGCTATCAGCAACATTACGAGAGTTCAAAGCAGCAGCAAACCGAAATTGAAATAAAGTGATAATAGCCCTTTTAGTAATATTTATTTTTTTAATACTGCGCTTTACGGTTACACTGTTTAATTTTTTGTCGAACCCTAAACTGCAAAGGGTAAGCAAGCCTTATCATGACAAAATATCCATATTGATTCCTGCGCGTAATGAGGCGGAGGATATTCTTACTTTATTGCAATCTATTCATCAGCAGGACTACCAAAATTACGAAGTGATAATTCTGGATGATAATTCAGCCGATGGCACTCTTGCTGTTTGCGAAGCATTTACTGCCGAACATCCCAAATTTAAGGTGTTAAAAGGGAAGCCGCTACCTGCCGAGTGGTTAGGTAAAAACTATGCCTGCCACCAACTGGCCCAATTGGCAAGCGGTAACCTTTATTTGTTTTTAGATGCCGATGAAAAGGTATGCAACGGGTTACTAAACAGTGCCATTCATAGAATGTATTTGAGGCGGTTGAGCCTGCTGAGCTTGTTTACAAACCAGGAAATGAAAACAACCGGTGAAAAAGTAGTAGTGCCGCTAATGCATTATATATTGCTTAACCTGTTACCCATAAGGCTGGTTTATTTAATAAAAAGCGCGGCAGTTGCTGCTGCAAGCGGCCAGTTTATGCTGTTTGATGCCGAACAATACAAAGAATATCAATGGCACCAGCTGGCAAAAAATAAAGTGGTTGAGGATGTAGAGATAATGAAGCTGGTAAAAGCAGCCAAGCAAAACGGCGAAGCATTATTAGCAAACGGCATGATAAGTTGCCGCATGTATAAGAGTTATAAACAGGCAATAAACGGTTTTGGCAAGAACTTTCTGGCTGCCTTCAATTATAATATTTTTGGCTTCCTGGTATATCTGATATTAATAATTGGCGGCCCCATCATAGTTATCATGACTATGAATTTGAATTTTATTTTTATGATGATAGGGCTCATCGTTCTTACACGTATCATGATATCTATGTCGGCAGGGCAAAGCGCATCGCGAAACATTATATTACATCCCTGGCAAATGCTTAGCTTATTGCTCATTGGCATTACATCAATACAACAGCACCTCACTAAAACCACCGTATGGAAAGGCCGAAAGATTTAAGTATTAATGCGCCTGTAGCCATTGTAATTATAATATTATTTCATTTGGTGGGATTGGTCGGGTTTTCTATACCATCAACAAGGCTTTTGTTTTTACAACTTGTGCCCTGGCATTTATTGCTAATGCTGGTAGTTATCACTTTAAGCCACAAAAATATTACCAGTAGGTTTGGTCTTTTTGTACTGTTAATGTTCTTGCTGGGTTTTATTGCAGAATGGATAGGCGTGCACAAGGGCTGGTTGTTTGGTAATTATAGCTATGGTAGTACATTAGGATACAAGTTATTTGTTATCCCCTTAATGATAGGTGTAAACTGGTTCCTGCTTATTTATGCCGTAGGTGTAACTATGCAGCGGAGCAGGCTTAAAAGTACCTCTTTCAGGGTATTAACGGGCGCTATAATATTGGTAGCACTGGATGTTTTGATAGAACCTGTTGCTATTAAATTTGATTACTGGCATTGGAGCAATAACGCCATTCCGCTCAAAAATTACATTTGCTGGTTTTTTGTAAGCGCCGTAATGCTGTATATATTTGAGCTGTTCAACTTTAAAAAGCAAAGCATTGCAGCGCCGGTGTTACTTGCAACAGAGTTTGTGTTTTTTGGTGCGTTGAATTTGATTGTATTGCTATAGCGTTAGGTAGTTTTTGCATTAGGGATAGAAGCGGATACCGGCCATGTGGCTAATGCCTGTGCAGTATGAGCGGATAGCCCGGGCCGCAGGTAATGCCATTATTAGACAAAAGGATGAAGGATAGAGAGATAAAGGATAGAAGGGGCTACTACAGGGACAAACCGAAACCATCCATTCCTATCGTCTTTATAATTTCAAATTTTAACCTTTAAACCTTAACCTTTTTCCTTTCAGCTTTTTAATACGTATTTTTGTAAAACAATGGGCGATTTAAAACTACATGTAACTATTGATCAGGATTCAGGTTTCTGCTTTGGAGTGGTGTATGCTATTGATATGGCCGAAGAGATACTGGCCGAGGATGGCTATTTGTATTGCCTTGGCGATATTGTACACAATGATGAAGAAGTTGATCGCTTAAAAGCACAAGGCCTCCGCATAATTGAACATGCGGAATTGGCTAATCTGCGCGATGAAAAAGTGCTGATTCGTGCCCATGGTGAAGCGCCTGAAACTTATAAAATAGCTTTAGAGAATAATATTACGCTGATTGATGCATCGTGTCCGGTGGTTTTAAAACTGCAAAACCGTATTAAAACCTCATACGATGCCAAGGAGAAGATATTAATATTTGGTAAGCATGGCCATGCCGAAGTGATTGGTTTAGAAGGCCAGACAAACGGCGATGCACTTGTTTTTCAGGATATTGCAGAATTGGATGATGCCGACCTGCCGGGTAGCTTTACGCTGTATACGCAAACTACCAAGAGCATGGAAAAGTTTTACAGCATTAAGGAAGAACTACTATCAAGAGGGTATGAGGTTAAGGCTAATGATACTATCTGTCGCCAGGTATCAAACCGTGATAAAGATCTGCCTGCTTTTGTGACCAAGTTTAACAAAATCGTTTTTGTATCAGGCCGTAAATCATCAAACGGAAAAGTTTTGTATGAGGTATGCCGTAAGCATAATCCTAATACCTATTTCATATCGGCCACCAGCGAACTTGACAGATCAATGTTTGCGCCTGGGGATAAAATAGGTATCGCAGGCGCCACATCAACCCCAATGTGGCTGATGCAGCAGGTAAAAGCCGAGCTGGAAACCTATTAAGCAGCACGCTTTTTGCTTAAACAAAAAGTCTTCTCCTTTGGAGGAGATTTAGAGGAGGCTATTTGTTGAAAAAATCACCCTCATATACCGGTTTATTTATTGCCCTGCTGGTTATTGGTGGCTGGGTAACAAGTACCATTTTGTTGATGCAATGGCAGGTTAATTTCTCTAACCCGCTGCTTTACATTTCAGTTTTGGTACAGATGCATTTATACACCGGCCTGTTCATTACCGCTCATGATTCTATGCACGGCACTGTAGCACCTAACAAGAATATTAATAACCTTATTGGTTTTATATGCACTTTTCTGTATGCATCGTTTTGGTATCCAAAGCTTTATGCAAAGCACCACCAGCACCATAACCATGTACATACTAATGATGACCCCGACTATCATAACGGCTCGTTTATTAGCTGGTATATACAATTCATGCGTAATTACCTTTCTATATGGCAAATTGTGGTGATGGCCATACTGTTCAATATCTTTAAGATATGGATTCCGCAACCCAACCTGGTATTGTTTTGGGTAGTGCCATCATTATTAAGCACACTACAATTATTTTACTTTGGTACCTACCTGCCCCACAAAGGCGAGCATGATAATAAGCACCAATCCCGTAGTTTACCACGCAACCATTTTTTCGCTTTTTTTAGCTGTTATTTTTTCGGTTATCATTACGAACATCATGATGCGCCCTGGGTGCCGTGGTGGAAGTTGTGGCAGGTAAAGGTTTAATTTAGGGCGTTGCCTGCGGCCCGGCTTTCGCTCATACTGCACAAGCATTAGCCACATGGCCGGTATCCGCTTCTATCTCTAACGCAATTAACAAATTAACATTCCACTGATATTTAACTATTATAAACACAAATACTTATTTTATTTTTGCGCTCTTGTATTATGGCGAAAAAAGGAGTTTTACTGGTAAATTTAGGTACACCTGGTAGTCCGTCTACAGCGGATGTACGTAAATATTTGGATGAATTTTTAATGGACCCAAGGGTTATTGATGTTAACCCCGTGCTGCGTACATTTTTGGTGAAAACCATTATTGTACCCTTCAGGGCACCCAAATCGGCCAGGTTATACAAGGCTATCTGGGATGATAAAACAGGTTCACCGTTAAAACATTACAGTATTTTACAGCAGCAGGCATTACAGCAACGCCTTGGCAATGGCTATATGGTTGAGCTGGCTATGCGTTACCAAAGTCCCTCAATAGAATCGGCATTGAAGAAATTAAAAGATGCCTTAGTAACTGAAATACAGGTAATTGCCTTGTTTCCCCAGTATGCCTCTGCAAGTACAGGTTCGGTACACGAAAAAGTAATGGGAATAGTTAAAGAATGGCAAACCATACCCAATATTGCCTTCACTAACTCATTCCATAACAATGAGTTAATGATTGAAACCTTTGCGGATAACGCTGCTAAGCATCAGCCGGAAACTTACGATCATATTCTGTTCAGTTTTCATGGCCTGCCACAGCGCCAGTTAAAAAAGTGTGACCATACACATAGCTATTGCCTGCAGGTTGATGGCTGCTGTAACACGCTGAACGAAGTTAACAAATTTTGCTATTCGGCACAGTCATATGATACGGCACGCTTAATTGCGGCTAAAATGAACCTGCCGAGAGAAAAATACACCGTATGCTTCCAATCGCGGTTAGGCAGCGACCCTTGGGTGCAGCCTTATACCAGCGAAATAATAGCTCAAATGGCCAAAGAAGGCAAGAAACGACTGCTGGTATTTTGCCCGGCTTTTGTGGCCGACTGCCTGGAAACCGTTTACGAGGTAACCACCGAATATGGCG
>JAQBNZ010000094.1 GCA_028288285.1 Mucilaginibacter sp.
GTCAGCCGGTGAATGGGCTATTAATGATTCAGGTAAATTGAATTTAAATTGGGATAATTTCATGCTTTATATATGAATTTTCAGGGCGCAAATGTACGGAATTTTTATTATTTTTTCCGCTTTATTAATTGATAAGTGCAAATACTTATATCAAAAATTACTGTAACTTAATTGCATTAACACTGTCTAACAAATGTTGTTTTCAATTATACAGTTAACTTACACCAAACCGAAATCAAAATAGTGATATGATAATATTAAAACTTATCCGCGAAAGCTTTCTTTTTGCCTATGATGCATTAAGGCAAAATAAGCTGCGTACATTACTTTCACTATTGGGTGTAACCATAGGTATTTTTACCATTATAGCAGTATTTTCTGCGGTTGATACTTTGCGTAACAACCTGCAGAAAAGTGTTAACAAACTGGGAAGCAATAGTATATATATACAAAAATGGCCATGGGTAGGCGAAGATAATTTTCCATGGTGGAAATATATGCAGAGGCCGGTGCCTAAACTGCGTGATTTTGCCCAAATGCAACGCCGCAGCCAAACAGCAAAGGCTATATCATATGAGATAAGTATTGATAACCGTACAGTTAAGTATGAAAGCAACACGGTTGATGGCGCCCAAATAGATGCCGTTTCGCATGATCATGATAAAACATGGAACTTTGATTTCCAGGATGGCCGGTACTTTACAGACATAGAATCGAGAACTGGCGCACCTGTTGCAATAGTTGGTGCCGATATAGCCGAAGCGCTTTTCCCTGATGGAACAGGCCTTGGCAAGCAGATAAAAATAATGGGCCGCAACGTTACTATTATAGGTGTTTTTGCTAAAGAGGGTAAAGATATTTTAGGCATTAGCAGCGATAATGAGATATTGCTGCCTTTAAACTTTGCCAAAAACATTATTGATATTGAGAACGAAAAATATAATCCGCAGATAGTTGTACGCGGGCTTGATAATTTAAACGATGTTGAAGTAGAGAGCGAAGTGCGTGGTATAATGCGCTCTATAAGGAGTATACGCCCTGGTGCTGAAGATAACTTTGCTTTAAATAAATCAAATATCCTATCAAACGAGTTAGATAGGTTATTTGGTATTGTAAATATTGCCGGTGCTATTATTGGTGGTTTTTCTATTTTGGTGGGGGGCTTTGGTATTGCCAATATCATGTTTGTATCGGTAAAGGAACGTACCAATATCATAGGTATACAAAAATCATTGGGTGCTAAAAACTACTTTATACTACTTCAATTCCTTATAGAATCTATTGTTTTGTGCCTGCTGGGAGGCGCCATGGGGCTGCTTCTGGTATACCTGGGTACGTTTGGGGTAAAGGCAGCGGCTGATATACAAATAATACTGGATATTAATAATATAATATTCGGGATCGGTATATCGGTAGTTATAGGTATTATATCTGGTATTGTGCCTGCCTGGTTTGCTTCAAGGCTTGACCCTGTTGAGGCGATAAGAACTAATTAGGAGGAATTTAATAAACTATGTCAACCATTATAAATATATAATAGGAAACCTTATTTACTAATATTAACATCTGGGATAATCACTTTGCTGTGCCTGGTTACTTTTTCAAACAGTACTTCCGGAACAAAGGGCTTGGTTAGGTAGTCGCACATGCCGGCATCAAAAGCTTTATTGTGGGTTTCGGGCATGGCATCGGCAGTAAAGGCTATAATCGGCAGATTGGGGTATTGTTGTTTAATTATTGCTGTTGCTTTAAAACCATCCATTACTGGCATTTGCAAATCCATGATGATCAAATCATAAGCTTTATTATTGACCATATCTACCGCTATTTTACCGTTTAGTGCTTCATCTACATTAGCTTGCCATTTCTTAAGGAATTTAGATGCAATCATGATGTTCATTTTATTATCATCAACAACAAGTATGTTCATTCCATATAAGCTCAATGGCGCGTTTACAGTGATTATATTTTGCGGTACAGTTGCAACGGGTTCGGCTATATCAAATAGTATAGAAAAACTAAACTGTGTACCTTTACCCAACTCGCTTGTTACTTTAATACTGCTCTGGTAAAGTTCTATTAACCGTTTGGTGATGGCTAAACCAAGCCCTGTACCGCCATATTCATTGTTAATAACCTGGTCTTCCTGTATAAAAGGATCAAAAATTATCTCCAGGCTCTGGGCAGAAATACCTATGCCGGTATCTATCACCTTAAAATTCACCAGTACTTCCTTATTGTTTATCTGTTCCTTCTCAAGCAAGATGGTTACCTTGCCGGCAGAAGTAAACTTAACGGCATTGTTTACCAAATTAATAAGTATCTGCCCTAAGCGGGTTTGATCACCCATAAGGAACTCCGGTATAGTGCTGTCTGATATTAACTCAATAGTCAAGTTCTTCTCCCGCACTTTCGCGTAAAACGACTGACGGATGTTTTGCGTCAGTTGATGGATGTTGAATGGCGTTTTGCTCAACTGTAACTTACCGGCCTCAATCTTATTATAATCTAAAATATCATTGATGATGGACAGCAGGTTCTCGCTGCTAAATTTTAGCGTGTTCAGGTATTCTAATTGTTCGGGTCTTGGGTCTTCAGATAAAAGTAGGTTAGTGGTACCTATAACGGCGTTCATTGGAGTTCTTATCTCATGGCTCATAATGGAAAGAAACTCCGATTTAAAGTACGATGAACGCTCTGCATGTTCCTTGGCTGTTATCAGTTCCTCACGTGCTTTTTGCTGTAGTGTAATATCCTCGCCAATACTGGTTGTACCTTTAATGTTACCATAATCATCATAGCTAACAGTGTTTCGCCAGCTAATGGTACGTAGCTCGCCATTGCGGCAAATTACAGGGTTTATATAATGTGCTCTTATGTTATTATCAGTAAACCAGCTCGTTATAAAGTCACGCAGATTTTCAGGTATAAAATCTTGCAGCCAATTCATACCCAGTATCTCCTCCTGGCCGTAGCCAAGCAGGTTGGCCAGGTACTTATTACAGAATATTATTTTGCCTTGTGCATCTAAAGATATCGCAGCAAGTTTAATGGTTTCCAACACCATCCGGTATTTGGTTTCGGTAGTTTTGTAATCAATTTCGGCTTGTTTGCGCTGGGTAATATCCTGCAGGGTGCCAATTATCTTACGTATCGAACCATCTTCGCGGTACATTACTTTACCCCATATAACGCTAATGTGTTTTACATTGCCTTTTGGCGTAATAATACGGTATTCATAAGATGTACCTACCTTATCAGGATTATGTAACAGGTGCTTAATTATATACCTGTCATCAGGGTGGATATGTTTTAAAAGCAATTTACCATTACGGGATTTAACGGTATTATCACTATCAACTTCATAAATTGAGTTAACCTCATCACTCCATGATAAAATGTTTGAGGTGCTGTGCCATTTCCAATTGCCAATTTTGGCTATGGCCTGTGCTTCCAGCAATTCAGTCTGGCTTATTTTAATGGCTTTCTCGGCAAGTCGTGATTCTGTAATATCCTTTATTATACCTATAATCCGTTTTGGTTTGCCCGCATTATCACAATGAAGATTGTCTATTAGTATCCTAATGTATTTTAGGTTGCCTTTTGGAGTGATCATTTTATGCTCCAGGCTACTTTCGGTTACTGTGTAGATGTTGTTAAAGAAGTTAGCAGTTTTTTCTATATCATCCGGGTGAACCAAACTGATGTAGTATTCATACTTGCTCATACCCTCAGGAATGGCATCTATCTCCAATACTTTAGATAAATTTTCAGACCAAAAATTTTCCTTTGATTCATCATCATACCACCAGTTACCGGTTTTGGCAATTGCATGTGCCTGTTGCAGCAGGTTTTTGCTTTCTATAAGGGCATCGGCACGTTTCTTTTGTTCAGAAATATCAGTAACAGTAACAGAAATACGCTTGGTGTAGTTACCGTTAACATCAATAACCGGCGATGATTTAGCCAGGAACCATCCTTCTTCTCCGTATATAGATGGAAACTCAATAGTTGAGGGTTGCTTGTGTTTTAAAACATAATCATAAACCTCGGTAAAAGGTTTTGCCCTGTCAGGGCCTATGGCCTCAATTAAAGTTTTATTTAAAAAAGTTTCAGGTTTTAAATATGGGGGACTTTGCGGGCCAAACCATGCGTTAACGCATACCCTGTTCTCATCAAATTCAAAAATGGTATCGTTTACTGAACTAATGAGCGCGTGTAACTGCTCCTGGCTTTTACGTAACGATTCATTTAGCTGCAATGCCTTATTAATGGCTTTTTTAAACTGTATCTGATAACTTCTCATCACCCAAAAGGATATATAGGCAATAAGTATAAGAACAAACGAAAGCACACCCAATACAACTGACGATATAAGGAGTTGAGGCGCTATAAAATAAGCTGCAAGTACCGCTGCTATGTTTACTGCGGTTATGAATACAAACTCCCGCTGTCTTTTACAGAAAAGGGTTAATGCAATAAAAATAGTTAAGGTGCTAAAAATATATACCTGAGTAAAGCCGTTAATGCCCAGCAAAATACAATTATTAATAACTACATAAACTAAAACGGTTCCGTATAATGTGTATTTATAATAACTTTTATTGCTGCTAAATGAAAAGCCCAGGCATACAGCGCAAAGTATGCCGGTAAGTGCACGCAGCCAAATTGGGTCATAAGAGTTATTAAAACACAGATAATGCAGCAAGGGTGCTGCAATAAATAGTCCAAGCAATAATAGTCTGTGGATAGTATAGTCATTTTCTACCAGCAGCAACATCCTGTCTTTAAATGACATGCTTTAAAATGTATTTTTAAATTTCCCAAACATACTATAACAAACATACTATAAATAGCTATTCTCTCTTCATAAGAATTTTACAAATAGTAAATACATCTTAAAGGGTATTAATACGCAGATTTATTTACATTTGTTGCAAATACTATTGTTCTATGGCTGATACTGCACAATTAAAAATTGGTGATAAAACGTATGATCTTCCTGTAATAGAAGGTACCGAAGGCGAAAAAGCGATTGATATCTCAAAATTACGCGATCAGAGTGGTTATGTTACGCTTGACATTGGTTACAAAAATACCGGTGCTACAAAAAGCGCGATCACTTTTCTTGATGGCGAGGTGGGTATTTTAAAATATCGGGGCTACCCTATAGAGCAGCTGGCAGAAAATTCAACCTTTGTTGAGGTTGCTTATTTGCTTATATATGGAGATCTGCCATCTGCAGAGCAATTAAAAAACTTTGAGCTGGAGATTAGCCGACATACCCTTGTTCATGAGGATATGAAAAAGTTTTTTGATGGTTTCCCTTCGGGTTCGCATCCAATGGGGCAGTTGTCATCTTTAATAGGTGCATTAGCTGCATTTAATCCAGCATCACTTAAACAAAGCTTGTCTGCAGAAGAAGTTAACCTGGAGATTATTAAACTGATTGCTAAAATGAGCACAATTGTATCATGGATATACAAAAAATCATTAGGGCACCCGGTTATTTATCCGCGTAATCAGTTTGATTACGTAACAAACTTTATGCATATGACTTTTGGGCAACGTACCGAAGAGGTAGAGATTGACCCGGTAGTAGTGAGTGCTATGAACAAGTTGCTTATTTTACATGCCGATCATGAGCAGAATTGCTCAACATCAACCGTACGTATAGTAGGTTCATCTGATGCTAACTTATATGCATCAATATCAGCAGGTATATCTGCTCTGTGGGGCCCACTGCACGGTGGTGCCAACCAGGCGGTAATAGAAATGTTGCAAAAAATTAAGGAAGACGGTGGTGATACCGATAAATGGATAGCGAAAGCAAAAGATAAGAACGATCCGTTTCGTTTAATGGGATTTGGTCATCGTGTGTACAAAAACTTTGACCCACGTGCCAAGATTATTAAAAAAGCATGTGACGATATTCTGGAGAAATTAGGTATTAATGACGAAACCCTTGAAATAGCCAAGAAACTGGAAGAAGTTGCTCTGAACGATCCATATTTTGTTGAGCGCAAGCTTTATCCTAACGTTGATTTTTACTCGGGTATTATTTATACTGCTTTAGGTTTCCCTACTGATATGTTTACGGTACTATTCGCTTTAGGGCGTTTACCGGGATGGATAGCACAGTGGAAGGAAATGAAAGCCAACAAAGAGCCTATCGGTCGCCCGCGTCAGATATATGTAGGTGCAACTGATAGGAATTATACTGATATCAAGAATAGATAGTTAAATATTACTATCACATAATTTAAAGCCCGCCGCACGACGGGCTTTTTTTTTAAAATCAAATGCTGTTAGATATAAACCGAAAGTGTTGTTATTCAATTCCTAATTTAGTTTTATGAATAAAAAAAAGACAGTCAAGGTAATCAAAATAACATTTTTGGTAATGATATGTGCAGCGATAGTGTATGTAGTGGGGTACGGTATAATGCTCATAAATGCTATTGGCTTGTTTGATAAAAACTACACCACTGCTGAACTGATAGAAAGTTTCATTAATAAGCGCAGTGAAATTTATGGAGTTAAAAATTATTTTCAAAGCATAGTACCCAAGTACAAATTGGTTGATATTGAATTTGAAAAAGATAATATAGCACATTTGGTAATTAGTCCGATAGATACAGGCAGAGGGTCAGATCTTACTATAAATTTTCAAGATTGGAATATTCCAATTAAGTCAAAAAAAACAGATTCATTACTTAAAGTATTAGGTTGGACAAAAAGTACTTTAGATAAAATAAAAAGCAAACTCAACGATGCAAATTGTATATCAATAACTAATGAAGAGCCAACAAAGATTGGATTTAAACGAAGTGGCATGGGGATGTATTTCTTTAATGTTTTTGATAAAACAATTCCAGATAGTTTAAAATCAAGATATAACGATAGCTGTACATACATTTATGTCAATAAAAACTTGGTTTTAGAATATGGTGGAGGCGCAGTAGGTGGTCAATGTTTTGCTAAACAAAAATAAAACTTTGTAAATGACGCCACGCGACATACTTAAGCAATATTGGGGGCATGATAATTTCCGGCCAATGCAGGAAGAGATCATTACATCTGTATTAGATGGGCATGATACTTTAGCATTGTTGCCAACGGGGGGTGGTAAATCGGTATGTTTTCAGATACCTGCGCTGGTAAAGGAGGGGATATGCATAGTAGTTTCGCCCCTGATAGCTTTGATGAAAGATCAGGTAGAAAGCCTGAAGGCAAAAGGAATAGAAGCTATTACCATAGTATCCGGCATGGGTAGGCGCGAGGTAGATATTGCGTTGGATAATTGCATTTATGGGCCAACTAAGTTTCTCTATATCTCTCCCGAGCGTTTGGCCTCAGAGCTTGTACGTGAGCGCATAAAATACATGAACGTTAACCTGTTTGCGGTTGATGAGGCGCATTGTATCTCGCAATGGGGATATGATTTTAGGCCATCTTACCTAAAAATAGCCAATCTGCGGGAGCTCCATCCTAAAGTTTCTGTTTTGGCACTTACCGCAACGGCCACCGCGGAGGTAAGAGAAGATATTCAGGAAAAGCTTTTATTTAAGGAGCCCAATGTTTATCAGAAAAGCTTTGAGCGCCGCAATTTGCGGTATGTGGTGCAAAACACAGAAAACAAGCTTAAGAAACTACTGGATGTAGCTAACGGGATAAGCGGGAGCGGTATAGTATATGTGCGCAGCAGGAAAGAGACCTTTGAAGTAGCAAAATTTTATAACGAGAACTATATAAAGGCAGATTACTATCATGCCGGCTTGCCGGTTGATGAACGCTCTGCAAAGCAGGAAGCTTGGAAAAATAACCGTACCCGCATTATTGTTGCCACTAATGCCTTCGGAATGGGGATTGATAAGCCCGACGTTAGGTTTGTTATACATAAGGATATCCCCGAAAGCCTAGAAGCTTATTACCAGGAAGCAGGCAGGGGAGGGCGGGATGAACAAAGGGCGTACGGAGTTTTACTATACAACCATATTGACAGGATAAAAGAAGAAAAGAAATTTCAGCTCAATTTTCCTTCGGTTGATGAGATAAAACAAACTTACCATCACTTAGCTAACTATTGCCAGCTGGCATATGAAGCTGGTGAAGGGGCAAGCTTTGACCTTGACCTGGGCGAATTTTGCAGCCGATATAAACTGGACCCCATAAAAACGCTTAATGCTTTAAAGTTTTTAGAGCAGGACGAATATGTGTCGTTTAATGAAAGTGTGTACCTGCCATCGCGTTTCAGGTTTGAGGTATTGAACGAGGAACTGTACAACTTCCAGATTCAAAACCCGGGTTGGGATGCATTCATTAAAACGCTGCTACGGTCATACGGTGGCTCGTTTGAAAATTATGTGCGCCTGAAAGAATTTGACCTGGCCCGCCGTACAGGCATGAACACACAGCAGGTTATTGACGGCTTAAAACAATTGCAGGATTTTAAATTGTTAAGTTATCTGCCACAAACGGATAAGCCGCAGATAACCTGGTTAAAAGCACGCCAGCACTCCAATAACCTGTATATAAATAAAGCTTATATAGAACAAAGGAAGATAACCTATCGTACAAAAATGGAGGCGGTATTTGCCTATGCCGAGCATAAACGCTGCCGCAGCCAAATGTTGTTGTCCTACTTTAACGAGCCCAATGCTATAAAGTGCGGCGTATGCGATGTTTGCCTGGAAGAGCGTCATAAAAAAAATGCCGATGAAATATTTGACGACATTACAAACGAGATTGTGCAGCTGTTAAGTACAGCCAACCATACCATTGATACCCTAATGACCGGCCTCAAACTTGGTACCGAGAAGGAAAAGATAACCACCATTCGCCTGCTGCTTGATGCGGGAAAGATTAAAACGGATGGGGAGAATTATTACTTGTAATTTTGTTTTAGAAATGCATGAAACAATAAAAGCGGCATCAGCCGCTTTTATTTATCTTTTATTTTAAGGTTAGTCTTCAATAACTGAACCCATGTTGCAGAATTTCTCAATGCGTTCTGCTACCAGTTCGTCAATATTACGTTCGCCTAATATTTTCAGATCTTTTAACAATTGCTTTTTAAGTGTGGCTGCCATAGCAACCGGATCTTGGTGAGCGCCACCAAGTGGTTCTTTAATCACGCCATCTATCAGCTTATTCTTTAACATTTCTGATGAGGTTAGCTTTAGCATTTCTGCAGCGCGTTCTTTATGTTCCCAGGTTTTAAACAGGATAGTTGAGCAGTTCTCTGGCGAAATAACCGAATACCATGAGTTATCCAGCATCATTACCTTATCGCCAATGCCAATACCCAACGCACCGCCTGATGCACCTTCGCCAATAATTACGCAAATAACAGGTACTTTCAATACCGACATTTCAAGCAAATTGCGGGCTATAGCCTCACCCTGGCCACGCTCTTCAGCTTCCAAACCGGGGAAAGCTCCGGGAGTATCAATTAAGGTAATAACCGGCTTGTTAAACTTTTCAGCCATTTTCATCAGCCTTAAAGCTTTGCGGTAACCTTCGGGGTTAGCCATGCCAAAGTTGCGGTATTGGCGTTCTTTGGTATTACGCCCCTTCTGATGGCCAATAAACATAGCGGTTTGTCCGTTCATGGTGCCAAAGCCACCAATTATAGCCTTGTCGTCACCTACAGTTCTGTCGCCATGTAGTTCAATAAAATCATCACACATAAGCTCCAGATACTGCAAAGTATATGGCCTTTCGGGATGACGGGATATCTGTACTTTTTGCCAGCCGGTTAGATTGGAGTATATTTCTTTCTTGGCTGTTTCCAGTTTGGCCTCTAACTCAAGCACAGTGGCGGTCATGTCCAGTTTGTTTTTTTCCTCAACCTGTTTTACCTTCTCTATCTGCTGCTCTAATTCTGCCAGCGGTTTTTCAAAATCAAATGTAATCTTCATACAATTTTATTGGCGGCTAAATTAAATAAATCAAACGGCATATTGTAAATTATGATTTTTTGAATGTTAGCAATTTGTTAACTTGTTGCGGCGATAGCAGTTGCTGCGTTTTTAAAGCCGCCTGCAAAATTGCATTCCGTAATTCTCCCTGGTACAAGCCATAACGGTTGGTATAAAATATTAACTCACTCTCGTTTATTTTTCTTGTACGAAACATGTTATCCAGCTTAGTTTCATTTGTTACAATAAAGCCGCCCATTTCTATCTTTTTACGCTTTAACTCAGTATTAATTTTAGTTAAAGTAGCAATCTGGTTAGGGCTAAGGTCAATCTCCTTTTTATACTTTAAAGCCTTTTCGGCAGTAGGGAAACTATTCAATTCGGCTACAAGGCCCATTCCGTATTGATCTTCGCCCTTTATTAAAGCGTTGTACTGTTCCGTAGTCAACGTTTTTATTGGCGATGGCTTCAGCAAGCTATCGGTGGTTTGTGCTTTTGTGCTTATGCTTATAAAGAACAGTACGGTAATAGCAGATAGTAATTTAAGCATCCTGATCAGTTTTTTAAGTTTTGAAAGTGCGCAATTATTGAGCCAAATGGTTGGTTTTTAAACTACTTAATCAATTGGGAGAAAAGATTTTGTAAACAACTCGTTTTCACCCAACTCCCAAGTTTCTTCTTGTAATTGATTTTCTAATGCCTTTAACCTAGTTTCAACATGTGCCTTGACAAAATTACATAGACTCACAAAGTCAACCACAGAATTATCATCTAGGGCTTTTAGATATAATAAATTGGCACCAATACGCAATCCATAAAGATCGGTCGAACTGTCAACTTCGGAATTATTATAATATAAGGTTGCTGTAACTGCGCACTTTTCAAATAAGTTACCAGCATGTGCGACATAATCCATTCGCAAATCGATATTGTTTTTATGAGTATTTTTTATTAAAATATCAGCATGCTTAAAGACAGTTTCTGTATTTAATGATGTTCCTCTACCATTATTTCTAACAAAACATTTTGCATAATTGATAATTGCAAAAAAAGAAATACTCTGCTGAATTATTAACGGATCACTTTCATTTAAACTGGAAAGAGCTGATAATACCAAATCTAGATCCTTATTTATCAAAATGTAAGCTGCATATATCTTTGCCTTGTTGCTTTTCAAAAGTATTACTCTACGCGGGTTTCCGTTTTCATCGTATTCCGGTTGCAAGTAATCGCCATCCTTAGTAATAATAAACTCCTTATGTTTCCTCATATAATTTATAAATCTACTCTTCTCGATAATCCCTGTAGCTTAGACCGTTTGTTCCCTTGTTGGTATCATCACCAACCCCTTACTCAACTTTTATCACCTTAGTGCGTTTACCCACTCCATTTTCATTAAACGCCTCTATCTGGAAATAGTATGGTAGGCTTTTTTCCATACCGTTAAAATAGTATTCGTTTACATTGTAAACCATAATGTTATTGTACAGTTTATCCGGCGCTATGCCCGTGTAAATAGTATAACCTACAGCGCCATCAGTTTGGCGCCAACGCAGCCATGAATTACGGCGTTCGGCATTACCTCGCAAAACTATCAGATTTTTAACCGTATCAGGTGCTGCACCGGTGCCCTTACCAAACACACGGAAGCCCGACAAGGCAAACTTACCTGTTGGCATATGCAGATTAGTTATTTTTAAATAGCGTGCCTTGGTGGCGGCTTTAAGCTCTACATAATCATGCGGAACATCTTTTTTGTTCTTGCTTTTATCAACCAATGTTTTCCAGGTTTTACCATCAAGCGACGATGATATGATATATTGGTGATATACTCCCTGTGATTTCCCCATGAAGGTAGCATCCTGATCTGCATAATTAATTTGGATAGCTTTTACGGTGCTAACCTCGCCGAGATCGGTTTTAAACCATTCGCCTTTGCTAGCAGTTTTTGCGCTCCAATAGGTTTTAATATCCTCATCAACAGCTAAATTTGGCACGTAAGCACCCAGGGTTGATGATACCTCCACGGGCTTGTTATAATTAAGCAGCATCCAGCCGGTAAAATTACTTTTTAGATGATCTTCCTTACCTACCGACAGGTAATGCGGATAATCGCCATATGCAGTGTTGGTGTACAATGTACCATCACTATCAAACCCGGCGGGCCAAAAGCCAATACGGCGCTCAAAATTATTTTTTACATCAATAACCATGGTTGATATGTGCCAGTAATTGCCGTACTTATCTGCCCATGTTGCCCCATGCCCCGCACCTTTAGCAAAGCCGCCCGGCTTATAGCTGAATGGATTATGCTTTTGATAGACGAATGGGCCAAGCGGTTTATCACCCACATAAACACCATCGCCATAACCCCTGCCTTCGGTACCCGGCGAGGCATATTGCAGGTAATACTTGCCGTCGTGCTTGTTCATCCATGAGCCTTCCATAAAGCCGGTTAAGAAAACATTATCGTTATTTTCGCCAAAACGTTCCCAGCCATGCTCCTGCCAGTTTAGCTTTATCGTTTCCACTTTTGGGCCAATGGGTTCAAATGTTTTACGGTCTATCTCCTGCCCATAAAGTGGAAAGGTATTGCTTGAGCCGTGATAAATATAAACCCTGCCATCATCATCCGCAAACATACCCGGGTCCCAGGCGCCCACCTTGAAATAATCTTTAGCAGCCTTCCAGGTATCATGTGTAGGGTCGGTGCTCTTCCATAGGGTAAAATCTTTATTATAAGTTGAGCCAATAACCAACAAGGTATCTCCCAGCACTAAAGTTGCCGGCGCGCAAAGCTCATCACCTTGTACCTCGTTATATGGACGAACAAACTTGCGATAAACAAAATTCCAGTTCAGCATATCAGGGCTCCACCAGTAACCAAACTGGTTGGTGCTGAACAGATAATAATTGCCCTTAAAAAAGGTCATGGTTGGGTCGGCTGTAGCGCGATGCTTTCCCCAGGCCGCAAAATTTTCAAATGGTGTATAACCGTAATCCAAATTCAGGGGATTACAATAAGTAAGGCGCTTGTTTTGTGCCGATAAATGCATAGCTCCAAAACAAAGTAAAAGCGCCAGCAAACGGGTTGCAGTTTTCATAGCCAGAAAGATTAGTATCAGGTATATTGGTTAGGAAAGCTAATATCTGCTTTTATGAGGATAAAAGAAAAAAGGCGCTTTAAAATACTTAAAGCGCCTTTTAGCTAATAATTTATGGAAGGATTACTCTACTACCAGTGTAGCAATTGAATGTGGCTCGCTGGTTGTTTTAGCTGCTTTACCTTTTATCCAAAGGCTGTACTCAATCTTCTCGTCGGTACGGTTCATTATTACAACTGCAATTTTACCATCGGGGTTCATGTAAGCGGTGGTTAACAGTTTGTCGCGACTGGCAATACTTGCTATACGTTTAGCTCCCGGCTGTATAAATTTAGAGAAATGGCCCATGTAATAGTAAGAGTTGGTATATATTAAACTACCGTTGCGGGTATCGGCATGTACCGGTGCAAAGCAAAAGTTGCCTACATGGTTTGGTCCACCTTTTTCATCTAAAAGAATATTCCAGTCTGTCCAGCCTACGGTACCTGCGTTAAAATCGTTAATCATTGATAGGCCATAACGTTCGCCCAGTGACCAGTCATTTAAACGGTTAAAGTCGAATTTTTCTACGCAGCCTTCTGTAAAGATCAGGTTCTTATCAGGGAAAGCCTCATGGGTAAGCCTGGTGCTTTCAAAATTTTGACCGGCACCTGTCCACGTTTCATACCAGTGGAAACCTATTCCCCAAATGTATTTAGCCGCAGCCGGGTCCTCTAAAATAGTACTTGCACGTTGATACAATAAATCACGGTTATGGTCCCAAACTATCAGTTTTTTTGCTGCCATACCACCTTTTGCCAGTGTGGGGCCTAAATAGTTTTTTACAAAATCGCGTTCTTCTTCGGCAGTGAATTTACATGATTCCCAGGTTTGGGTTGCCATAGGCTCATT
This sequence comes from Mucilaginibacter sp., assembly GCA_028288285.1. GTDB lineage: Bacteria > Bacteroidota > Bacteroidia > Sphingobacteriales > Sphingobacteriaceae > Mucilaginibacter. The sequence goes on from JAQBNZ010000094.1 coordinate 13,919, forward strand.
TTGTACAGATAAACCCCATACAGGAACTCCTGCTTTTTGATATTCATTAATAAACTTCACATAAAAATTAGCCCAGCTTTGCGCAAACTCAGGTTTCAATTTACCACCGTGCAATACGTCGTTATTATCTTTCATAAAAGCAGGCGGGCTCCATGGCGATACAAACAAGGTTAATTTACCACCTGCAACAGCAGTAGCTTCCTTAATAAAAGGTATACGGTATTTTTTATCATGGCTAATGTCAAATGTTTTTAGCGCGGCATCACCTTCTTTTACATAGCTATAGCTGCTGCTGCTAAAGTCGCAGCTTTGTATGTTGGTACGGGCGAGTGAAAAGCCAATCCCTGTTTTTTTATCATAATATGCGGCTAAAAGTTCCTTTTGCTTATCCTTTGGCAGTTTGTAAAATGTTTCGGCAACGGCATCTGTTCATGCACCACCAATTCCCAGCATGGTTTGAAACTTTTGGGTTGGGTCAACAAACACTGAAAATTCAGTTTCTGGTGGTTGCGGATTGTCGGTAAACTTTAATGAACCTGTTAGTGCCAGCCTCTTATCAGAGCCCTTTTCAGTAACATATACTTTTACTGTTTTATTGGCAGCCGAGTAAAGCACTTTAGGCTTAGCCGATTGGGCAAATAAACCTGCCGAAATAAATACCGAGCAGGCAATTAAAAATCCTTTTTTCATTTATTGAAGATTGAAATTGGTATGAGTATTGAATAAAGTGCCAAATCTATTAAAGTTTGTATTAATAACTATTTACCGCCAACTTTTTTACCCGTACCTAACCATAATATGGCATCCATGATAAGTTTGTCCTCTACAGGGTTGCCTAAAGTGTGCGACAGATCCTTATTGGTTTTATTTTCATAGTCTACATCGTTATGGCCCATATTAAGGTATATCATCTTGTAATTCTTGTTAGTCCATACTACCGGGTAGTAGCCGCTGTGCCATATCTCATGGAGTTTTGGCCCGGTGCCCAAGGGGAAACTGGTAGAATCAATAGATGCCAATATTTTTATATCAGGATTTTTACGCAGGTCTTTTTCCCAGCGGTACCATTCGTTTGGCGATGCTTTAAAGGTTTCGGGCAGATTTTTGGTGGCCGGATGCGTCCTGTCCTCCACTCGTAAAATGGCTGATGTTGGCCGCCAGGTGTTACTGCCATACTGCCCCGAGCCTAAAAACTCGTTATGGTACCAATCCCAATTGGCTGGTATAGCTGATTTGCTCAGTGCAAATGCCGAAAAATGGAACCCCATCCAGCCACCGCCACCTTTCATATAGGTTTCAAATGCCACGCGTTGGGTAGAATCTTCCGGGCGGGTATCTAAAAATAGTACTACTTTATATTTAGCAAGGTAAGCAGCATTAAGGTTGCTCCAATTATTGGTAGAATCGTAGCTAAAGTTATACTTCTTTGCCATTTCAGGGAACCATTTGTTAGCCTCATGTACAAAGCTGATGTGGGCCTGATCTTGTTTGGCGGTATAAAAGGCTATCACTTTAAATTTTTGAGCCTGTAGTGCGTTAGTAAAACAAACCAGCGCAAAGCATATTGCAAACGCTTTTATCTTTAAGTTAAGGATCATGAATTATAATTGGTAAGTTAATTTGTTTGGAAAAAGTGAATTATTAGATATTGATTATCGGTTATACTAAATTCAATAAGTTGTTTTTTACATAACCAGCGCTCCGCTGCACACAACTCATAGCATCAGGAACATAGTTATTGCCCTGCTCAACAAACATGTGCTGTACACCGGCAACTTTATAATCCTTAATAATACTTTTAAAGTCGATAACGCCATCACCTACTGTAGTGTGCAGTTCCCGGTCTGTTTTGTCCATGTCTTTAATATGCCATATTGCAAACCTGCCGGGTTGTTTTTTAAACCAATCTAAAGGCTTTAAAGCAGAAGAGTGAGAGAGCCAGTACAGGTCCAGCTCCATTTTAACAAGATTGGGGTCGGTTTCTTTAAGTATCAGATCGTATCCTATTTTACCATCATGGTCAATAAATTCAAAATCGTGATTATGATATGCCAGTTGCAATCCGCCTTTTTTTATTTGTTCGCCAATTTTGTTAAGCGTTGCGGATAACCTTTTGAACTCCTCCATATTACGATACTCGGGAGCTAACCACGGCCATACAATGTAAGTTTGATTCAATACATGCGCACCTGCAATACATTCATCAACATATTTTTCAAGTGCCCCGGCCTGGTCTTTGCCAAAAAACCTGTCAAGATCATAATGCCCTGCTGATGTAGTAAGGTTGCAATCGTTTAAAAGTTGCCTGGCTTGTTTAGGCTCCAGCCCCCAATAATATTTGTTGTTGCCAAAATTGAAGCCATAGGTCTCCACCTCCTGGTATCCAAAACCAGATACTCGTGTTAAGGTGCCCTTAAGGTCCTTTTCCATAGCTTCTCTTATAGTGTATAGCTGCAGCCCCAGTTTAAACTTAGGTTTAGCCTTTGCAAATATTAGTGATGGCATAGCCATTGCTGCCGACACCAATCCGGCTTGATGTAAAAACTTTCTTCTCGGGTTCAATTGATTTAGGTATTGGTTTACCCCGGTAATATACTTATTTTAGTTTAATATATGTCTCAACTATCTCATGATCAATCTTTAAGCTGTCTATCTTTTCAATACCCCGCTGTATTAGTGTATCACCTTTAAAAGTTACCTTAAAGTTGAAAGAATGATTTTCCCATTCGCGGTAATTACAGTATTGCAGGTTTTCGGTATAGTTATCGCCATCCAGTTTGTAAGTGCCCGCGCCTGTATCATAAACAGGCTTGCTGCCGCCACCCTTAATGTCGTGCTTAAAAAAAGCAAAGTGACTATTATTAATAATCTTGATCATTTCCTGGCCTTTTACCGGATAGGTATACACGCTGTCGCCTTTAGTAACTGTTACTGCCGATACCATTTTCCAGGTGCCCTGAACCTGAATAGGTGCAAGCGGCACTTCTTTTACAGCAGTTTCTTCTTTAACGGGTGCTTTGCAGGCCGCAAGCAATACAATGGGGATTAATAAGAATTTAAGTTTCATAACAGGTTTAGTTTATGGTTTATTGTTGTTTTATTATAATACTAATTGATTATACAGGCGGGTAAGAGTATCCTCTCCATCCAAACAAAAGCCAGGATGTACTTTTGAAGACTGTACTACCGTACTGCGTGTAGCTGTTAACCAGCGGAAACGAGATGCAGCATCTAACAAAGCGATAGGGCCGCCTTCTTTACTGCCTGAGCAGATCCTTTGAAAGGATAAAAGGTTTTCTTCGAGCTCTGCTATGTCCAAATCTTTAGAGAAAGCAGTTAAGCGGTCTCTATCTATCTTGTACATCATTTTCAAAAACTTTTGTTTATTGCAATACATAATAACACCCACGTTCATGAATTCCTCGCGTTCTACCCTGGGCACCACGCGTATAACGGCATACTCAAATAAGTGACGATCTTGCATGTTGGGCTTCATTTACAAATATGTCAGAATTTGCTATACGGGTATTCAGGAACCTGGCGTATACCTGCCGCTGGTCGTCCTCTGTTTCAAATGATCTGTCCGTTAACCATTCATCAGGGATTATGGATACAACGGCATCAATACATTCAGGTGTTAATATGGCTTTAAACTCCTGGTCAACCGTTTCCAGGTCGGCAGCTTTTTTAAGCAGAACATGATCCATTATTTGTACGAAAGGGCGTTTGGCCTGCTCTTCCCAGTTCTCCATACTATGATGAAAGTAAAGGGCAGCACCATGGTCTATCAGCCATAGATCTTTATGCCACATCAGCATATTGGTATTACGCACCGTACGATCCACATTAGTTAACAAAGCATCCAGCCATACAATTTGCGATGACAGCTTACTATCAACCAAAGTAACTGTTGGGTCAAAGGTTATAGCACCAGAGAGGTAATGCAAAGCCAGATTTAGCCCTACGCTAAATTTTAACAGATCCTGAATCTCTTCATCCGGCTCGGTACGGCCAAAGGCTTCATCCAGGTTAACAAACACCAATTCAGGAATTTTGAAACCAAGAGCGCGTGCAATTTCGCCGCCAATTAATTCGGCTATTAAGGCTTTGGGCCCCTGACCGGCACCACGGAATTTTAATACATATAAAAAGCCGTCGTCAGCCTCAGCAATAGCGGGCAATGAACCGCCTTCACGTAAAGGCGTAACATACCGGGTAACATTAACTGTTCTTAATTCGGGGTTTATAGCAATCATGATTATAACGCTAATATAGGGTTTAAAGGAATAAGTGCTATAAAGTGTATTGTGTTGGTACCTAAATGAACTTTATAAACAGCGTAAATCTTTAAACCAATGCCTAAAATGAAACAATTTACGACGTTGCTTCCTGCTTTTTAACTTTTGTTTCTAAATTTTATCTGCCATTCACCGTGTTATTTAGCCTGTTCGCCGATATAAACAGGGCATACATCTATTAGGCAATAACCTGGCTGTAACGTTTTAATCTTCTCATCGTCATATGGATGTATTTAAAAAATAGAAAACACAAATAGCTCACAATCAAAATAATAAATAAAAATGAAAACTCAATTTTTAACAATAGCAACCATCTTCACTTTAGCATTAGGTACTGTATCATCAACATATGCATCAGCAAAAACCGATAAAGATGAGAACAGCACAATATTGAAAGACGTAAGTAACATTAACAAGATAGAGATTCACGGAAATGTTGAACTTTACATATCTGACGGCAGTGCCGACCAGGTGAAGGTTTACAACAAATATTATAAAGAAAACGCGCTGGTACAAAGTCAGGATGGTGTGTTACGTATCTCATCATATGCCGATCAAAAATTAGTGGTTTGGGTAACTGCTAATGATCTTCGTGCCATCACCGCTTATGATAACGCAGAAGTAAAATCTTTCGGCAACTTATCTAAAATAAACATTGATGTAACTTTAAACAATACCGCATCAGCTAAGTTAAACCTTGACGCTTACAAGGCAAACATTACAGTAAATGACCGCGCTAAAGCAGACCTTACCGGTAACGTAACTAATTATAATCTGGTACAAGAAAAATCAGCATCAGTTAACCATACTAATTTAGCTGCAGAGAACGTTACCACTAAAACAAATCCAATTGCTGTTCAGCCTAAAACTGAATTAGCAAATTTGTAAGCACTACTTTTGCAAAAGTTCAACATATATTCCAAAGGCTATCGTTATTGCGGTGGCCTTTTTTTGTATGACACCTCTTTGTCATCCTAAGGAACGAAGTATCTACTCGCAGATAGATGCTTCAAGCGTTACCCATGACAAGCGATTTTTTTATATTATCCCTTTGTCATCCTGAGGAACGAAGGATTTACTTGCCGATATGGTTCGACAAGCTCCATGACAAGTAGAGATTATATCCTGCCTTTTAGCTCCTGATTCTTTACCCCATTTCGCCGATTAAAATTAGCTTTTTACCGAGATAAACCGGGGTCATATCTATTTGAGGCCATATAGCTGTAACGTTTTAAAATTGGGGTAGTCTTATAAGTGTATTTAAAAATAACACAGTACAATTACTTGGCAATCAAAATATTAATAAAATGAAAACAACAATCTTAACCATCTTCGCTATAGCATCTTTAGCAGTGGTAAACAGCAATTCAGCTTACGCAAACTCAAATAAAAATGACAAAGAAGTAAGCACCGTATTAAACAACGTGAGTAACATCAATAAAATTGAGATTCACGGAAATGTTGAGCTTTACATATCTGATGGCAGTGCCGATCAGGTAAAGGTTTACAACAAGTACTATAAAGAAAACGCATTGGTGCAAAGCCGTGATGGTGTGTTACGCATATCATCATACTCAAACCAAAAATTAGTGGTTTGGGTAACTGCAAATGATTTGCGTGCAATTAGTGCTTATGACAATGCCGAAGTAAAATCATTTGGTAACTTATCTAAAATAGAATTTGAAGTTAACTTACACAATAACGCCACTGCTAACTTAAATTTAGATGCTTACCACGCTAACATAACCGTTAATGACAATGCCAAAGCAACATTATCAGGTACTGTAAATGATTACAATTTAAAATATGCATCACCTGTAAACGTAAATACAAAAGATTTTGCAGCAGAAAATTCAACAACAACTTTAATAAGTGGCCCCGAATATAAAAGCTCCGAACTTGCCCGTTTATAATTTATACTTTGCAAAAGTTCAATATATATTAAAAAAGCTGTCATACGTTGACGGCTTTTTTCATTTAAAGTGTAACTTCATACCTCTAACCATAGTCAAACAACAAAACATTATCACATGAAAAAAATCTACATTCAATTACTATTATTAGCTATAATTTCAGTTAGTACATTATCATCATGCAGAAGGTTCAGATGCGTGCATGGCTCAGGTAAAGTAGTTACCGATAACCGTAAGGTGTCTGATTTTACAAAAGTAGATATCTCCGGCGGCTTTAAAGTAACGCTGGTACAGGATAGCTCACAAACCGTTAGCATTCATGCAGATGATAACTTGCTTAAATATATTAAAACCAATGTTAATGGTGGTAAGCTTAGCATACACAGCCGCAGGAATTTTTGCAGCAGCGGCGAAATAACCATAACTGTAGGAGTGCGTAACCTGGAAGAGGTTGATGCATCAGGAGCGGTAGAAGTTGCCTCAAACGGCGTTATAAAAACTAAAGACCTGCATTTTGATCTGTCGGGCGCTACTAAAATTGATATGGACCTTAATGCTGCAACTGTAAATACAGAAGGTAGTGGTTCAACCGAAATATTCTTGAAAGGGCAGGCAGGCTCACACAATATTGACCTGAGTGGCAGTGGTAAGGTAGAGGCACTTGATTTTGTTGTAGGTAAATATAATATTGAAACATCAGGCGCCAGCCATTGTAAAATAAATGTACTTAACACTTTAAATGTACATACCAGTGGTGCATCAGAAATTGAGTATCGTGGTAATCCATCAAACGTTACAAATGATAAATCGGGCGCATCATCAGTAAAAAAGATTGATTAAAAATAAATAATTAAAACCTTATGTAACACATTATAAGGTAAGTACGTCATATAATTTAATAACTTACCTTGTCATGAAAAAATTTAAAAAATGGGTGGCTTATATAGTCATCACCACCATATTAATTATTGTAGTTGGTGTTTGTTACATTACTCTTGCTTTGCCAAATGTTGGCAAACCCCAGGAAATTAAAGTTAAACTTACTCCGCAAAGAATTGAGCGGGGTAAATACCTTGCAAACCATGTTGCCGTTTGTATAGATTGTCACTCCACTCGCGACTGGAACAAGTTTGCCGGTCCGATAGTGACAGACGGTGTGGGTGCAGGCGGAGAGAAGTTTGATGGACGTATTAGTTTTCCCGGAGAAGTATATGTGCCCAATATTACCCCGGCAAATTTAAAGAACTGGACAGATGGGGAATTATACCGTGCAATTACTACAGGTGTAAAAAAAGATGGTTCGGCCATATTTCCTATTATGCCATGGCAGTCGTACTCAAAAATGGATCCCGATGATGTTTATAACATAATAGCATATATACGTACATTAGAACCCCATAAGGCTACCTATCCAAAACGCAAGCTTGATTTTCCGTTAAATTTAATTGTAAATACCATGCCTAAAAAAGCAGAGCCGGGTAAAAGGCCTGCCGAAACCGATACCCTACAATACGGTGCATATTTGGTGCAAACAGCCGCATGCCGCGAATGCCACACAAAAGCTGATAAAGGTGTACCTATACCCGGAATGGATTTAGCAGGGGGTAATGAGTATAAGATTGGCAATGGGGTAACTTTAACCTCGGCCAATATATCCCCTGATAAAGGTACCGGTATTGGTAAGTGGACCAAAGAACAATTTATAAGTAGGTTTAAGCAGTTTAATAATGGCTCAATAAAGCCTTTTGTAGTTAAACCAGGCGAGTTTCAAACTATAATGCCGTGGTGGCGCTATAGCGGTATGAGCGAAAAAGACCTCGGAGCTATATATGCTTATCTGAAAACCGTTAAGCCTGTAAAAAACCACGTTAATAAATTTCAGGTTAGCTCCGTACCTCCAATAAATTAAAAATAAATTCATACTTTTGCACCTCAAAAAAGTTGCGATGTGCTTAGTGCATCCGGCATAGTGTAAGTGTTTAAAATACCAGGTAAAAAAGATGAATATATCACAGGAAAAAATTGATAACCTGAATACAGTTGTTAAAATTAACATTAACCCAGAGGATTACCAGCCAAAGGTTGAAAAAGCAATGAAAGACCATGCTAAAAAAGCAAAAATGCCAGGCTTTCGTCCGGGTATGGTGCCGGTTGCACACATAAAAAAAATGTACGGTAAAAGCATCCTGGTTGACGAGATCAATAACATGCTATCTGATACTTTAAATAAATATTTAGACGAAGAAAAACTTGAAGTATTAGGCCAGCCTTTACCTAAAGTTGATGATAGCAAAGAATATAATTGGGATTTTGCCGATAATTTTGAGTTTAACTATGAAGTTGGTTTGGCGCCCGAGTTTACTATTGAGTTCAGCTCAAAGGATAAACTTACCCAATATGAGATTAAGGTTGACGAAGAAACTTTAGCTTCACGTATAAAAAACATCCGTAAAAGCTATGGCAAAATGACAAACCCTGACGTATCGGCAGGTGATGATGTACTTTATGCCGAATTAACCCAGCTTTCTCCGGATGGTTCTGTTTTTGAGGACGGAATTAGTAACACAACATCTGTACGTTTAGACCAGATACAGGATGAGGCTATTAAAGCTTCATTAGTTGGTCTTAAAAAAGGTGATGAATTAGTTTTTGATATTCAGAAAGCTTTTGATAACGATGCGGCTAAGGTTGCAGGCTTATTGAAAATTGAAGAAACAGAAGCGGCTGATTTAAAATCGAACTTTAAATTAACTGTTAAAAATGTTAACCGTTTAGAAGAAGGCGATTTAAATCAGGAGTTCTTTGACAAATTATTTGGTGAAGGTGTAGTTACTACTGAAGAAGGTTTCAGGCAAAAGATAACTGAAGAGCTGGAGACTATGATGAAGCAGGATGCAGAACGTAAACTGCAGAATGATATTTACAATTACAGCTTAAGTAAAGTTGATTTTAATTTGCCTGATGAATTCCTGAAACGCTGGTTAAAAGCTACTAACGAAAAACTGACCCAAGAAGAGCTTGAAGGCGGTTATGCCGATTTTGCTAAAAACCTTAAATGGACTTTGATTGAAAACAAACTGATCAAAGAAGCAAACATTGATATTAAGTACGACGAGGTTTTTGCTTATGCAAAAGCAAGCTTAGATCAGCAATTCAGAATGTACAGCCAGCAGGCGCTTAGCGATGAGCAACTGGGCCAGTACACAGTGCAATATCTGCAAAACAAAGAGAACGCAAACAAAATATTTGAAGAAGTGAAGGCTGTTAAGGTGTTTGATTATGTTAAAAGCGTTATCACACTTGATAAAGAAGAGATACTATTCTCTGACTTTAATAAGCTGGAAGCTTAATCTTTTTTTTAAATATATCTTTATCAAAAGCATCCGCCCCGTGGCAGATGCTTTTGTTTTATAAAACCTTTACTAAATCGTCTTCGTTAGAGATGATTTAAACGAATACATTTTTTAACTCTATTCAAAGAGCGAATGAGTTAAAATATTTTTACTTTGGGCAAACTTTATAGTTTAAAAATTATTCAACTAACAACTATATTTATGCCGTTACCTAAATGCATTACATTATAAAAAACACATATCATGAGTAGTAATATTGATAAAAACGAATTCCGTAAATATGCCGTTAAGCATCACCGCATAAACAGCATATATGTTGATAAATTTATTGCCGGAGTGGATAGAACAAAGCTGCCAACCGGTATGACGCCTTATATTATTGAGGAGCGTCAGTTAAATGTAGCCCAGATGGACGTGTTCTCGCGTTTAATGATGGATCGTATCATTTTCCTGGGCGATGCTATTTATGAAAATATTGCAAACATTATACAAGCCCAATTGCTATTTCTACAGTCGGCAGATAGTAAGCGCGACATCCAGATCTATATCAATTCTCCGGGTGGTTCAGTTTATGCCGGTTTAGGTATTTATGATACTATGCAATTTATATCAAACGATGTAGCTACAATTTGTACTGGAATGGCCGCATCAATGGGTGCCGTATTATTAGTTGCCGGTGCAAAAGGTAAGCGTGCGGCTTTACCACATTCAAGGGTAATGATTCACCAGCCATCAGGCGGTGCACAAGGCCAGCAATCTGATATTGAAATCACTTATCACGAGATAACTAAACTAAAAAAAGAATTATACCAAATAATTGCAGACCATAGTGGTGCCGATTATCAGGCAGTTTGGGATGCATCAGACCGCGACCATTGGATGATTGCTGAAGAAGCAAAAGAATTTGGTATGGTTGATGAAATTTTAAAAGGAAGCAAACAATAATTAATTACTGTGT
>JAQBNZ010000024.1 GCA_028288285.1 Mucilaginibacter sp.
TTAAATTAACCGGGAACTAAAATTATCAATTATAGTTTTTAATTACTGATCTATATAATATATTTGCAACCCAATTGGGGGGATTAGCTCAGCTGGCTAGAGCGCTTGCATGGCATGCAAGAGGTCATCGGTTCGACTCCGATATTCTCCACCTGATAATCAAGGCTTTACGAAACTTCGTAAGGCCTTTTTTTATGTTGGGACTACTATGGGATTACCAGGGGGTTCTAAAAGCGATAACAATCGCTCATTACTTATTTTAGGCAAGTCCGAAAATGTCTAAAAGACTGCCGTGATCTTTCCATATCATTCCGTCCAACACGCCTTCCTTAAGGTATGCAAAAAGGACGAGTAATAAAACAAAAAATACCACACCGCCATCCCGGGCTTAGGAACAATTTTTACTGATGGAAAAACACAAGCAAGTTTCAGTAGTATAGGTACAGCTGGCATCCTCGTTATCAGCATATACTCGAAAAAGGTATTATAAGCAAAAATGTACTTTAAGATATCAAATATTTGCAACAGATTACTAATAATTGTTAAGTTCATTAAGATTGCTATATTGACTATCATAAAATATGTAATTAATTATAGAACCACTTTATATTGAAGCATATTAATTTAAAATGACAATTCCGATAAAAACTTTATGGCTACCGTAACCGGGAGTAGCAAATAAGATACCTATGAAAAACTACTCTAAATACATTGTAAAAATACCTATGATACTTTTACTTATAATAGGGTTCCGGTTGCATGCACAAACTACTTTAATAAAAAGCAAAGCCTTTAGTTCGGAGGTTTCATTAGTAGTGCAAGCCAGGTTGCTTCAGGCATTGGATACATTATTATACCATATTAATAATGGTAAACTTTCTTTGTCCGAAGTTGATTCTAAAGGAGCTGAACTTAGTCTTTCTATTTTCAGTTCAATAAAGGAGCTCGAAATCAGTAAAAAAAAAGACGACTCTTTTTATAAACCTCAACTAATTAATATGCACGCCATTGGGGTTAATCAATATTTAATCTCCATCGCATATATTGGTAATAATACTTTAAGGGCAATAGTATGTTTTGAAGCTTTCTTAAACCCTGACAAAATCACCTTTTCAATTCCGTTGTCTTATATTACGCAGAACTGGAGGATCAAAAAAGTTGGAAACATTACTTATCATTATTTAGATAATATAGATTTGTCGCGTGCCAACAAATTCAACCAAAACAATATCCGCATTGCCGAAAAGATAGGTTTACAACCCGAGCAATTCGATTTCTATTTAGTGAACAATTATCATGATATCTTACCGCTTTTAGGTTATATGTATGATAGTGAAACAGCTGGTCAGGAAACTGATGGATATGGAGTTGATGGTGGTTACATATTTTCTATTATGCACAACGAAGATTTTTCACATGACGCATTTCATTACTACGCTGCAAAAATAAGAACTCATTCCAGGAACAGTGCTGCTGAAGAAGGTATCGCTTATAGCTGGGGAAATGCCTATTATACAGATGAGTATGGGGCAATGATTAATCAAAGTCAACTAGTTAAATTATTGAAGCGATATCTAAAACTGCATCCGGGGACGAATCTGTTGGGATTATTCGATAAAAATCCGCCAATATTGCCGGCAAAGACCAAAGTGCGTTCTTTGCTTGCCAGCCTCATCAGTGATGAGGTGGAACGACGCAAAGGCATAATCGGGATAAAAACCTTGATTGATTGTGGCAATGGAGACGATAATTATTTTAGGGTAATTAATAAAATGATTGGCATTAATACAACCAACTTTAATATTGAAGTAAAGCATCTATTGAACGAGTGCCGATAAACAAACAGGCCTGGTATTATGCTGTAGTTTAATTTAATCGGGCAAACGTAATTGCCTTATTTATTATGCTGTGGATTTGATGGATTTTTTAAAAGGCCTGTAATAAATAACTGCCATTTGTTTAGCTTTTTATCAAATTCAATGACCTGCAGTTCGCTAAGCGGTATCTTAATACTTATATGGGCGCCTTCGTTATTTTCTATCGAAAGTTTACCATTTAATTTTTCAACTCTAGATTTAATATTTCCAAGCCCCATACCGTTTGGCCGGGCATTATTTGGATTTATCCCCACGCCGTTATCATCAACAGAAATATACAGCGTTTGCTCGTCTGTGAACATCTTTAATTCTATTGTGGTTGCCTTTGAGTGTTTAATGGCATTGTGCACCAATTCTTTAATTAATAAATAGATATTTCTGCGGCTTAGCACAGTAATTTTCAGATCAGGAATATCATCAGGTAACTCTGAAACGAAATCTATCTTAGAATGTTCAAATAGTTTATTGATCTGGAAATAAGTGTAATAAAGCAAGTTTTCCAGGTTGTCATTACCCACATTGGTGCTCCAGATGACCTCTCGTATTTTTACAGACAGATCGGTTACCATGTTTTTTATCTGGTCTATCTCCGGGCTCGCATTTTCGTTTTTGCTGGCTGCATCAGCCAATGAGTGAATAGCAAATACTCCTGATCCGATATCGTCATGCATTTCGGCGCTTATTCTTTGCCTTTCGGCCAAAATCAATTGCTGTTGGGTATCAAATGCTTTTTTTAATGATAATCTTTTAAGCAGCATCGTTACGTAACCGTACAAAATGATGAGCAGGAACACAAAACCCAAAATTACTTTAAATCCTATTCCGCCCCACCAGGGTTCTGCTATTATAAAATCATATTTTATCATGGTGTCTGCCATTCCCAACCGGGGGTCAACTGCAATAGCTTTTAAGGTATAGATTCCGGGCATTAATGACGAGAAGCGAATGGTTCTCTCACCAGGTTCGGTTGTTAGCCAGGTACTGTCTGTTTTTGTTGCCAGGCAATATTTTATGTAAATGTCTTTGGCTTTTAAATAAGCTGGTATGCCAATGTTAAATAGTACATTGTTTTCTGAGTAG
>JAQBNZ010000033.1 GCA_028288285.1 Mucilaginibacter sp.
AGCCATTTAATTCTGCCGATACATCAATATTTACCAGATCACCTTCTTTTAGGATTTTATCAGCTGATGGTATGCCGTGCGCAGTTTCTTCATTAATACTAATACATGTATACCCGGGGAAACCATAAGTTAACGCAGGTGCAGAACGTGCGCCCATCTGTGCCAGCAATTCGCCGCCGTACTCGTCAAGTTCCTTTGTTGAAATGCCCGGTGTGGCAAACTCACGCATCTTTTTAAGAGTGATGGCAACAGCATCACTTGCCTGCTGCATTCCAATTCTTTCGTTTTCGGTAGTTATAGACATTTTTAAGCTTTTATCTGTGGCAAAATTAAGAATTAATACGTTTGGCATCGTTTACCAAAAGTCAGTTTATGAAAGATTCGAAGCTTTGACAACTTTTAAAAAGTTGTCAAAGCTATTGCATTCCCGAAATACAAGAATATCGAATAAGTTGAGGCTTTATTGGAAGTACTTGTTGAATGGGCGTTTGGGGTGGCTCGTTCTTTATTTTGTCGGCCAGAGATCCCAGCTTTTTTTTATAATCCTCCATAGCAATTATTACTTATTGAACATTTGTAGTATCCTACAAATGCAGCAATGAATATTTGAAGTTTTATTCAAATGAACATTTGAACACATCTATATTTAGAGCTTTTAACAATTGAACATCTAAACAAACCTACATTTCTACATTTGCAGGTTTATTCAAATGAGCATTTGTTCAAATGTTCATTGCTACATTTATACACTGATCAAGTCAACGATTCCTCTGCAAGAAACGTGACTTCTTCGATAGCCTTTTGATCCGTGCTTTTTAAAATACCAGAAGTCATGGAGGATCTTGCCAAGCTCACACGGTCAAAGACACGAGTATTTAAAAGCGGAGTTCCCAGGGTATTAAGGAGCTCAACAACTTCAGCTGTTATCCCAGATCTCGGTTTAATCATATTGAGAACGATACCTGCTTTTAGCCGTTGATTTTGTGCCTGGGAAAACTTGATCAGCGCCAGCGTTGATTTAATAGCCATTACATCGAAAAACCCAGCTTTGGTAGGAACCAATACGTAATCAGAATAACCGAATAGTTCATTTAAGCGATTGGATAAATAGGGAGGAGTGTCCACTATGATCAGGTCATAATTAAGCTTTGGGATTTCACTAATCTTTTCAGGTGCCAAAATATCCAGTTTCGGAAAATCTTCCTTTAGATGGTATATACTTCCCTGTAGATCTGAATCAATTAAGGCAACCCTTAATTGATCCTTAAAGCATAAGGCCAAGTTCAATGCCAGTGTACTTTTGCCGACACCGCCTTTTTGATGCGCTAATGTGATGATCCTTGCCATGATTTAACTTTTTAATTCTTTGCCTTATTGATTTTTAGAATGAGTTTTATCAAATGAAAAACAGTTGAGCTCTTAAAGATTGAAAGTTATTTATGCCTCCTAGGGATTAAAGTAACCGCATCTCTAACTTCAGTAATAGTTCTTTTTCTTCCAGCCCTGATCCATTCTATTAATTCAGATCGGCTGAAATACAGTCTCTTTCCTTGTTTACTTACAGGTATTTCGCGTCTGCACACTTTTCCGTAAAGAGTGGAAATGGAAAGATTTAGAAATGTAGATGCTTGCTGGATTGAAATTGGGCTTTCGATATCCTGATCAACATTATTCTCATGACTGAGAATATCTTCAATTTTTGATACCTTTTCTAATAACTCGCTTACCGCTTTTGGTTGTTGGTCGAATGTTAATATTTCCATAACAGTTTTTTTAGTCGTTATGGAGGCAAAATTATTTAACGTTGTCCGTCCAACACTCCGAGTTTATCCGACTCGGACAGCAAAAAAATAAAAACAAAAGCAATAAAAGAGAAAACATAGACGGAAATTACATCCAAGCTGCAAAAACAGAATGGATGTTTTTGAATTATTAGAGCAAACCAGGTCCCAAAAAGACACTTGAGTGAAGTCATCGTTTTTCCTAAACCTATGCGACCGTTGGAATACTATGCGAAAACTATGCGAATAAAAAACCCAACTCGCCAGAGTTGGGTTAAATCATTGATTTTCAGGCTCCTGAGGCTGGGCTCGAACCAGCGACCCTCTGATTAACAGTCAGACGGCTGTGCAAATCCGTCAAAATCAGCTCCTTCTTTAATAGTCAAGTAACTTATTATCAATAATTTATAACTTTTTGATAAAATTATTTTACTTGAATAAATCCAAACTACTAACTTTAGTGAATAATGTTTTACAATAGTTTTACTATATGCCAACCTTTAAACCTTTGATTTTAAAGCATCAACAAAAAGAAGATGGGACATTTAATGTCAAAATTAGAATCACGCACAACCGGGAATCAAAATACATAGCTACGGGTTTATATATCAAGGGCAAACAAGTAACGAGTAATTTTGAAATAAAGGACAGGTCAGTAATAAAAAAAGCTGAGGAAGATATAGATAATTATTGGGAAATAATCAAACGCCTTCCAGATGTTTCCGGGTTAAATGTTTCAGAATTATTAGATGTATTAGAGAAGGAAAAAAAGAAAACACAAAAAATTGAAATGGACTTTGTCAAGTTTAGCAGGGATCATATTGAAGAATTAAAATTAAAAAAGGGAGAAAAATATGCAGCCAGTTTTAATACAACGATCAACAGTTTATGTGATTTTTTTGGACGGAGTAAAGTGTTGATATCAGAAATTACTACTAAAAACCTTACCAGTTATGTAAACTATCTCAAATCAGAACGAACCATCATCAGAAATAACCAGTTTAAAAAGCCGGTAACAACAACTCATCCAGGCATGGGTAATGGAGCCCAAACTTACCTGACGAATATTCGTACTTTGTTTAATGCGGCAAGATTTAAGTACAATGATGAAGATGAAGGAATTATCCTAATACCTCATTATCCGTTCCGAAAATATAAACTGGAGAAGAAAAAACTAGCAAAAAAAAGAAATGTAAAACCCAGTATAATTAAGCAGATCATTGGTTTTACAGAAGAAAAAAAAACACGGGCTACTTTTGGCCGGGATGTGTTCATGATTTCATTTTACATGCTGGGTACAAACCTTATTGACCTTTATGAAGCGGATACAATGGAACAGGGTAGAATAATGTATAACCGTAGTAAAACTGAGGGCAGAAGGGAAGATTCAGCTTTTATTTCAATTAAAATTGAAAGTGAATTATTACCCCTTTTAGAACAATACAAAGATAAAAAGAAGAAACGTGTCTTCTGTTTTTACCAGATGTATAGTACTTCTGAAAACTTCATAAAGGCTGTTAACATCGGACTCAAAAAAGTGGCTAATTCATTAGGTCTGCCTGAATTAACAACCTATTATGCACGGCATAGTTGGGCAACCATAGCCAGAAATAATTGCGCTATACCTAAAGAAGATATAACATTGGCCCTAAATCATATAGATACAAAACATAGAGTTACTGATTCTTATCTTGAAACGGACTGGCATATAATCGATAATGCGAATAGAAAAGTATTAGGTCTTTTTCGTCCTAAACTTACGCCAGAAGAAGTTGATGTGATAAATGATAATTTTTTTGAAAATCATCCTGACATATATTTAAATTTAGATGAGGTTCTTAACTAAATATCATGTTGCGACTATTACAAAAACAGAGTTAAAAAGCAAGAACGAGTTAAATCAATTGATCAATTCGTTGAAGCCAATCCTTAAATTAATAATAGCGTTGAAGGTTATAAGTAAAAGCAGCCTTGATTCAGCTGCTTTTTACTTTTATTAGAAGGTCCTATTACAATTTGCAAATGGCGGAGTGGCACATTGGCAATAGTTTTTAATCACCATCTTCACTTTGATTTAAATGTGACAACGCCAATTGCGCCATATCCGTTTTTTGATATTTGCCAAACTCAATTCTTTTAAGAAGACCGGAATCAACAAATTCATTTAATCTTCTTTGCAGGGTACGCTTTTTAATTAGCTTAAAACGATCTTCAGCTTCTTTATAGCTGAATTCATTCGGCAAACCTTTAAAGAGTTCTGTTTTTTGTTCATTAATAGCAGTACTCCTTTTTCCCGGAAGTATTTTATATAGATCAAGACTCCATTTCAAAGATTGCTCTGCCATCCAAAGTGCAATACCAAAATCCTCCTCAGAGCATGTTTTTTCTGACACTGTTTCTTTCAGATCGTAATATCGGGTCATTGTTAGGGTGGCTGCTATACGGGTAAGCATGTTAGCATGCCTTTTGGCAATACTTCCTGACAGCTCATCAATAAAATTGTGCATTACAGCAAGATGCTTCTCTCCAAAAGCATTTATCCGATCCCATTGTGAATCTGAAAACTTTACTTCAATATGTTTAGCTTTAAAAAACTGCCACATTTTATAATACTCATCTGCCTGTGTTTGGAAATATTCATTTAAGGGTTGCTTGCTTGGGTCCGGCTTTACATTCTTCCATTTTGCAGGAGCGTTCCCGAAAATAATCATAAAGCGGGAATACATTCCGTCTTCGTTATTTTTGAAAATTTTAGTTACTTGGTTGGCGGTTCCGCTAAGGATCATGCTTATTTTTGGTATGTCTGCTATATTTAGTTCTCCAGCAGTTTTTCGCATTTGAGAAATTGGCTCATTTTGAAATCCCAACCTCACAATAGTTGATAATCCTGCGCCGTACTGGCTATTGCTTGCACTGTTTCCAAAAACATCTGCTTCAGTTTCAAATATGGTCAAAAACTGGTCTGGGCCATTATCACTTATCTGCTTAATTAAACGAGCAGTGGTTGTGTCACCCGGTGCTAAAAAGAGAATCTGTTTAGGTTCCAAAGGCGGCCTTAATGGGGTGCTACTTTTTAGAGATTTCTTGTATAAGTCATAGTCAAGCTTGTACTGCCTCATCTGGTCACTATACTCTTGGATTAGAACGGAATTGATTTTTTGGCCAAGTATGCGTATTAGAGACATCCCGCCATTTCCGCTTGCCGGTGGAAAGATAACCAGCAAAATTATACAAGGGTAGTTGATTCTGTTGTCATAATTGATCGTTACAAAAGGCATTAAAGACCCGGTGAGGGCAACTGTGCTGTAAAGAGCCATAATCTGTTCTTCTGGGGAAATAAACAGTAAAACAATTTCTTTGATGACATCGGGACAAGAATCAATCACCCTGTGTAAACCGGCTTCAAATTCATTTTTATCTTTATAAGCAGAGGGTTCGGGGTCAATGTTTATAATATTGTGATTTTCCTGACTATTTGCATCTGGCATCAGAATAGACATATAATTCTTGGGTTCACAAAAAGTCTCATTGAACTCAGTATTGGTGACCCCTTTATTTGATTTTTTGTTAGCAAAAAACATTTATTAAAATATTAAGTGTAAAGAATATAATGAATTAAATAGATCGGACAGCCTTAACTGCCCGACCTACAAATACTGATTTAGCTGGAGAAGATTTCTGTATCTATTTCTTTCCTTAGTCTGTATAAGACATTCTTAAGGAAGGTTAACCCCTTAGCCGTAATTAGAAACTCATGGGGTATTATTTCATGTGGAGCATATTCTATAAGGTTAGATACCTTCACTGCTAAATCGTTGTCTAACATAAAATAATAAGGTCCTGAGTGGGCATGGAAGAATCGTGCTCTAGTAATTAAAGTTTTGACCGGTAATGTGGGAAATTCACCTTTAACTATATCTTTAGCTGAATTTATAGTGTATAGTTTAATATGATCAATGTAATTAGCCGTGTCTGAGGCATTTGCTAACTTTAATGCATCGTTCATGTGGTTCACAGTAATTTTATTTGGAACATCTACAATTTTACCTTTTTTTAACTTTGGTTTTTCCATGGTTGGAGCTTTGGCGTTTTGATCATCTCGCATGTTTTTTGTTATATTTTTAACCTCGGAATGGCTGATCATTCTATCCGTTTTTATTAAATCACTATTGACGATCACGTTAGTAGTTTGTTCAATAGATGTGTGAATTGTTTTCATTTAAAAATTTTCTCCTTTCAACTCGTGCTCAACCAGTCGGAGAAGAAACTCATAGCCTCGTATCGTCATCAGGTAACTTTCCTCAAGAGTATCATCCGGAGTTCCTAAGTCGGAGGATCTGATTGCAAATTCATTTTCCAGCAAAATATTGGCTGGCTTTTGTTTGGAATCAAGAATTCCTAATTCAACAAGCAGGTCATAAATCTTGCGTGGACGGCACTGGTACTGTCCTGCAATGTTTAATATTACTTCCCTGGTAGTCAGAATTTCAGGGAAATGACTTGGTGTGATCGGATACTTCTTATCTACTTCGTTGATCCACTTTTCGATATCATATGTTTTAAGGTCAATGCTCATTTGTTTGTTTTTTTTCTCTTTTTGTTTTTACTGGTGGATAACACTGCTTAATGAATGAATTTTTGACTGTGAAGCTGCTATGGTCTCCAGGTGGTGATGGGATAATATTTAACCAGTTTACTTCGTCTATTAGATTAGCTAGTAGGTCAAACCCCATACAGGTCAAATCGAACACTTCTCGTTCCTCGTCTATTGGTGGCCAGTAAATTTTACCCTTGCTAACAGCAAATTCATTTTGGATCATAAATTCTCCCGCAATGAGGTCTGAATCTATGAGCTCTGCTTTCACAAGCATTTTATAAATGGGCATCCAGAAATAATAGGCGGCTATAATCGAAATGCCGTCATACATGGGTAGGTGTAAAAACGTGCCATTTTTATATGCGTGTTTTTGGATTATCTTATCAGCCATCTTGCTGATGTTTTCAGGCTTTATTTTATGAGCCATTGTTGTTTTGTTTTTAATTTAATCTAGAAAAGCTTATTATTCAATTTTCGGCATAGTCGCTGCACAAAGCGGAAGATTGGCCAAAGCCATACCTTGCCCAGGGTATGCCTCACTAAACTTGACCAAAATAATATTGTACGGGGGGGGCCTAGCCAAAGTGTTTGTACTCTGTGGCTGGTAAAGTACTTCCAGTGTTGACTTTTGGAAGGCGGTATTAAGATTCGTATTGTTTGATTTCATCTACAGCGCTTTTAATTGCTCACTGCAAATGAAAGAAGTGGTTTTGGTGGTCTAAAAAGTGGTTTTAGTGGTTTTAGTGGTTTTTACCCTTGCCTGGATTTTCTGTGCAGTATTTATAAACCAGCGATTTTTGATAATCACTGATATCAAAATCGTAATCTTTAAAAATTGAGATGTTCTCTTTAACAAAAACAAAGAAATCTTTAGGGAGAGAACCATTATTACAATAATAAAAAACCCTGTTCAGCGTCCAGCCAAATCGCTTAATATTCTTACATGCAAAAACTTTGATCTCATTTGGTATAGGGGGTGGAGAATTCGCTGATATTGACCACCTGATTCCGGCGCAAACTGACCACCGATTCCGCGGGAAACTGACCACCTGATTCCGGGCGAAACTGACCACCCCGGACGGGCAGAAAATGCTGTAGAAGCA
>JAQBNZ010000097.1 GCA_028288285.1 Mucilaginibacter sp.
CTATGCTAAAAATTGATAGCCACCAGCATTATTGGTTATATCATCCGGTAAAAGATGCCTGGATAACGGACGAGTTGAAAGTTATTCAAAAGGATTTTTTGCCGGTTGATGTTTGGCCTGTTATGCAACAAAACCGGGTATCGGGATGTGTGGCTGTACAGGCAGATCAATCAGAAAATGAGAATGATTTTTTACTGGGGCTTGCCGAAAAATATAACTTTATAAAAGGCATAGTTGGCTGGGTTAATTTGCAGGCAGATAACATAGAGGAGCGTTTAGCTTATTACAGCCAGATAAAGTTGATTAAGGGTTTCCGCCATATTTTACAGGGCGAGCCTGATGATACATTTATGCTTAGTGAAAGCTTCATACGAGGAATATCGCTGCTTAACCAATATAGCTTTACCTATGATATCCTTATAAAGCCCCAGCATTTACCTTATGCCGTGGAGTTAGTTTCTAAATTTCCTGAACAGCGCTTTGTGATAGATCATATAGCTAAACCATTTATCAAAGATAAATTGCTTGATGGCTGGCGGGAAGGGATACAGGCAGTGGCAGCGCATTCAAATGTTTACTGCAAAGTATCTGGCCTGGTAACCGAAGCTAACTGGGCGAACCACAAACCCGAAGATTTTACACCTTACCTTGATGTTGTTTTTAATGCATTTGGTACAAACCGGGTAATGTTTGGCTCGGACTGGCCTGTATGTAATTTGGCAGGTGGATATGATAGAGCGTTAAATGCAGTCAATGACTACGTTAGCCAGTTAACCCTGCAAGAACAAAAACTTTTTTGGGGACAGAACGCTATAGCGTTTTACCGGCTGGAAGCTTAGGCGAATTAAACGGCCACTCCTTATTTACTTTCGCTTTTATAAAGTACACTATTGTGCCTAAAGCAATAGCACTTAAGCCACCTAATACCATGTGGAAGCCCGTAGAGATTAGTATGCCAAACCACATCAATATTGCCAGATAAACCGGTATAGGAAACAGCGGCATCTTGTATGGGAACTTGGTTTCGCTCCTTGCTTTTCGCAATATTAACAAACCAACAGCCTGCGAAATAAACTGTATCAGAATGCGCATAGCCAATATAGCGCTGATAACATCACTCAATTTAAATAGCAAACTGAACACAAAAGCTATTCCTCCTAAAAATAATAAGGAGATATGAGGGAAGTTCCCGGTAGGGTGAAGCTTAGCAAAGACTTTAAAAAAGGCTCCATCAACAGCGGCTGCATAGGGTATGCGGCTATAACCCAAAGTAGCCGAAAATACCGACGAGAATGCTACTAACAAAATAAGGCAAGTAACAACTTTGGCAGCAGTGCTACCAGCTAATTGCTGCATAAATTCGCTAATTACAAACTGGCTATCCTTAGCTGCATGCCAGGGGATAACACTAACAACGCTTACATTCATCAGCATATACAAAACCGCAATGCCGGCAATTGATAGAAACATACTGCGTGGTATGTTGCGCGATGGGTTAATTATTTCGCCGCCTAAATGGCAAACATTGTAATAACCTAAATAACTGTAAACACTCTTTACACTGGCAAAACCTATAGCGGTTATAAATGCGTAATTTACCGTAATACCATCGTTTATGTGCCTTATGGGTTGCAGAAAGTTACCATGAACCATCCCGCCGCCAATAATCCAAAGCATGGTTAGTATTACACCAACCCACATCACAATGCTTATTTTGCCTATCGCTTCTATTTTACGGTAAAGCAATATCACAATACATATCACTACACCACCGCTCATTATTTTTGAAGCGAGGGTAGTTAAGGGAACTAAATAAGAAAAGTAAGCAGCAAAGCCAATAGAAGCGGAGGCTATAACCAGCGGCGCCTGTATCATGGTTTGCCAAACAAACAAAAAGCTCATGAGTTTACCCAGCCGGGTTTTGCCATAAGTTTCTTTCAAAAAATTATAGGAGCCACCCGCCATAGGGAATGCCGCGCCTAATTCGCTCCAAACCATAGCATCAATAAGGGAGAGTACAGCACCTGCCAGCCATGCATACAAAAAGTATGGACCGTTCATCATGCTAATAACCATTGGCAAGGTAATGAATGGGCCAATGCCAACCATATCTGTCATGTTTATTGCGGTGGCTTGTGCAAGGCCAAGTCGTCTTACCAGGGTTGTTTCAGCCATGCAAAGGGGTTATTACCTGTTATGTTAATAGTTGTGCTTTACAAAAATACTTTTAATAGAGAATTGCCGAAATTTGTTAGGTCAGCGATTTGTAACAGTTTATTGTTAAAACTGCAAATTAGCGGGCAACTATCTTATAGTTTTTGTATTCGCCTATGCGCCAGCCTGTCCAGTCCTCAATTTTCTGCAATGCCTTTCTTCTAAAATCCATACTCTTTTGCAATGGCTTTGTGCCAAAGTCAATGTTCCAGTTTGTGGCTTTTATCCTTTTTTGCATTACTGCCGGATGCGTGCCGGTAAACTTAACCAGTCGGTCGGCATTACCGTAATCAAACTCATAAGTTTCGGGGATGTTTTGGTTCATCCATTCATCATCATGATAAAACCGGTTAAAATTTCTGATTTTATTGTTGAGGCTTTTTAGAGGTTTGGCCCATCCGTAGTGGTAAATATACGCGTCGATCAGCTTTACCCTGATTTTGCGGTCATCCAACCGGAAGCCTTGAGCGTCGCGATAAGCTTTTATGCCCTTGATATTTTTAAGCAACCTTATCTCCCTGCGATACCAACGTCTTGAATCGCCGTAATAATCATACGAGCCATAAAAGTGAATGTATTTAAACAATAGTCCCTCTATCTTTGGATTATTGAGGGTCAATTCCATTTCCTTTTTAATGAGGTCATGATATTTTTCATGCACCAGCTCATCACCTTGTATATAAAAGGCCCAATCAGCATCCGGGGAAATGGCTGCAAAAGCCTTGTCGGTTTCCACCGCGAAAACTTTCCCACCCTCTTTAAGAGAATCATCCCAAACAGAATCAATTATCTTTATTTTAGACGATGAAATATCCTCAATTAATTGCCGGGTGCCATCATCAGAGTTGCCAACTACCACTATAAATTCATCACAAAGTGGCAGTATGGAGGTGATAGCTTGTACCACCGGGTAATCATTTTTTACTGCATTCCTGATAAATGTAAACCCGGCTACTTTCATGCCCGCAATATAAAAAGAAAATGCCTTTTGAATAATAACAGGTTTATAGATTCAGGGCAAACGCATTAAAATAAAACACAAGAGATTGCTATTTGATAGAACCCTAAATTGTAATTTTCTTAGTCCATCGGGACTTTTGGTGGGTAGAAACGGCCAAAAGAAGCACGAGGCGTTCCTATAGGAACGCTTGGTGAATTTTAAACAATATTCTACCAACAAAATGTACCTGACGGCACATCAGAAAAAGAAAAAACACGATTAAAAATTTTTAATGTGTTTGCCCTGGTTATAGATTAGTCCCTATCATAAAGCAAGGTCCATTTCTTGATCTTTTTCTCCGGAATGTTTGCCAATTGTTCGCTTGTTAAGCGCCAGGTCCAGTTGTCGCCATTGCCGGCTGGTGTGTTCATCCGGGAGTTTTCGTCTAAATTTAGCCAATCTTGTATTGGTATAATAGCTGTTTTACAAACTGATGAGAAGGCGGTTTTGATAAGAACCTTGTTGATGTTTTCTTCCGTAATTTTTATACCCGTATATTTTTTTAATTGCTGATGTACTGATTCGCCAGCATCTTTCCTGTACCAGCCAAGGGTAGTATTATTATCATGAGTACCGGTATAAACAAAATAATTAAGGGCATGGTGATGTGGCGCATACGCTGATTGCGGCATATCGTCTCCAAAAGCAAATTGCAATACTTTCATACCAGGCAAATTAAAGTCGTTTCTTAATTTATAAACGTTATCATCAATATCTCCCAAATCTTCTGCCACAAAAGGTAGCTCTCCGAATTCAGTTTTCAATACATCGAAAAAATCACTTCCAGGTCCGTTAACCCATTTGCCATTCACGGCAGTTTCCTCCTCAGCTGGGATTTCCCAGTAAGCTGCAAACGCACGGAAATGATCTAAACGCAACAGGTCATACCATTCTAAATTCTTACGGATGCGTTTTATCCACCAGTCGTAACGGGTTGCTTTAAGCTTGTTCCATTCAAAAACCGGCATGCCCCAGCGTTGGCCGTTCTCATTGAAATAATCAGGCGGAACGCCGCACACGCTTTTCAATTCCAGATTTTCATTTAAACTGAATATTTCCGGATTGGCCCAAACGTCAACAGAATCATAGCTGATATAAAAAGGCAAATCACCAAATAATTTAATATTCAACTGATTGCAGCAAGTTTTTAAGGCTTGCCATTGTTTGGAAAAGATGTACTGTAGCCACTTTGTTTTTCCAAGTTCATTGGCATTTTGCTTTGTGAAATCAGACAAGGTCTTTTCATCCCGAAACTTAAATTCATCAGGCCAGGTGTACCATGGCTGGTTATTGTTAAGTTGTTTTAAAACTGAATACAAAGCGTAATCATCCAACCAAAAAGCCTCCTTTTGGCAAAATTGATTAAATTGACTCCTGAATATAGAGTCCTTAGCATTAAAATTATTCCATGCTTTATTGAATAAGCTGTTTTTATTTTTTTCAACCGCTTTAAAATCTACCCGCTCATTTTCTATTACATAAGCAGATTTTAGATCATCTTCTGTAAGCAAATTTTCATTTAACAATAACTCCGGACTAATCAGGAATATATTCCCTGCATTACTGGAATAAGAGCTGTAAGGCGAATAAGCATCAGCCTCGCCAGTTGAATTAAGCGGCAAAATTTGCCAGTATTGTTGATGGCAGCGGTGTAACAGATCAGCAAATTTTTTTGCCTGCGAGCCAAAATCACCTATCCCAAATAGCGACGGTAACGAAGTAATATGCATTAAAATACCCGCGCTACGGCCACTTTTAGGATGCTCAAGCTTTAAAACTGCAAGAGGTATTTCTTTTAAAATATCTTTTATTTCAATTTGCTTTTGATGCTTGCCTGTGATATTGGTTAATGTGTTTTCATAGTTTGCAGGTGCGTTAGTTGGCAAAAGTATACGCGTATTTCCCCAATTGATGTTTGCTGGAGTGGTGAGTTCACCGTCATATATAGTAGCTAAATCTAAAGGCGCAATTACTACTATCCAAATACCTTTATGCACCCGTGCAAAGGCAATCACACTATCTTTGTGCTCACCTTTTACCTGTAGCGGTACATAATCGCCTTTGCTAAACACATCGGGATATTTTGTACGCAGATAGAGCAACTTACTTATAAGCCATACTTTTATCTGTTTGTTAAAGCGGTTCTTCCACAATTCGCCTAATTCGTCTGCAGTATTTAATAGCCTTTCCCTAAGTTCATAATTAACCGGGCGGCGGTTATCCGGGTCCACGAGGCTCAAATCCCAAAGTTCAGTTCCCTGGTAAATATCAGGTACACCCGGACAAGTTAGTTTTAGCGTTGCCTGCGATAATGAGTTCACTATGCCTAACCTGCTTATTTTTTCATGGAAGGGTGTAAAACTTTTCCAAAAAGGCCTTGATTTATCAAGCAATGCCGCAGCGAAATTTTTAACTCCTGTTTCATAGTCTTCATTTGGTGCTGTCCAGTTGGAGTGCCTTTTTGCTTCGCGAAGCATTTTTTCAAGGTATTCATTTAACCGGGTACTAAAATCATCCTCATCCTGGCCAGGCATAGGGTAGGCGCCAATTAACGTTTGATAAATAAAGTATTCATCATTTTCATCGGGTGCATTGTTGGTTTTAAGGTCATTGTTTAGTTGCTGCCATTCGGTTACAGCTTGCAGCCATTCATCCGGAATGCTGGTAAGCACATTTAAACGTGCACGTACGCCTTCGCCGCGTTTGGTATCATGTGTGGCAGTAGCGTTTATGGCAAGCGGCCATTGCTGCCGGCGCTTTTGCATGGTTTCATGAAATTCAGTCGTAGTCAGTCCAAATGTTTCAGGTGAATCGCCTACCTCGTTATGGTCAATAAAGCGGTTGTAGGTGTACATTAAAGTATCCTCCACACCTTTAGCCATTAGTGGACCGGTAAACTGCATGCAGCGCTGATAAAAACGAAGTACTTTTTCATTGTACGCTTTATCCTTCACCTGCGGTTTTTCTAAAAATACTTGCTCTAAAAGTTCCGTTGCAGTAAGCAGATCAGGCTGATGTTTTTTAATTTTTTTAAAGATGCGTGCAAGCCAGCCGCTTTCCTGGTTGTTTAATGGAAAAGCATTGCCATAAAAACGATATACAGGGAACTCAATCAGCATATGTGAAATGGCCTGTTTAATTTCGTTGTGCTCTATCGATTGGTCAGATAATCCAGATTCTATAAATAACCTCGTTAAATTTTCCAACTCACCATTCATGTGTTCGGTTAGTATCAGCGACTTTTTGTCCTGTATTTGCCGGGTTACCGATCTGTTACTCACCTTTAAACTTTTGTAAAAGCTGGTAAAGGCTTTTTCGCTTTTTTGATTAGTGAATAAGTTGTTGACAGTTGCCAGGAAGTCATAACCTGTGGTGCCTTGTATCGGCCATGTTTGTGGTAATTCCTCACCTGGTTCTAATATTTTTTCTACAACTATGTAAGTCTCATCACCTGCTAAAGCGCGTAAGCGTTGCAGATATTGGGTAGGGTCATACAGGCCATCAATATGGTCAATACGTAAACCATGAATTATACCCTCCTTTAAAAGTGAACCAATTAATTGATGTGCATGATTAAAAACTTCTTCCCGTTGAATGTTCAGGCAAATCAATCCATTCACCGTAAAAAAACGCCTGAAGTTGATGTTAGTATCTGTTTCCTTCCAGTTACATAAACGGTAGTATTGCTGCCCGGCTATTGCCTGTAATTGTTGCTTATTGTTGTTTATATTTTTAAGGCAATCTTGTAAATATTGGCTGAATGCTGTGTTTTTTATTAATGACAATAGCTGCAATTTAAGCTCATTCATTTCTAAAGAAAAAGCCTCTGCATCGGCCATTTCACTAACCTGGTGTATCTGTTGCAATAGTTGTTTAATGGCATCTGTTGGTTCAGATGTTGCCTGCAATACCAGATGATAGGTTCTTAAGTTTAATGGCCAAGCTTGTTTAGCATATTTAAATATCAGTCTGTTTTGGTTCCAGTCTATTTTAAGTTCACCGGCCTCAATTACTTCATCTAAATCATTCCCTAAAAAGGGTATCATAACAGGCCCCTTAAACAAGGTACTATCTGCAAGGCTTTGATCAAAATAGTTACGGTATAAGGATAGTGGCCCTTTTTCAAGCAGATCCATTAACCAAACGTTATCTGAATGAAAAGCCATGTGGTTGGGAACAATATCCTGCAGCCAGCTAATAGCCTCTTTCTTTAACGTTTTGCTAATTTGTTTTAACTGATCAAGAGTGCCAATTTCTGGGTTGATGGTTAAAAGATCAACACTATCATAGCCATGTGTGCTACCCGGTACTGCTTTAAAAATGGGGGATGCATATAAGGTTTTAATACCGAGCTTAGCCAGATAAGGGATTATTCTTTCAAGATGATCAAAAGTAAAATCCTTATGAAACTGAATGCGATATGTAGAGACAGGATTAAACATTAGTTGGTGTAAATAATTATAGACTCGGGTTGAATAGTTTCAGACGACATCAAATCTTCCTGTTTTTTGGCCGCATCTTTATATTCAGGTGCCGACGAATCCAGCGCAATTTTCAAATCGCCATGCTCTGCGGGCAGTGCCAACGGCTGCTGCTCTTCAGAGAAATTCATAAAGCAAAAAACGTGCTGTTCTCCTTCCCGGCGATGCAGCTGTAAAGTTTGCTGTTGCTCATTAAATTCAACCGTTAAATTTTTACGATTGAGCGAGTGTAAGGCAGGCAGCTTTTTACGCAAAGCGATAAGCGTTTTGTAATAATGCAGCATTGTTTTATGCTGCCCTTTATCCAAACTCTCCCAGTTTAGTTTTGATTGTTCAAACGTTGTTTCTGATTGAGGGTCTGGTGCTTCACCATCCGCATGAAAGGCCGCGAATTCTTCTTTCCGACCTTTTCTTACAGCCTCAATAAGTTCCTTGTCGGTATGACTTACAAAATATAAAAAGGGGTTGTGTTCACTCCATTCCTCGCCCATAAATAGCATAGGCAGGTACGAACTAACCATCACTGCGCCCGCCATCAGTTTTTGCATCTCAAAACTGAACAAAGTACTGCTGCGTTCGCCTAGCATGCGGTTGCCCACATGGTCATGATTTTGCGAAAAAACAACAAATTGCTGCCCAGGGTTATCGGTTTTTGTGCCGAATGTTTTTAGGCGCTGCTGCGAATATTGACCATCATAAACATATGCATCCCGGTATGCTTTTGCCAGATGGGCTATGCCGTTAAAATCTTCATAATAACCATTTTGTTCTCCCCCGGCTGTCACCCGCAAGGCATGATGAAATTCATCTATCCACTGGGCATCCATACCAAAACCATGTTGTTCTATCGGATCTATAAAGCGCCTGTCATTCAGGTCAAATTCAATTATCAAATAATATGCGCGGCCGGTTTTTGCCATCAATTCATCAACAGCTTCCTTTATCTCTTGCAGGATATGTTTCGGACTGAAATCTTTTATGGCATGCACCGCATCCATACGCAAAGCATCAATATGAAAATCCCTAAACCACATCAGCGCGTTTCCAACAAAATAGTTTCGCACCTCATCGCACCATGCATCATCAAAATTTATGGCGTTGCCCCAGGGAGTACGATATTTATCAGTAAAGTATGGCCCAAATTCATTAAAGTAGTTGCCCTCGGGGCCAACATGATTATAAACCACATCTAATATTACGGCAAGACCAGTTTTATGACAGGCATTAACCAGTTCCATTAAACCTTTGGGGCCACCATAGGAATTTTGAACAGCATAGGGGAAAACACCATCATATCCCCAATTTCGTTCGCCCGGAAATTGTGCTACCGGCATTATTTCTACCGCAGTAATTCCAAGATCTTTTAAATAGGACAACTTGCTTTCTATTGATTTGAAAGTACCTTCCGGCGTAAAAGCACCGGTGTGCAATTCATAAATAATATATTCAGCTAATGGTGGGTTTGTCCAGTTATCATCTGTCCATACTATAGTTTGTATGTCAATTACCTGCGACGCATCATGCACACCATCCGGTTGGAATTTGGAAGCCGGGTCTGGAAGTTCTTTAGTATCATCCAATAAGAATTTATACTTATCATTGGGTTGGATCTGGTCACATTCCAGCTCCCAATAACCTCTGTCCTTTTTGGCAAGAGAGATAATGAGCTGTCTTTCAGGCAAAACAATAGCCGCTTTTTTTGCATATGGCGCCCAAAGTATAACCTTTGCTTTTCCTACAGACGAAAAAGTAATACCCGGTTGCATATTTGATGAATTATTAGTGTTCATTTTTATGGAAGCGGGTGATGTAATAAAACAATTGACCTTCCTTCTACAGAAATACTTTCTTGCTCATTTAAAGGCTGCTCATGAATTTCATCGTTGTTGGTATCCAATATAATTTTCCATTTCTTGCTATATATTTTTTCCGGTAATTTGTATTCAAGTGGTTCATGGTGGGCATTAAAGATTACATAGAAACTATCATCAGTTATTTTTTCACCTGTCGGTCCTACAGAATGTAATCCAAGTCCATTTAAAAATACACCAAGTGAACGTGCAAAATCATGATTCCAGTTCTCTTCTTCCATTTCTATCCCTTCGGGTAAAAACCAGGCAATATCCTCCAACCCTTTGCCTTTAACAGGCTGCCCCTGGAACCAGCGCCGGCGGCGGAAGATGGGGTGATCTTTCCTTATTTGAATAAGCTTGCGTGTAAATGCCAGCAATTGCTCATCTGCTTCGGCCCAGTTTAGCCAGGAAATCTCGTTATCCTGGCAATAAGCATTATTATTTCCATGTTGGGTTCGGCCAAATTCATCGCCTGCAACTAACATAGGTACCCCTTGCGATAAAAACAGCGTTGTTAATAAGTTGCGTTTTTGCCTGTCGCGTAGTTTATTTATTTCCGGGTCATCTGTTGGGCCCTCAACGCCGCAGTTCCATGAGCGGTTATGGCTCTCTCCATCGTTATTATCCTCGCCATTTGCTTCATTATGCTTTTCGTTGTATGATACCAGGTCGTTAAGGGTAAAGCCATCATGCGCGGTTATAAAATTAATGCTGGCTGTTGGTTTGCGGTAATCGTCCTGGTAAAGGTCGGGGCTGCCGGTAAAACGCTGGCCAAATTCGCCAAGCATACTTTCGGCGCCTATCCAATAATCACGTATACAATCGCGATATTTGCCGTTCCACTCGGCCCAGCCGGGCGGGAACTTGCCCACCTGGTAGCCGCCTTCGCCCACATCCCAGGGTTCGGCAATTAGTTTAACCTGTGATATAACCGGATCCTGGTGAATAATATCAAAAAACGCGCTCAGGCGGTTCACCTCATGCAATTCACGCGCAAGGGTAGATGCCAGATCAAACCTAAAGCCATCTACATGCATTTCCTCTATCCAATAACGCAGGCTATCCATAATATACCGCAATACATTAGGCAACATGGCATTTAGGGTATTGCCTGTGCCGGTATAATCCTTATAATATCGCTGATTATCGTCTACCAGCCTGTAATATGATGCGTTGTCAATGCCTTTAAAAGATAGTGTTGGCCCTAACTGGTTACCCTCTCCGGTATGGTTATAAACTACATCCAGTATAACTTCGATACCGGCTTTATGCAATTCTTTCACCATTTGTTTAAACTCCTGCACCTGTTTGCCTGCGTCAATTCTACCTGCATATCGCACATCAGGTGCAAAAAAGGCAATGGTATTATAACCCCAATAGTTAGTTAAGCCCCTTTCAACCAAATGGCGATCGACAACAAATTGATGAACGGGCATTAATTCTATAGCAGTAATACCTAAGTCCTTCAAATATTTGATAGTTACGGGATGGCCCAAGGCTTCATAAGTGCCTCTTATTTCTTCTGGTATATCGGGGTGCTGTTGTGTAAACCCTTTAACATGTGCCTCGTAAATAATAGATTGGTGATAAGGGGTTCTTGGCGGTTGATCGTCCTCCCATGCAAAATGTGAATCTATAACAACAGATTTAGGCACGAAGTTGGCACTGTTTGTATGGCTAAAGCTCAAATCCTCATCCGGGTGGCCTACCTCATATCCAAATATGGAATCGTGCCAGTTTATAACACCAGAAATAGCTTTTGCATAAGGATCTATCAATAACTTATTTGGGTTATAACGGTGGCCATTCTCCGGTTCAAACGGACCGTAAACCCGATAGCCGTAAAGTTGTCCGGGTTCAATTTCTGGTATATAACAATGCCATATTTGATGTGTGCGTTCATTTAAGGCTAATTTTTTTTCTTTACCATTATTAAATAAACAAAGCTCAACGCCAGTGGCATTATCGGCATATAATGCAAAGTTTACACCTTTGTCATCCCATGTAGCACCCAAGGGATAGGGCTTGCCCGGGTATATTTTATTAATCATACAAGATAAAACAGAGTTAGCGTTAATTGTTTTACAATGATAAATTTTCTTATAACGATAGTTTGGTTAGGCAGAAGCAAATTACACAGTGTTATTTTTAAAGCTCAGAATTTGAAACCATTATAACGAAGCTATTAATTGTGAGTACTGATACGCAATTTTTGAATAGTACACAGGCATAACAATGATGTTGGGGTTGTGAAGTTATGGGCTTCAATAAGCAGATAATGTAATATTCTTCATGTTAAGATTTGTCAGCCCTTGAATTTAATCTTTAGGCTAACAATTCGTATAAACGGTTGTTGCTAAGGTAATTTTCAAGATACTGCTAATGGAAAAACATGTTTATCAGACCGGTTTAGTGGGCAATTGTGCCTTTCTTGCCCACATTAACAAAAATACTAACATTGAATGGATGTGCTGGCCACGGTTTGATAGCCCGTTTGTATTTGGCGGTTTGCTGGATACCAATAAGGGCGGCGAATTTTCTATTCTGCCACAAGGTGAGTTTACATCAAAACAATATTATTTAGAAAACACTAACGTATTACGTACGGAGATCACCTGTACCCACGGCAAATACAGGGTAACAGATTTTGCACCAAGGTTTTTTCTGCATGGCAGATATTTTAAGCCACTAATTTTAATTCGTAAAATAGAATCATTAGAAGGTACCCCCCGCATTAAGGTTAAATGCGAGCCCGTTTGTGATTATGGCCGTACAAAGCAAGACAGGCTACAAGGCAGCGACTCAATAGAGTTTACGGGGTGTGGTGAAAAAATGACCTTAACATCAAACATCTCTCTTGCTTACCTTATAGATGAAGAATACTTTTCATTAAATGAAACCAAATACCTGCTGTTAAATTACGGTGCAGAATTTGAGGGTTCATTAATAAGTACATCAGAAGAATACCTGCGCGAAACTATTGAATACTGGCGCTTGTGGATAAAGCACTCTTCCATTGCAATTTTTTATCAGCCGTATGTAGTGAGATCGGCGCTGGTATTAAAGATCCATCAGTATGAAGATACCGGCGCAATTATCGCCGCAAGTACCAGCAGTTTACCTGAATTTCCGGGAAGTGAACGAAACTGGGATTATCGTTATTGCTGGCTTAGGGACACATATTATGTATTAACGTCACTAAATCACATTGGTCATTTTGAAGAAATGGAACGTTACTTTAACTATGTAACAGATATTTCTTTTTCAGAAGGAGACAGTTTCCGGTATCAGCCTTTATATAGCATTACCGGTAAAAAAGACCTAAACGAAACTATAATGGACCATTTGGACGGTTACATGGGTAACAAGCCTGTACGTATTGGCAACCAGGCGTCAGAACATATTCAGAATGATATTTACGGACAAGTGCTCATATCATTGTTGCCTTTATATAACGATCATCGCTTTGTTTTTAGTGAGAGAAAAGACTCTGACAGGTGGATAAAATTCCTGCTAAGTAAAATAGAGCGCACAATAGATGAGAAGGATGCCGGTATATGGGAGTTTAGGAATACAGCGCACATACATTGCTATAGCAACCTGTTTCAATGGGCAGGTTGTAACGCTGCTGAAAAAATAGCCAAAACTATAGGTAATGCAGAATTGGTAGAAAAAGCACAGCAATTAAAAGCACGAGCCGCGGTACATATTGAAAGCTGTTATGATGCCGAGCGAAAAGTTTATACACATGCAGCGGGAAGTCCGCATTTAGATGCCAGTACACTACAACTGATAATGATGAATTACATTGACCCGGCATCGCAAAAAGCAAAAGATCATTTGATAGCATTAGAGCACGAACTTAAAACAGAGGGCGGGCTATTTTACAGATATATCCACAACGATGATTTTGGCAAACCTAAAACAACTTTTTTAATTTGTGCTTTTTGGTATGTAGAAGCCCTTGCTTGTGTTGGCAGGCTGGATGATGCGATCAAGGAATTTGAAAAACTGATGAAGTACTGTAACCACTTATTGCTATTTAGTGAGGATGTTGATGAAAAGACGGGCAGTCAGTGGGGGAATTTTCCGCAAGCTTACAGCCACGTGGGCTTAATGAATGCAGCCTACCGGATAGCTATAAAACTTGACAGGCCCATATTTTTGTAAAGATGGAAAAGCAAATGAATTTGTTGTCGAAAAATTTGTCGTCCTGGGTATGGAACCTGGCTGTAATTGCTTTTGTGCTGCTTGTTGGCTTTGTATTTAAGTTTATAATTACCTTATTATTAAATTATTATAAAAATAAAAAGGCGGCAGACTACTCCTTCTTCCGGAGTGTGGTTACACATTTAAGTAAACCGTTAAATCACTTTATACCTTTACTTACACTAACTGTTATATTGCCTTACCTTACCCTGAAAGACGTTTATGAGGATAGCCTTAAAACTTGGTTGGGTATATTTCTGCTTATTTCTTTCTCCAATATTTTAATAAATGCAATTAAAATATTGGAGGATTATGTTTACAGTAAGTATGATTTTAATAAAGAGGATAATTTAAAAGAACGTAAGATCCGCACGCAGCTGCAGTTCATCCGCAGGATATCTACAATAGTTATTGTACTGATAACCATTTCCCTTATTTTATTGAGCTTTGATAATGTAAGAAAACTGGGTGCCGGTTTGTTAACAGGTGTGGGTATAAGCGGAATCATTATTGGTTTTGCAGCCCAAAAGTCATTAGGTAACTTACTGGCCGGTTTTCAGATAGCGTTTACACAACCTATCAGGATTGATGACGTATTGGTAGTTGAGGGCGAATGGGGCAGGGTGGAGGATATAACACTTACCTATGTGGTGTTAAATATATGGGATCAGCGCAGGCTGATCTTACCTATCAATTATTTTATTGAAAAACCATTCCAAAACTGGACGCGTACCACATCAGAAATATTGGGAACCATATTTTTATATGTTGATTACAATGTGCCGGTTGATATATTGAGGACAGAATTGACCCGGTTGCTCAATGAATCGCCATTGTGGGACAAACGAGTAGGCATTTTACAGGTGACAGATGT
Source organism: Mucilaginibacter sp. (assembly GCA_028288285.1). Taxonomy (GTDB): domain Bacteria; phylum Bacteroidota; class Bacteroidia; order Sphingobacteriales; family Sphingobacteriaceae; genus Mucilaginibacter. Next base: position 14,632 of record JAQBNZ010000097.1, read on the forward strand.
TAAGGAACACACTATAGAGCTGCGCGGGCTGATAAGTGCCAGGAATTCATCGCAGGCGTTTGACCTAAGGTGTTACATCAGAGAAAATCTTATCAAATTTCTTAGCGAAAATTATCCGGACAGCTTGCCTAAGAACAGGTATGTGTTTGACCAGTTCCCGCCCGATAAGCTCTCTGAACTACCTGGTTCCAAAAAGGATTTTTAACAATGTTGGGTAGTGTGCTACTGTAATAAATAATAAGTATTTTGCCAAGGAAATTAAGTTGTAAACCTGCAGCGCAATACTAATTTATAACATCAATGAGATCAGCTTATTTATTCTTAGCAGTAATTTCAGTATCCATTATTTTCAATTCGTGTAAACAATCGGCCCCTAAAAATGAGGATGGCTATAAAGATTGGGCTACCTATGCCGGCTCTAAGGATGGCTCACGATACTCTACCAGTGAAAATATTACGTTACAAAACGTTGCTAATTTAAAACAAGCATGGGTATATAGCTCAAATGATAAAGATTCAAGCGGCCGTACACAAAACCAGTGTAACCCTGTCATGGTTAATGGTGTGTTGTATGGCTCAACTCCCAGGCTTAAACTGTTCTCTTTAAATGCGGCCACCGGCAAACAAAACTGGCTGTTTGATCCTGCTTTAGTAGATACGGTTGGCAGAAACGCGCCAATGGCTTACTATAAGGTTAACCGTGGCGTTGTTTACTGGCAGGATGCCAACGGAGGTAATAAGCGCATATTTTATAATGTAGGCAACAAGGTATATTGTATTGATGCGGCTGAAGGTAAGCCCATTAATAATTTTGGTAATGGCGGATATATAGATATGACGGAAAACGTAGGCCGCAAAATTTATTCATTTGTAGCCTCTACAACACCGGGAGTAATATATAAGAATACATTGATTATGGGTGTGCGTGTTTCAGAAAGTGAAGATGCTGCACCCGCACCAATACGAGCTTATGATGTGCTTACCGGTAAGCTTCGCTGGAGTTTCAACACTATTCCGCATCCTGGCGAAAGGGGTTACGAAACCTGGGAGAATAAAGATGCCTGGAAAAGCCTGGGAGGCGCAAACAACTGGGCAGGTATGTCGCTTGATGAGGCCCGTGGCATAGTTTACATCCCAACGGGAGCAATTGGCGGCGATTTTTATGGTGGAAACAGGAAAGGGCAAAACCTTTACGCTAACTCATTAATAGCACTTAATGCGGCCACCGGCAAGTATATATGGCATTTTCAATTCGTCCATCATGATCTTTGGGACCGCGACCTGCCGGCGAATCCTAACCTCTTAACAATAAACCATAATGGTAAAAATGTAGATGTAGTAGCACAAATAACCAAGCATGGCTATATATTTATGTTTAACCGGGTAACAGGCGAGCCTATATTCCCCATTAATGAAAAAGGCGTACCTACCAATGGCCTGCCGGGCGAAAAGCCATGGCCCACCCAACCTATACCGTCATTGCCCGAGCCTTTTGCGCGGCAAAAATTTGAGCCTGAGGATGTAACAGACCTTACACCTGCAACGCATAAAGACATGATGGAAAAATATCTGAAAGTAAAAAATAGGGTAATGTTTAGTCCACCAAGTAAAGAGGGTGGCTGGATATTCCCCGGTTTTGATGGAGGCGGCGAGTGGGGAGGCGCAGCAGTAGATCAGCAAACCAAGATCATGTACATTAATTGCAGCGAATTACCCTGGATACAGATGATGATAGATGTGCCCAAGAATAATATGAATGATAAGTCATTAGCCGGGGCAGGGCATGCTATATATAACCAGCGTTGTATTGCCTGCCATGGGGCTGATTTGAAAGGTAACGGAGCTACCATACCGGCATTGATTAATCTGGAGAAAAAATTTACCGAGCAGCAGGCTAAAAACATTATTGATAACGGCCGTAACATGATGCCGTCATTTAAAGCTATACCTGAAGGGGAGAAGAAAGCCTTGCTTACTTTCCTTTTAAAAATTCCGGAAAAGGAAGCGACCGGTTCCGCAAATAGGGTTAGCACACAACCTGTTGCAACAGTAATTAAAAGCGCATTACCACCCGCACCTTACACTATGGCTGGTTACACCCGTTTTGTTGATAAAGATGACTACCCGGGCATTAAACCACCATGGGGCACGCTTAATGCGGTTGATCTTACCTCGGGTAAGTTATTATGGAAAGTGCCATTAGGAGAATATGCTAAATTGACCAAAAAAGGTATTCCAATTACCGGTACTGAAAATTATGGTGGCCCGCTGGTTACCAAAGGAGGACTTGTTTTTATAGCAGCCACTAAGGATGAAAAGATTCGTGCCTTTGATAAAAAAACCGGCAAAATGGTTTGGCAGGCTAACTTGCCTGCGGCAGGTTATGCCACACCTGCCAGCTATGAAATTGATGGTAAGCAATATATTGTTATTGCCTGCGGCGGAGGGAAAATAGGCAGTAAATCAGGCGATACCTACGTTGCATTCTCGTTATAGCGGTTTAAGTAAAGTGCTCTAATTTATCAGCTATTAAATGCACCAACTGTTTATCTAAGTTTCCCGGGTTTTTACAAACTGTTAAATGTTCATGTAGGTCTGGGTTGAAACTGACTACCAGGGTGTCATCTTTAAAAACCTCAAACTTGCATTTTTCACTTTCATGGTGGAGGTAATCCCTAACTTCAAAATCAAATTCTTCTTTACCTTGTTTAATCTTTATATCAAATCTTTCCATGTGTAAATTATAATGATAGTTGCAGATAGAACCCATAGTGAAACATATTGTTGCAAAAAAATTTATGCTGATACACTATTTTTATTTGTTTGAAAATGCGGAGATTTACAGGGCTTGCTATTATATAAGCCAAAATTATACGCCCGATCATTGTGATGAATATTGAAGAAGAACTAAGTAAGATATTACCTTCCGTCCGCATCAAAACCCGTTATATTGATCTTGTATCATATGCATCTGACGCGGGCTTTTATTATTTAGTGCCAAAGGCCGTGGTTCAGCCTGCTACGGAAATGGAAATTGTTTCCTTATTTAAATTCTCTCATCAAAATAATATTCCCTTAGTATTCCGCACAGGTGGTACAAGCCTTTCAGGGCAATCCATTACCTATGGTATACTGGTAGATTTAAGCCAGTTTTGGGATAAGATCACCATTGAAGAAGCCGGAGACATAGTACGCGTACAGCCCGGTATAACCGGTCAAATGGTTAATACTTATTTAAAAAAATACAAAAGAAAAATAGGGCCGGACCCATCAAGCATAAGTGCTGCCATGATGGGAGGGATTTTATCAAATAATGCCAGCGGCATGTGTTGCGGTGTTAAGCTAAACTCTTACCATACTACAAAATTCATCCGTTTTATTTTGCCTGATGGGAAAGTCTTCAGCACTGAAAACATGGATGACTATGCACGCTTCCAGGACGAATGTGCCGAGCTTTGCCAGGTGTTGAAAGATATTAAAGTCCGCATTGAAACAAACAAAGCGTTATACAACAAGATAAGGAATAAGTACCAAACCAAAAATACAGTTGGTTATTCACTTAACGCGTTTATAGACCATACATATCCCTTAGATATAATGGCGCATTTGTTAATTGGCGCCGAAGGTACACTCGCGTTTATTGCGGAGGCGGTATTACAAACCGTTCCGGATTATCCCTGCAAATCAACCGCATTACTTTATTTTCCTGATATATATTCGGCCTGCCAGGCTATTATCCCACTTACTGATGCAGGAGCGTTAATGGTAGAGCTGATGGACAGGGCTTCGTTAAGATCAGTTGAGAATATGGTTGGTATGCCTGCCATTGTAAAGGAATTGCCACTTACTGCTGCAGCCTTGCTGGTAGAATTCCAGGAAAATACTTATGAAGAATTGGAATTTAAGGTAAATGGATTTTTACAATCGGTAGGACAGTTATCATTATTAAACGCGCCTGTTTTTACCAGCGACCCAATTGAACAGGATTTCTTTTGGAAAGTTAGAAAAGGGCTTTTCCCTGCAGTAGGAGCAGTGCGTGCAAGCGGAACAACTGTAATATTAGAAGATCTCGCCTTTCCGGTGAGTAAGTTAGGTGATGCAATTTTAGATTTGCAGAAGCTTTTTATTAAATATGATTATAATAATGCCATCATATTTGGCCACGCAAAAGACGGTAATATCCACTTTGTGGTTACCCAGTCATTTGATACGCCCGAAGAGGTGAAGCGATATGACCTGTTTCTGCGTGAGGTTGTGGTTTTAGTAGTAGAGAAGTACAATGGCAGTTTAAAAGCGGAGCATGGTACCGGCCGTAATATGGCTCCGTTTGTTGAAACTGAATGGGGCGGCGAGGCTTACCAGATCATGAAGATGATTAAGCAGGCCATTGATCCTAAAATGCTTTTAAACCCTGGTGTTATAATCAATGATGACGAGGAAGCTCACCTGAAAGATCTGAAAGATTTACCATCAGTAGAGGCGGAGGTTGATAAATGTATTGAGTGTGGATATTGCGAGCATAAATGCCCGAGCCGTAATTTAACCACCACACCAAGGCGACGCATTGTTATAAGAAGGGTTTTAAAGAAGCTTCAAACGGCCGGGGAGGAAACTAAATACAAACTTCTATTGGATCAATATCAGTACGATGGTTTAGAAACCTGTGCTGTTGATGGTCTTTGCGCTACAGCCTGCCCGGTAGATATTAATACCGGCGACCTGGTAAAACGTTTACGAAGAGAAAATCATTCTGCCTTTCAAAACCGGGTAGCCTTGCTTGTAGCTAAAAACTTTAAATTAGTTGAGTGGGGCATACGTACCGGCTTAAAGGGGGGCTTCGCCATAAATAAAGTTTTTGGTGATAATGCAATGTTTAACCTTACAAAAGCCGCCAAAAAAGTCATTCCCGCAATGCCTTTATGGTCTGATCAGATGAGTTACCCTCCTGATCTGTCTTTTCAAAAATTGACAGGTAACCCTATTAACACTGATTTAGCAAACACGATTGTTTATTTCCCGGCCTGCATTTCAAGGATACTAGGCACTTACAAAGCAAAGGAAAAGAGCATTATGGATACCTTTATGAGTGTGTGTGAAAAATTGGGTGTTTCCGTACGTGTGTTGGAAAACATAGGCGGCAGTTGCTGCAGTCAGATATATTCATCTAAAGGATTTAAGGACGCATACGAGTACACAGCCAATGATATCATTCAAAGGCTATGGATATCAAGTAATCAGGGACAATTACCGGTAGTGACAGATGTAAGCTCATGCGCATACACATTACATAATATGCGGGGGGCACTTACGGCAAATAACCAGGTGAAGTTTGATAAACTGAAGATATTAGATAGCGTAGAGTTTTTTCATGACCATGTTAAGCCAAATGTAGCTGTGAAACAGAAAAAGGGCAGTATTACAGTGCACACGGTTTGTTCATTAGAAAAAATGAAGACCGTAAACAAGTTTGTAACCCTGGCTAAACATTTTGCCGAAGAGGTAAACGTACCAAAACATACCGGTTGCTGTGGTATGGCCGGAGATCGTGGTTTTTTATTTCCCGAATTAACTGACTCGGCAACTATGCCCGAGGCATTGGAAGTAAAACAGCACAGCTATGATGGGTATTATTCATCTACCAAAACCTGCGAGATGGCTATGTCAAAGGCTGTCTCACAAAACTATGAATCCATTCTTTACCTTATGGATGAAGCATTATAAAGTATCTTAATTTAAGTAAATAAATAAAAGCAAATATGTTTAGTTTAAAAAACAAAGTAGCCTTAATAACCGGTGGCGGAAGTGGAATAGGAAGAGCCGCTTCTATTCTTTTTGCACAACAGGGTGCTAAAGTATGTATCCTTGATTTTGATGAAACCGGAGGTAGTACAGTTGCCGGTGAAATAAAGGCTGCCGGGCATGAAGCGTGGTTCTTTAAATGTAATGTAGCTAACCAGGCAAATGTAAGCGAGGTAGCAGATGCCATAAAGGCACAATTAGGTAAAATTGATATTTTGGTAAATAACGCCGGTATTGCACATATAGGTAAGGCTGATAATACCAGTGAAGAAGATTTTGACAGGGTACTTTCTGTAAACGTTAAAGGCGTTTATAACTGCTTGCATGCGGTTTTGCCAATAATGAAACAAGGCGGTGGAGTAATATGTAACCTGGCATCTATAGCATCATCTGTTGGTTTGGCTGATAGGTTTGCCTATTCCACCTCAAAAGGTGCTGTAGTGGGTATGACTTTATCTGTTGCGAAAGATTATTTAGCAGATAACATCAGGTGCAATTGTATATCTCCGGCAAGGGTACATACTCCTTTTGTAGATGGGTTTTTAGCTAAAACATATCCCGGTCAGGAAAAGGAAATGTTTGATAAACTATCTAAAACCCAACCAATAGGCCGTATGGGGAACCCGGATGAGATTGCGGCGCTGATGTTATACCTATGCTCAGACGAAGCTTCTTTTATAACAGGCTGCGATTACCCAATAGACGGTGGTTTTATAAAGTTAAACACCTGATATATTAATTAAACAGCTCTCCAGTCATTTATATCGCTGGCAAGCATTTGGTTAAATTTACTACGGGGAGGAATATCAAGATATGGATATTTGATTTTGCTGAGATATAATCCTTGCGGATAAGCTGGTTTGATGATTTGAAGTAACTGCGGATCAACAAGGTGTGATTCAAGTTCATCAACGCTTAATTTCCGGGTACCTATGTCAAGTAGCTTGCCAACAATAATCCGTACCATTTTACCTAAGAAGCGGTTTGCTGTTATATGAAATCTTAATTTATCTCCTGTAGCATCTGCAAAAATATCGGCAGCACTAACGTTACAAATAGTATGCTGATTCCTATCAGGCATTTTGCAAAAAGCATGATAGTCATTATACTTTAATAACAAGTTTGCTGCACGTTTCATGCTAACTATATCCCAGTCATTTGTAAGATACATTGAACTGAAACTACTTAAAAAGGGATCTTTATAAGTGTGGATAAAATAATCATATGATCGTTCTATCGCATCAAAGCGGGCATGTGGCAGGCCGTCCATTGATATAATATCAAAAACTGCTATGTCATCAGGTAACAAATTGTTAAGCCTGAAGGCCAGGTCAAAATCCCACGGTTTGTCTTCATCCATGTGAAAAAAAAATTGGCTGGCATGTACCTGTGCATCTGTGCGTCCACAGCCTACTATGTATATGGGCTTCTTAAAAACCTGGCCCAGGCAGTTTTCCAAAACCTGTTGCACGCTAAGCCCATCCGGGTGTTTTTGCCATCCGCTGTAGTTTGTACCCAAGTAACCTATATGGAAAAAATATCGCAAAATGGGATAAACTATAATTGAAAAGCGTAAACATACTGTAATATAACAAGAAAAGCCACTCGCTTGAATGGCTTTCTATGCGGCAGTTATTTTACAGTTCTAATATAGTAACAATTTAAATTTGCTTAAGTGTTCCCTGTATGTTTTTAAATTCTCCGCCTGGGATGGTCCAGTTTGAATATATAATCTCATTTTCATAATCCTGAACCTGAGTTACTGTCGTTCCACTTTCTTCCTTCCAGGTTACCATAAACAATTGCGGCCTTAGTTCGGTCATTTTAACCGCTACAGTTTCAGCTACGTTTACTTCACCCCCGTCTTTTTCTAAAATAGTAAATGTCAATGAAGTTGCGCTTTGAAAGTGCAATATCGCTTTTGCCATCCCAAAAGTCACTAAAAATTTATTTCCGATGATATTCATTGTTTTGATTTTTAAAGGTTACACAAACATGAGCAGGAAATAAGTAAAATCAAATGGGCATATACGACTTATTACAGGCGGATTTAAGACATTTGCTCTGAAAATCAGGCAAATTGGCGCGTTGTCTATGCTTTTGAGTTTGCTTTAAGCATTACACGGCCTTTTTTAGTTAATGAACAAGCCGGAGATCTTTCATTCTCTTCGCCCTTTGCAATTTCAATCAGGTTATATGATTTCAAGTCTTGTAAATCGTCTTTGCTTAATTTGATCGCCATCCCTTTATCTGCAATTATTTTTAGAGCCGCAACCACATCTTCGTGTTTCATAATGTTATGTTTAGTGTTTTACTTTATAGAGACCGTATCTATTACAATTGTATATTATATTAGCTAATGGTATATTATTTTGTCTCAAAATATAGAATATAAATAAAAAAAATCCTTACCAAAGGCTAAAGGATAGCCCACATCGGACAAATATCGAACTATTTTATAGATGATTTAAGGAAGTTAGCTTTTTAGCTTATTTTAGTTTATTAAATTTTGTTGCGGTTACTCATAAGCTGCCAGATTATACTTTTAACGAATGATAATAGAGTTGACAATTATGAAAAACTTATTTCAGGCGATACTTTTCGTATTTCTTAGTCTTTCATTATTTAAACTGTTATCCTGCAATAGGAAGAACAATGCTCCATCAACTGACGCCATAAATGCGAT